>NZ_JBEOYO010000084.1:0-28029 GCF_040297125.1 Streptomyces sp. NPDC001868 | reverse complement strand
CCCTTATATATCCTTTTCGTCCTTTCCCTCGTTGTTTGTGGGGGGGGGCGCCCCCCCCCCCCCCCCCCCCCCCCCCCCACCAAACTGTTTCTGCGAACCGGCTCCTCGGCTCTCACCGCGCCGTCGTCAGCATCGGGATGCCGCGCCTCGGAAGATGAATGACCGCCAAACCGACAAACCTCCCGGTCAGAGCACTAGCTTGTACCTCTCCGATAGCAGTGGACTGAGAACGGGAGCGGGGCTGAGGCCGGTGTCGGCCTCAGCCCCGCTGAAGTTCGCCCTGCCCCCTCTCAGGGGCGGGGCGCGGGGGTGCGGTTGTTAGGCGGCATCGCGAACGATGGACAGCTTCGGCCTCGCCGTCGGGCCGGCGGCTACCGCCCCGTGTGTGTCGGCGTGGTCCTTCAGGAGGTGGCTGTACGTTCGCCGAAGCTCCTCGACGGCCGGGGGTGTGTCGATCGTCGTGCGTCGCGGGACGTACGCCGATCGCCGCGCCGCCTATTCGGTGAATGCGGTGAAGGACAGCGCCTTGTCGAATCGACCGGCGGCGAGGTCGTCGTGGCGGATCAGGAAACGCGCGTGGTAGACCTCGTCCCCCGGCTCGAACTGGGCAAGCGGCACCCACTCGCGCATCACCCGAAGAGCCTCCCCCTCCAGGCGCAGATGCCAGTCGTCCGGCGGGATGACGAGTTCGCCGGCCTTTTCGCGTGCCTCAAGGATGTTCTCCGCCATCCTGGTCTCCGGAGTGGTGTACATGTTGTCGGTGGCAAGCTCGCCGATGCCCATGGAGTACCCGCCGAGAGAGACGGCGGCGCCGTTGCTTTCTGGCCAGAGCTCTCCGACCAGAGCGCGGAGTTCCTTTAAATGTGCCAGGTTGCGAGCCAGGTGCTCCTCGTTGTCGGACCGCGAAGCCTCATCGTCGTCCTCGAACCAGCTGGGCAGTTCCGCGTTGACCGTGGCGAAGAGGTCGTACTCCCGGCCGACGAAGTCGAGCGTCATGTTGCAGAACATGTCCTCGTCGTGGTCGGGCTCCTCCGCTGTTGCGGTGTCGGTGCCGTCCGGTACGTACACAACCCGCGCGAACTTCTGCTCGTCGGCGACGGAATAGGTGTCGTGGGCCCACTCGTGGTGCAAGAAGAGGAGCAGCGAGCCGTCCGCCGGCAAGGCGAGGCCGTCGACTCTGGGAAGCGCCGCACAGTCGAAGGAGGCGACGAACGGCAGTGGCCCGTGCTCGGAGGACGGCCACTCCATGCCCACCGGCAGCCGGGGTAACCCGCCGCTACGCCCGACCGGAACGCCGTTGGGGTGCTCACTTGTCCAGATCGCGAATCGCAGGAACTCGGCGAACTTGCTGACCTCATCCTCCGGGATGCCCCGTTCGATCGCCGCGCGATGGAATTGCTGGTGATAGCCCATGGCTGGGCATGGTACTTACCCGCAGGTGGCATATACCGCCAGCCCGCACAGGCTCGGCCACTCACCAATACGGTCAGAGCACCAGACACTGCGCCTGCTGTGAGGTGGCCGGGGACGTTGTCGCTGGAGGCAAGGCTCCAGCCTTCCCCGGGGATCTGAACAATGTCGTCCTCCGCCGGTGCTTGTTCGAAGAGGATGGGGCCGATCTGGATGGTCCTGTAGTACACGCGCGGGCGGACATCAACAGCGTTGATCAGAGTGGGCACTTGCTCTCCTCACCATCGAGCGAGCAGGGCCCGTCAGGTTAGCCCCGACTTGAACTCAAAGCGCCCTCAACTCGCCTCGCAACGACCACAAACGGGCACTCGCCCCTGGCTTCACGCACGTACCGCCGGAAGATCACCGTCCAGGAACTCCGTTCGATCCACACGTTCCAAGCTCCTTTGGGAGGGGCGAGCGTACCCAGGTGCGTTCCGCTCTGCCCCGGTCCCGGCGGTCAGCGGTAGTAGGGCTCGACCGCGGCCCGTACCTCGTCGAGCAGCGCGGGGCCGTCCTGCGGCACGGGCGGTCGGCCGCTGCCCGGCCTGATGTCCAGGAGCTGTTCGTTGGACAGGGCGAACACCACTCGCCGCAGCCCTGCCCATTGGATGACGGACTCGCACATCCCGCACGGCTGGCAGCTGGTGTACATCGTGGTGCCTGCCGCCGTCTGCGCGTCGAGCTCTCTTGCGGCCCACCTCGCCAGTTTGAGTTCCGGGTGTGCGGTGACGTCGTTGTCGGTGAGGGTGGTGTTGTACTCCTCGGCAAGGATCGTCCCGTCCGGTCCTGCCAACAGAGATCCAAAGGGCGGGTTGCCGCTCGCGCGTGCCTTGGCCGCGAGCGAGATGGCCTGCCGGAGGAGGGTGTGGTCGTCGGGTGTTGTCATGACTGCTCCATCGTGGTGCGGGGTGGGGTGTTGGGCGGGAGAAGGTGCGCGGCCACGGTGGCGAGGGCCTGCCAGGCCGCCTGCGGGTGACACGTCGCGCGGGGGTCGCCCGGGTAGGTGTCGAGGACGACGGACTTGGCGCCCAGCAGCCGCAGTTGGTCGAGATCGTCCATGATCTGGTCGATGGTGCCCTCACCGGCGAGCCGTCCCGCTCCGTCGACCGGTTCCTTGGTGAGTCGCAGGGCGATGCGGGGAGCCAGGGCGGGCACGGGCAAGTGCTGCTCGTCCGCGTACGTCTCCAGCCTGGTCGCGGCTTCGCGCAGCCACGGCACGGTGGGGCGCAGCGGATGCCATGCGTCTCCGAGTCGTACGGCCCGGCGCAGTCCCGCGTCGCTGTTTCCGCCGACCCACACCGGGATCCGGCGCTCTCCGTAGGACGCGGTGTCCTTCCAGGCGGCCCGGATGTCCCGCAGGTGGTCGTCGGTCAGCTGTCCGCGCTGTGAGAACGGGATGTCGAGGGCGGCGAACTCCTGCCGTGCCCAGCCCACTCCCACGCCGAGGACCAGCCGGCCGCCGCTCAGCTCATTCAGATTGGCCGTCATCCGGGCGGTGAGCAGCGGGTGCCGGTAGGGAGCGATGAGGACCGTCGTGCCGAGCTGGATACGGGTGGTGAGGCCGGCCAGCCAGGACAAGGTGGTGAAGGGCTCGTAGAAGGGGGCCGGATAGCGCTCGGCGACATCCGGCGTGATGGCTATGTGGTCCGAGATCATCAGTAGGTCGAAGCCCAGGCCCTCTACGGTCTGGGCCCAGCTGCGCAGCACTCCGGGGTCGGTGCCCGGGCCGAAATTGGGGACGTTCACTCCGATCTTCATAGGGCCCAACCCTAGGCAGGGCGTATGGGTCGTCAGAAGGGATTCCCGCCTGTTCAGAGGCGGGTCGGCCGTGGATCCGCCGGTAGAATGGGCGCATGACCGAGAGTCTCGACGCGACGGACTGGGCGATCCTGGCAGAAGTCCAACGGGACGGCCGGATCCCGTTCACCGAGCTGGCGCGGCGGGTGAACCTGAGTGCGTCGGCGACCAAGGAGCGAGTGCGCCGGCTCGAGGAGGCCGGGGTGATCACGGGTTACCGGGCGGAGGTGAACCCGGAGCGGACCGGTTACCCGGTGATGGCGGTGGTCCGGCTCAAGTATCCGGGGCCGGGAACCCGGCACGAGCCGCTGCGCCGGCTGCTGGAGGAGCGCTCGGAGATCCTGGAGTGCCTTCGCACCACGGGAGACGACTGCTACGTCATGAAGGTGGCGGCCACGTCGATGGCCCACCTGGAGGAGATCGTCGACGAGTTGGCCGAGTTCGGGAGCACCACCACCAACCTCGTCCTCAGCCGGACGCTTCCGTTGCGCGGCACGGGTGTGCCTCGGGGGAACACCGTCAGGTAGGCGCTGACGTTGCGCGGACGCCACTCCATCGCCGGGGCCCGGCCTGGCGTCCAGCAGCGGCGACCATCAACTGCCCGTCTTCCGCTGTCACATGGAGATGGGCCCGAGGGCGGCGGCGGTCTGGGCCAGTGCGTGGAGGGTGGGGCTGTCGTCGGTGGATCGCCACGTGAGGGCGTAGTGGATGGTGGGGGCGTCGTGAACGGGGAGGAAGACGATGCCGGGGGGACTGTTGTAGCGGGCGGCGATCTCGCCCAGCGGGTGGACGCACTGTCCGGAGGCGACCAGGGAGAGAACCTCGTGGAACGTACGCGCGGCGGGCCCGCGCGGGATGCGGCGGCCGAGCGGCGTACGCGTGGGGACCATGGCCGCGATCCAGTACTCGGGGGCGGCGGGGCCGAAGTCGACGACATGGTTGTCGCCGAGGTCTTCCAGGGACGCGCTGCCGCGATCGGCCAGCGGATGGTCTGCCGCCACGGCGAGCACGCGGCCTCCGGTCAGCACGGTCGGGCCGACCGTGAGGTCCGGTTCGGCCACCGGAAGCCAGAGCACGTGCGCGTCGTGCTCTCCGGTGCGCAGCGCGGTGAACGGGTCGCTGCCGTTGATCTCGCCGAACTGGACATCGCTGCCGGGGTGGCGGGAGCGGAAGGCCTCGATGAGGGGGCGCAGTTCGTGGCCGGCATGGCCGAACACACCCAGGCGCAGAGTCTGCCTCGTCCCCGAGCCGGCCGCTTCGGCGCGGGCGAGCCCTTCCCGGAGAAGGTCGACGGCTTGCTGGAGGTCCTCGCGCAGACGCCGGCCGACCGGGGTCAGGGTGACGCGCCGGCTGGTGCGGTCGAACAGGACGACGCCGAGGCGCCGTTCCTGCTTGGCGATGGCCTGACTGACGCGTGCCTGGGACACATGAAGCCGCTCCGCGGTGCGTCCGAAGTGCAGCTCCTCGGCCAAGGTCAGGAAGATCTCGATGTCACGCAGCTCCATGCATAACCCCCACCCATGCATAACCGCCACATTATGAATAGCCCAAGAAACCTTACATTGTTCCGCTGTTCGCCCGCGCCGATGCTGGATCCATCACCACCGGACAGGCGGCACCCGCCTGACGCACACATGGATGGGGAGGGAAACCGATGGGCGACATGCGGGCCATCGTCGATCGCGTCGAGATAGAGGCGCTGCGGGCCGAGCTCACGGACGCGGTGATGATGCGTGACTTCGAGCGCGCCGTCTCGCTGTTCACGCCCGAGGGCGCCATGCGCTGGCCGCACATCGACAAGGAGTTCGTCGGCCGCGAGGAGATCCGCGCGGGGATCGAGTGGGGCCAGTCGCTCTGGGAGTTCTTCGTGCAGAACGTCCACCCGGGCGTCATCCGGCTGGACGGCGACACTGCGGCCGGCCGGGCGTACATCCAGGAGTTCGGACGGATGCGCGACGGCAGCTCGCACCTGAACTACGCCCTGTACCAGGACCGTTACGAGCGAACCGGCGACGGCTGGAAGTTCAGCGAACGCATCTACGAGGTCCGGTACCTGGACTCCACCCCGCTCCGAGGCTCGGCGCCGCAGCGCCTCGGCCTCAGCTGATCCGTCCCGCACGCCGTCACGGTGTGCGAAGTCGACATCTTGCGCGCCAAGTCGACATCTTGCGTGCGCGAATTCCTGAAACGCGAATTCCTATACAGCGGAGGAAAGAAACCATGGCTGAGAACACCGAAGTCGTCGTGATCGGCGGCGGATACGCCGGGGTCATGGCGGCCAACCGGCTGACACAGCGCGACGACGTGACCGTGACGCTGATCAACGCCCGCCCGGACTTCGTCGAGCGGATCCGACTGCACCAGCTGGCGGGCGGAACGCACAAGGCCGTCAACGACTACCGGAAGGTCCTGGGCGAGCGCGTCCGACTGGTGGTCGACACCGTGACCCGGATCGACGCGACGGGGCGCCGGGTGGAGCTGGCGAGCGGCGACACGGCCGGCTACGACTACCTGATCTACGCGGTGGGCAGCGGCAGCGCCGATCCGGGCGTACCCGGAGCCGCCGAGTTCGCCCACCCGATCGCCACGTTCGAGGAGGCGCAGCGCCTGCGGTCGGTCCTCGACGCCGCTCCCGCCACGGCCCCTGTAACGGTGGTCGGAGGCGGTCCGACCGGCATCGAGACCGCCGCCGAACTCGCGGAGGCGGGCCGCACCGTGACCCTGGTCTGCGGCGGGCTGCTCGGCCCCTACCTGCACCCGAACGGCCGCCGCTCGCTCGCCAAGCGGCTGGCCGGCCTCGGGGTGACGGTGTCGCAGGGCCCCGGCACGAAGGTCACGGAGGTGACCGGCGACAGCGTGCGGCTCGGCGACGGCCGTGAGCTGTCGAGCGAGGTCACCATCTGGACCGCCGGGTTCGGCGTGCCGGAGCTGGCCGCCCGCAGCGGGCTCAGCACCGACACTCTGGGCCGCCTGCTCACCGACGAGACTCTGACGAGCATCGACGACGAGCGGATCGTCGCCGCCGGTGACTCGGCGGCGCCGTCGGACATGCCGTTCCGGATGAGCTGCCAGGCCGCCGGCCCGCTGGGCGCACACGCCGCCGACACGGTGCTCAGCCGCATCACGAGCAAGCGGCCCGCACCGATCGACCTGGGGTTCGCCGGCCAGTGCATCAGCCTGGGGCGCCGTGCGGGCATGTTCCAGTTCGCCCACAAGGACGACACCGCCAAGCGGCTCCACCTCGGCGGCCGAACAGGCGCGAAGGTGAAGGAACTCGTGTGCAAGCTCACCGTCAAGCAGCTGGTGAACGAGGCGCGCAAGCCCGGCTCCCACACCTGGGCCAAGGGCGAGCAGGGCCGCCGACTGCTGCGGGCCCAGCGCCGCGAGACGGCGGCCACCGCCGAGCAGTCCGCCTGAACCGCGCACCGGCAGCCGACGTGGGTGACTCCGTTGGCTGGTAGGTGTATCGGTACGACCTGGAGTGTGCCTGGCACTTCGGCGCTCGACTGATGTGCGCCGGTGGTCAGCCGGTGAAGGACTCGGGGCCGAAACGGCCCCATGCGACGAAGGCAGCCAGGGCGAGGTAGATCAGGTCGCCGACGATCGTGGCCCTCTCGCCACGGCGCAGACGCATGGTGACCGCGCAGGCGAACAGCAGAACGAGTCCGGTGGCGGCCAGCGGCACCAGCACCGGCGCGATGTCGAGCACCGCGGGCAGAATCAGGCCGACCGCAGCCAACAGCTCGACGGCGCCGATGGCCTTGAGAGCGCCGGGGCGGAACTCCAGGACCCACTGCGCAGAGGAGCCCATCGCGGCCAGCTTCTCCCGCGGCACGAACATCTTGGAGCTGCCCACCAGACAGACAGCGGCGAGCACCCCAGCGATGATCCACAGCGCGACGTTCATCATCAACTCCCTGATCGAGGACTTCCGTACCCGAGACGAGGCAGCGACTCGGCCTGTGACATCCCGAGTCCGGTCAGCGGAGGGACGCGGGTCACACCGCGTCGTGTCACAGGCGTGAGGGCCCTCTCGTCTCAGGGGAGAAGGCATCGACGAACGTGGAGGAGCACACGATGGACGCGCGATGAACTACTTCGCCAGCCAGCCAGCCAGCCAGCCAGCCAGCCAGCCAGCCAGCCAGCCAGCCCGCCCGCCAGCCCGCCCGCCCGCCGGCAAGGCGCTCAAGTACTTCTTGTCGGTCGGCCGGGAGCTGCAGGAAGTGAAGCAGACCCGTAAAACCCAGTGATCTCCCGACCAGCCTGACAGGGCAGGTACCGGAGGTTTCAGCGCCGCATGCCGATGATCCTGGCGCACGGCTCGCCCGTGACGTCTTCCCGCGACACGAACCGCGATCATCCATCGCGCAAGATCGACTATCGACACACCCACGAGGGGTTCAGTCATGATCCTGATCACCGGGGCCACCGGCGTCGTCGGCCGGGAAACCGTCCGCCTCCTGGTCGAGGGGGGAGCGGAGGTCGCCGCTGTCACCCGCGACCCGCACGCCGAATTCCCCGCGGGGACACAGCTCGTCCACCCCGCGAAGGTTGCCACCCTCGACGGCGTGGAGGCCGTCCTGCTCAGCCCGCGTGCCGCCGGAACCATTGCTGTCGACCTGTTGGCACGCGCCCGCGAGACGGGCGCGGCAAGAGTGGTCGTACTGTCCTCCGTGACCGTGCAGTACCCGGCCGGGCACGCACGCTTCCGGCAGCAGTTCCACGCGGTCGAGGACATCGCCCGGGGGAGCGGCCTGGACTGGACGATCCTGCGCTGCGCCGATTTCGCCGCCAACACGCTGGCCTGGGCCGGGCAGATCCGGGCGACCGGGACCGTGCGGGGGGCATACCCGCACGCGAGAACCTCGACCGTCGACGAGCGTGACATCGCCGCGGTGGCCGCCCTCGCCCTGACCCACCCGCAGCACAGCGGTCAGACGTACCTGCTCACCGGAGAGCAGTCGCTGAGCCAGCCGGAGAAGGTCGCCGCGCTCGGCACGGCGCTCGACCGGACGCTGTCGTTCGTCGAGGCCGCACCGGACGAGATCCGCCGCGGCATGCTCGCCGCCGGCCTGCCCGACGAGGTACCCGACCGGCTGCTCGGCTCGCTGGCCGACTACGCCCGCGAAGCCGGGCCCACGACCGACACCGTGCGGCGGCTGCTGGGCCGCCCGGCACGCACGTACGCCACCTGGGCGCAGGACCACCGTGCCGCCTTCACCGCAGGAGGACCCCGATGAAACTCACGATCGTGGCCGCCACCGGCGGTATCGGACGGCACCTGGTCGAGCAGGCGGTGGCCGGCGGGCATGACGTCACCGCCGTGGCCCGCCGCCCACGTGAGCTGCCGGGCGGCGTCCGGACGGTCGCCGTCGACCTCACCCGACCCGACATGCGGACACTCGCCGCGGCGGTACGCGGCGCCGACGCCGTACTGTCCGCGCTCGGCCCGCGAAACCCGCGCGCGGACGCGGGCATCACCTCCCGTGGTACCCGCGCGATCGTCGCGGCGATGCGGGCCGAACACGTCCGGCGGATCATCATCGTCAGCGCCGCACCCGTCGGACCGGTGCCGGTGCCTGGCCGGCCGACGCCACCCAGGCACGATCCCGGCGACGGCTTCTTCATGCGCCACCTGGGAGTCCCGTTGACCCGGGCCATGTTCGGCCGGCACTACGCCGACCTCGCCGTGACCGAGCAGACCCTGCGCGACAGCGGACTGCAATGGACGGTGTCGCGCCCGCCCAAACTCACCGACAAGCCCCTGACCGGCACGTACCGGACCGCGTGGAACCGCAACATCCGGGGCGGGTTCTCCGTGCCACGCGCCGACGTCGCCCACCACATGCTTGCCATGGTGAACCAGCCGGACACCATCGAGCAGGTCGTAGGAATCGCGAACTGACCCGTAACCAGCCACGCGCACGACCCGGGCTGCGACAGAGGAAACAAGCGACGACCCGCGACGTCCACCAACAAAGTCAAGAAGACGCCTCGGCCGTCCCGCCCGCCCCTGCGCCGCCCGGGTCGTCACCCACCCATCACGAAAGAGCGTGATCATGACGAAGTACGCCCGTTTCGTCAGCCTCGTATGCGCGGGACTGTTCGCCGGATTCCTCACGTCAGTCCTCGTCCTGGAACTCTCGCTGCGCGGCTTCGACAGCACCGTCTACACCCAGGTCCGGCTGGTCGAACTCGACTCCCTCGACAAACTCGCCGTCGCCACACTCCTGCCGGCGCTGATCGCCACAGCGGTACTGGCTTACCAGACCTACCGAACAAACACCCGATGGCCGACCGTGGCCGCACTCGCCCTTCTGGTCCTCGTTCTCGGCCTCACGCTCACCGTCAACCTGCCCATCAACTCCGATCAACTCCACTGGAACGTCCAGTCCCCGCCCTCCAACTGGACCGACGTACGGGACCGCTGGCAGATCGCCCACGCCGTCCGGACGGTAGCCGCGGTCCTCGCCTTCGCGGCCCTCGCCCTTGCAACGTCGCTGCCTCGTACACGTCGTTCAAGCCCGCCGAACACCTCGGCGCGGACAGTCGGACCTGTCAAACGAGCGGTGTAACCAGGGTGGTTGGGTTACTGGCGGGCTGCGGAGAGGCTGCCGTCGAAGGTGATGTCGAAGGCGTTCAGTGCGGTCTTCCAGCGCATGGTCCAGCGGGCCTGTCCCTTGCCGGTGGGGTCGAGGGACATGATCGCCATGTAGACGCATTTCAGGGCGGCTTGCTCGTTGGGGAAGTGTCCGCGGGCCTTGACCTTGGAATCCAGGGGTCGTCGCAACACATGGTCGGTTGGTCAGCCTGCGATCAGTTTATGCAATCGCTCGGCTGGGGTATCCCAGTCGAGTGTCTTGCGTGGACGCCCGTTGAGTTCGGCGGCGACTGCGTCCAGATGTTCTCGGGTGTGGGCCGCGAGGTCGGTGCCTTTGGGAAAGTACTGCCGCAGCAGGCCGTTGGTGTTCTCGTTCGAGCCGCGCTGCCACGGGCTGGCTGGATCGCAGAAATATACCGGGATGTCGGTGGTCGTGGTGAACGAGCCGTGTGCGGCCAGCTCGCTGCCCTGGTCCCAGGTCAGTGAACGCGTCAGGTGAGCAGGCAGGGTCTGGACGGTATTCACGAGAGCATCGCGGACCAGTTCCGCACCGCGGCCGTCGGGTAGATGGACGAGCATCACATAGCGGGTGGTGCGTTCGACCAGCGTGCCGATCGCCGACGCTCCGTCCTTTCCAATGATCAGGTCCCAGTGGCCGGGAACGGCCCGGTCCTCAGCTTCCGCTGGGCGTTCGCTGATCATGACCGTAGGGTCGGTGAACCGCGGGGTGCGCTGCTGGGCTTGACGGCGCGGCTTGCGGCGGACCCGACCCGTGCGCAGGGCTCGGTGGATCTCACGACGCAGCTCGCCACGGCTCTGGACGTAGAGGGCCTGGTAGACCGTCTCGGGGACAACGTGCAGCTCCGGCCGCTCGGGGAAGGCGCTGGGAAGAGCCTGGCAGATCTGCTCGGGACTCCACCTCCGATCGAGTCGCTCTTGGATGAACTGCCGTAGTTCACCGTGTTGTTCGATCTTCGCGGGCTTCGGTCGCGGACGGCGAGCCTCGGCACGGGCCTGGGCGGCATGGGGCCCGTAGACGCCGCTGTCGGGGTGCCGATTGCGGCGAATCTCCCGACTGATCGTGGCCGCGCTCCGCCCGAGTTCGGCGGCGATTGCCCGGACCGCAGCCTTCTCCCGTATCCGGTCAGCAATGTAGATGCGTTCGTCCACGCTCAGATACCGAGATGATGCCGGCGGCACAGCCGGAGGAACCGGATGGGCCACCCCTCTCCGTCTGGACGGTACGTATCCGGCTGTGCCCAAGCACGTCTGGCACCCCGAGCCGGCGGGTACTACTTGTCGACCAGCGACATGTGGTGCTCGTTGTAGCGGTTCCCCTGTACCCCGACGCGACCGGCGAGTTCGTTGAGGTCGGCCAGTTCGTCGGCGGAGAGCGGCAGCTCGGTGGCGCCGATGTTCTCCTCGATGCGGGCCGTGCGCCGGGTTCCGGGGATCGGCACGATCGACGGATGCTGTGCGAGCAGCCAGGCGAGCGCTACCTGCCCCGGTGTGGCGTCCTTGGCCTGCGCGAGCTTTGAGACGTGCTCGACGAGTGCCTGGTTCGCCGCCCGGTTCTCGGCCGTGAACCGCGGAATGTTCGTGCGGACGTCGTCGGCCGCGAAAGACGTCGACGCGTCCACCGTGCCGGTCAGGAACCCCTTGCCCAGCGGGCTGAAGGGCACGAACCCGATGCCGAGTTCCGCGCATGTCGGCAGGACCTCCGGCTCGGGATCCCGGGTCCACAGCGAGTACTCGCTCTGGACCGCCGTCACCGGGTGGACCGCGTGAGCACGACGGATCGTCTGTGCACTGGCCTCCGAGAGCCCGAAGCAGCGCACCTTGCCTTCCTGTACCAGCTCGCCCACCGTGCCGGCGACGTCTTCGATCGGCACGTCCGGATCGACGCGGTGCTGGTAGAACAGGTCGAGCGTCTCGACCCTGAGCCGTTTGAGGGAGGCCGTGGCGACGGCACGGATCTGCTCGGGGCGGCTGTCGAGTCCGGCGGGGGCGCCGTTCTCGATACGGAATCCGAACTTGGTGGCGATCACCGCCCGGTCCCGCACCGGAGCGAGGGCTTCTCCGACGAGTTCTTCGTTGACGTAAGGCCCGTACACCTCCGCGGTGTCGAAGAACGTGACTCCGCGGTCGACGGCGTCACGGAGCACGGCGATCATGTCGGTGCGATCGCCGGGATTGGGTCCGTAACTCTGGGACATTCCCATGGCGCCGAGACCGATGGCGGAGACACACAGTTCGCGCCCGAGCGTTCGGGTATGCATCTTTCTTTCCTCCTGGTTGCTGTAAACACCGGTGGACGCATTACTTTGCTTTCATCTGCCGAGGCGTCGAGTCCCGTACCCAGCACCCGATATCTCAAGGGGGGAAGGATTCTTCCCCGGATAAAATCCTTCCCCTTCACGGAACTGGTCGACCGTGCCAGCGTCGAGACAGCGAACAGATCCACCCCGTTTGGAGAAACGTGTTCACCGTCAACGCGTACGCCGCTACGTCCGCGACCGAACCGCTCATTCAGGACACCGTCGAGCGCCGCGACGTCGGCCCGCACGATGTCCTCATCGAGATCAAGTACGCCGGCATCTGTCACTCGGACATCCACCACGTTCGCGGGGACTGGGGCCCCGTGCACTACCCGGTGGCCCCGGGACACGAGATCGCCGGAGTCGTCACCCAAGTCGGCTCCGAGGTCAGCAAGCACGCTGTCGACGACCGCGTCGGAGTGGGCTGCATGGTCAATTCCTGCCGTACCTGCGACTCCTGCCTCAAGGGCGAGGAGCAGTACTGCCTCAACGGCTCCACACTCACCTACGGCTCCGTGGACCGCGACGGCACACCCACTCAGGGCGGATACACCACCCACATCGTCGTCGACGAGGACTTCGTCGTCCGCATCCCCGACAGCGTCACCCTCGCCGAGGCCGCCCCGCTGCTGTGCGCGGGAATCACCACCTACTCGCCGCTGCACCGCTGGGGTGCAGGCCCCGGCAAGAAGGTGGCCATCGTCGGACTCGGCGGGCTCGGGCACATGGGTGTCAAGTTCGCGCACTCGATGGGCGCCGAGGTCACCGTCCTGTCGCAGTCCCTGAAGAAGATGGACGACGGTCTGCGCCTGGGCGCCGACCACTACTACGCCACGAGCGACCCGGCCACGTTCGACGAGCTGGCGGGCACCTTCGACCTCATCGTCAACACGGTGAGCGCCAAGCTCGACGTCGACGCCTACCTCTCCCTGCTCGGTGTGGGCGGCACCATGGTCAATGTCGGCGCCCCGGCGGAACCGCTGTCGCTGCACGTGTTCTCCCTCCTCGCCCGTGGCCGTTCGTATGCCGGTTCGTCGATCGGCGGCATACGCGAGACCCAGGAAATGCTGGACTTCTGCGGCGAGCACGGGATCGGGGCGGAGATCGAGACCATCCCGGTCGAGAAGATCAACGAGGCGTACGAGCGGGTCCTGTCCTCCGACGTGCGCTACCGGTTCGTGATCGACATCGCCACGCTGGCCTGACCTGGACCGCGACACGACGTACTGCCGCCGCCCGAGGGAAGAACCACCGATGACGATGACGTACAACCACCTCGGTCGAACGGGTCTGAAGGTAAGCAAGCTCGGCCTGGGCACCATGAACTTCGGCTGGGTCACCGACGAGGCCGACGCTTTCGCCATACTCGACCGGGCAGTTGAGGAAGGCATCAACTTCGTCGACACCGCCGACGTGTACGGCGGCCCGCAGTCACCCGACATGGAGGCGGGCTACGGCCTCTCCGAAGAGATCATCGGGACGTGGCTGGCCCAAGGCGGTGGCCGGCGCGACCAGATCGTGCTGGCGACCAAGCTCTACCAGCCCATGGGACCCGGACCGAACGACAAGTACCTCTCCGCCTACAAGATCCGCAAGGCTGCCGAAGACAGCCTCCGGCGGCTGGGCACCGACCACCTCGACCTGTACCAGATGCACCACGTCGACCGCTCGACACCTTGGGACGAGATCTGGCAGGCCATGGAGCAGCTCGTCCGGGAGGGCAAGGTCACCTACGTCGGCAGCAGCAACTTCGCCGGCTGGCACATCGCCACCGCCCAGCAGGAAGCGGGCAAGCGCAACTTCCTCGGCCTCGTCTCCGAACAGAGCCTCTACAACCTCAACGCCCGCACGGTCGAACTCGAACTGGTCCCCGCACTGCGCCACTACGGCCTCGGTCTGATCCCGTGGAGCCCGCTGGGCGGCGGCCTGCTCGGCGGCGCCTTGCAGAAGGCCGACAGCGGCCGACGCTCGTCTCCCGACTTCCTGGCCGCTGTCCGGCAGCACCGGCCGCAGCTCGAACGGTACGAGGCCCTGTGCGCGGATCTCGGCGAGCAGCCGGCGGACGTCGCTCTCGCCTGGCTGCTGCACAACCCGGCGGTCGCGACCACCATCGTCGGGCCGCGAACCCCCGAGCAGTTGCACCAGACACTCCGGGCCCCGCACCTGGCCCTGTCCCCGGAGACCCTTCGAGAGCTCGACGAGATCTGGCCGGGCCCCGGCGGCGAGGCTCCGGAAGCGTATGCCTGGTAGCTCGGTCGGCAAGGCGTCGAGCGCGGCCGACTGACCGGGGTAACAGCAGCCTTCGTCAACTGGAGTACGTATGCACTACACACGACTTGGAACCTCGGGGCTCGTTGTCAGCCGTCTCGCGCTCGGCTGTATGACCTTCGGGGACACCGCGAGTGGTTTCAGTAAATGGGCACTGGGCGAGGAGGAGTCCGAGCCGCTCTTCCGGCAGGCCGTCGAGCTGGGCATCACGTTCTGGGACACCGCCAACGCCTACAGCTTCGGCAGCTCGGAGGAGATCGTCGGGCGCGCGATCAAGAAGTACTCGCGCCGCGAGGACATCGTGCTGGCCACCAAGGTCTTCTACCCGATGCACAGCGGCCCGGGCGGCTCCGGGACGTCCCGCAAGGCGATCATGGAGCAGATCGACGCGTCGCTGACCCGGCTCGGCACCGACTACGTGGATCTCTACCAGATCCATCGCCTCGACTACGAGACGCCCGCCGAGGAGACGATGGAGGCCCTTCACGACGTCGTGAAGGCGGGCAAGGCGCGCTACATCGGCGCGTCGTCGATGCTGGCGTGGGAGTTCGCGAAGCTGCAGTACACCGCTGACCTGAACGGGTGGACACGTTTCGTGTCCATGCAGGACCAGTACAACCTCCTCATGCGTGAGGAGGAACGGGAGATGTTCGGTCTGCTCGCCGATCAGGGTGTCGGGAGCGTTCCCTGGAGCCCGCTGGCGCGCGGTCGGCTCACCCGGCCATGGGGTGAGGAGACCGCTCGATCCGAAACCGACCCCGCGTACGGGCGCCTGTTCGTGGAAGAGGAGTCGAACCGGAAGATCGTCGGCGCGGTGCGGTCGGTGGCCCAGGCGCGCGGGGTGTCCATGGCCACGATCGCGCTCGCGTGGGTCCTGGCGAATCCGGTCGTCAGTGCCCCGATCGTCGGCGCTTCGAAACCGCGGCACTTGGCGGACGCCGCCGCGGCCCTCGACATCACCTTGACGGACGAGGAGATCGCCGCGCTCGAGGAGCACTACACGCCTCGGGACGCAACCGGCATGAGCGCCGCCGACCGGCCACCGGCCCGCTGACAACTCCCCGTGGGTGTTTGGTGCTCGGGATCGCGGCAACATGCGAAGCTGTGGATGTGCGACGCGAGCCGAGCCTGGAGGAACTGGGGTCCTTCCTCAAGGCGCGCCGGGCGCAATTGGACCCCGGCACGGCCGGGTTGCCCGACAGCGGCGCGCCTCGGCGGGTTCCTGGTCTACGCCGAGAGGAAGTCGCCGGACTGGCCGCGATCAGCACCGACTACTACACCCGGCTCGAGCAGGGCCGTGTCCAGGCGTCGGAGGCCGTCCTCGACGTGCTCGCGACCGTGCTCCGCCTTGACGACGACCAGCGCGAGTACCTCCTGACCCTGGCGGGGAAGAGCGCGCCGCCCGCGGCCGGCCGGAGCGCTCGGCAGGAGGTCCAGCCGCAGATGCGGCACCTGCTCGACGACCTCACCCTGACCGCGGGGTTCGTCCTCGGACACAACACGGATCTCCTGGCGTGGAACGCCATGGCCGCGGCTCTGGTGATGGACTTCGGACGTGTCCCCGAGGAAGAGCGCAACTACGTCCGCCTGGTGTTCACCGAGCCCAGCATCCGCGTGCTGTACCGAGACTGGGAGGCCATGGCCCGTCTGGCTGTGTCCCACCTGCGCATGGACAGCAGGCGCAACCCCCGCGAAGCGCGACTGACGGCGCTCGTCGAGGAACTTTCCACGCTGGACCCGCAGTTCCGGCTGTGGTGGACCTCCCACGATGTCGCCGCGCGGGCCGGCGGCACCAGGCTCCTCCGCCATCCCGTGGTCGGCGACCTGGCCCTCGAACGCTCCACCTTCATGTGCGCCGAGGACCCTGAGCAGCAACTCGTCGTGTGGACGGCGAAGCCCGGCAGCCAGACCTACGACGCCCTGCGCTCTCTTGCGTCCACGATCGAGACAGCGCCGGAGGCAGCTCACGGTGCCGCGTGACGCCGTAGGCAGGGACGGCAGAGTGGGCTGCGGAGACGTCAGGCCTCCGGGAACAGGCGCTGGGCGTTCGCCGTGGTGAGTGATCGCCACGTGGCCCCCTCCACCGGCGGCTCAGCCGCGTCGATCGCCGCGATGTGTGCGTCGGCCAGCGGCGAGGGCGTCCAGCAGTAGTCGCTGCCGAAGAGCACGCGGTCAGGGTCGACCAGCTGCAGCAGCGCGGGAACCTGGCGTGGGAAAGCCGTGCCCGCCATGTCGTAGTACAGGGCACGCAGTTGCTGCACGGCGTCGAGGGAAGATGCCTTTTCCGACGGCACGAAGAGCTTCATGAACTCGTTGATGCGGTCGGCCAGGACCGGGATCGCGCCACCGCAGTGCGGGACGATCACCCGCATGTTCGGATGACGCGTCAGGACGCCCGCCATCACCAGGTCCGTGACGGTGCGGGGCCGTGTCGAAGATGTACTCGACCATCGGACGCGGCCTGCCGAGAGCGGACTGCTCCCAGCACACGGGGGAGGTCGGGTGCAGGAAGACCACGGCTTCGCGGCGGTCCAGCTCCGCGAACACCGGATCGAGACGCGCGTCACCCGGGTACACACCGTGGGTGTGGGTCAGCAACGCCATGCCGTCGGCGCCCAGTTCGTCGAAGGCGAAGGCGATCTCCTCCAACGCGCCGTCCACGTCCGGCAGCGGAAGAGACGCGAAGTTGCCGAAGCGGCCGGGGTGGTCCCGCGTCACATCGGCGGTGTACTCGTTGACGCGCCGGGCGAGAAGGCGGGCCGCCTTGTCGTCGCCGAAGTGCACGCCGGGGGACGACATGGAGAGCATCGCGGTCCCGATGCCGTTGCGGTCCATCAGGTCCAGATGGGCTCGCACGGACCACGTGGGCCATCCGCCCATGCCGTCGGGGTGGGCGTGGCCGGCCGCTGTCGCCTGCTGGACGTAGAAGTCGGGGAGGAGGTGGGCGTGGACGTCGATGAGACCGGAGGACATGGCAGCGGGATTCCTTCTGGTGGCTTGGGTCGTCGAGGTCAGGTACCGAACTCGGTCTATTCCGCCTGCTCGCCGCCGGCCAGCCGGACCTCTTCGTTGTCCAGGGCGGCTTGGATTCGGCGTAGCACGGTGTCGTCGATGTGCCGTTCGTCGCGCAGGCGGACGACGGTCGCGCGTTTGTGGGCGATGAGGGCGAGGCGGAGGTCGGTGTAGTGGCGGTTGTGGAGCAGCGCGGGATCGTCGTCGGTGCCCGCGCCCCTTGCTCGTACGGTCGCCAGGTGGGCCTCGTACTCCTGACGCAGCCACTCCATGACCTTCGGGGTGGTGCCCAGTTCGTCGGCGAGTCGGGGGAGCGCCTGGAGGGCTTCCTCGGTTGCCGTGGTGTCGGCGAGGACCTCTTCCTCGTCGACGGAGTTGTCGTGCGGCAGCCGGGCCCAGCGCACCACGCGCGGCAGCAGCAGCCCCTGCACCACGAGTGTCACGACGATGACGCCGGAGGTGACGAAGACGATGAAGTCACGGTCGGGGAAGGGAGCGCCGGAGTCGAGGGCCTCCGGCACCGAGAGCGCCACCGCGAGCGACACCGCGCCCCGGAAGCCCGCGAACCCGCTGACGACACGCGCCCGGTGACTCATTCTCCGCAGCCGCTGCTGGGGACGCCGGTCGAGGGCGCGGATCAGATAGGCGGAGGAGAACAGGAACGCGAACCGGACGACAACCAGCACCACGCTGACCACACCGATCGCGATCAGGGCGTCCTGGAGGTCGGACCGGTTCAAGTGCCGTAGCGCGTACTGGAGTTCCACTCCGACCAGGACGAACAGCGTGCCGTTGATGATGAAGGTGAGCAGGGGCCAGAAGGCCAGGGCCTGACGCCGGTGCTCGGCGCGGATGAGGCTCGGAGCCACCTGGGCCATGATCAGCCCGCTGACGACGACCGCGAGGACTCCGGAGGCGTGGATCATCTCGGCGAGGAGATACGCCGTGAACGGTGCCAGGATCATGACGAGGTTGCCCAGCAGGGGATCGTCCAGGCGGCGCCGCAGGTTCATGTTGACCCAGGCGACCGCGACGCCGACCGCGGCCCCGCCGCCGTAGGCCAGGAGGAACAGCGCGCCGACGTGCGGGAGGGTGAGGTGTTCCTCGCCGACGGTGAGACCGACCGCCAGGCCGAAGATGACCAGCGCGGTGCCGTCGTTGACGAGGCTTTCCGCGCGCAGCACGGTGACCTGACGGCGCGGGAGTGCGCGGGCCAGGACGCCCACCGCTGTCGCATCGGTGGGAGCCACGGCCGCGCCGAGCGCCCATGCCGGTCCCCATGGCAGCCCGAGCGCGTGCCCGGCGGCCGCCACGGCGCCCGCGGTGAGGATCACCAGGACCGTGCTGAGCAGGACGATGCCGCGCAGGTTCGTACGGATCTCGCGCATGGAGGTGGTGAGGCTCTCCCAGTACAGCAACACCGGCAGGAAGAGCAGCAGCACCACTTCCGGGGGGAGCTGCGTCTGGCTCACGGCGGGGACCAGCCCGACAAGGGCACCCACGACCAGCAGCACGACGGGCGGTGCGACGCCCAGGCGCTGCGCGACGAACTGGCCGACCAGCACGGCCACGCCCAGGAGTACGACGAGTTCGAGACCGATCATGGGGCTTGCTCCTGAGTCGGGCGGACTACGGGCGGGAGTCCAGTGGCCTCCAGCGGGCACTTCTTGCTCATCTGGGCACCAGCCGCAGGGTCGTGGAACGTGCCGCCACCATCGGATCGACGTACGCTCCGCCGAAACGGCCGTATTTGCTGCGGTACGCGGCGTCGACGCGGTCGTTGGTCTCGGGGTCCGGCACCTCGACGAAGGTGACGGCCTTGTCGACCCCGCCGGAGCGGACGTGTCCCGCGTGGCTCGCCCGCGCGGTGCGCCACCAGCCGCCGTCCGTACCGCGGAAGGAGCGGACGTACAGGTCGTCACCGTCGCGGACGACCCAGATCGGCACGGGCTTGCGCAGGGTGCCGTCGTCGCGGAGCGGCGCCATCTCCAACTCGTCGGCCTTGGCGATGTGGTCGAGTTCGTCACTCGTCCATGTCGTCATCGGTGTTACTCCGTTCTTCTTGGTCCAGTGAGGGAGGGAGGAAGCGCGTCAAGGCTGTCGGGCCGGTCGCAGGAAGAGATTCGCGGCGGCGCTGACGAAGGCCATCACCGCGGTGATGGCCAGGCTTACGCGCAGGCCGTGGAGAATGCCGTCGCGGCCCGTCAGCAGGGCGCCGAACACGGCGACGGCCAGCGCTCCGCCCAGTTGGCGGCTGGTGTTGAACACGCCGCTTGCCACGCCGGCGCGGTGGGCCGGAACGCTCTCCAGGAGGACCGCAGTCGTCGGAGCCATGGCCAGCGGGCCGCAGATGCCTACCGGGATCATCACGAGGGACAGCGCCCACACGGGAGTGGAGGAGGGAAGGAAGGCCAGCGTCGCCGCGCCGGTGCCCATGAGAAACATGCCGCCGACGATGGGAACGCGCGGGCCGAACCTCTCGGCCAGCCTGGCGGCGAGCACGCTGACGAAGGCGGACAGGAGGGTCATCGGTACGAAGGCCAGACCCGTGGCGAAGGAGGACAGCCCGCGCTGCTGCTGGTAGTAGAGGCTGTAGACGAACACCATTCCCTGGAAGCCGCCTATGAACGCGAAGCCGGTACCCGAGGCGATCACCACGGCGCGGGAGCGGAACAGGTCCAGCGGAACCATCGGCTGCTTTCCGCGAGCCTGAGCGGCGACGAAGACGACCAGCGCCAGGACCGTGACCGCCAGCGACACGAGCACCCGGGGCCCGCCGAGACCCTCGGCGCCGGCCTCGATCACCCCGAAGGTCAGCGCGCCCATGGCCAGTACGGCCGCGATCTGCCCGATCCAGTCGAACGGCACGTCACGTCGCGGCGAGTGCGCCACGCGCAGCAGCAGCAACAGCGCGACCAGGCCGACCGGCAGGTTGACGAAGAAGATCATTCGCCAGCTGACCAGGGCCAGCGCACCGCCCGTGACGGGGCCGGCGGCCGCGGCCACGGCACCGCCGATGGTCCACAGCGCGATCGCCCGGCCCCGCTTGACCGGGTCGTCATAGGCCTCGCGGATGAGCGCCAGCGACGAGGGCGTCATCATCGCCGCCCCCAATCCCTGCACCATGCGGGCGACGACCAGCGTCACCAGGTCGGGTGCCAGACCGCAGGCCGTCGAGGAGGCCACGAACACCGCCAGACCGATCCCGAAGGCACGCCGTGCGCCGGCCCGGTCGCTCAGGGACCCCGCGGACAGCAGCAGCGCCGCGAACATCAGTGTGTAGCCGTCCATCACCCACTGCAGGCCGCTCATGTCACCGCCGAGATCGCCGCGGATGTCAGGCAGAGCGACGTTGACGACCGAGGCGTCGAGGGTGATGACGAAGAAGCCGAGCAGAGCGGCCGAGAGCGCGAAGACGGGGGCGGGCCCGCGGCGCGGGGCGCCGTCGACGGTCGGTGAGGAGGCGGCGGGCGGGGCGGACATGCGGGAACTCCTGGGGCCGGGCAGGGCGTGGGGCGGGCGCCGCTGTCGTGGACGGTGCCGGAAGACCCGTGGTCAGGCGGGAGTGGTGGTGAGCGGCTCACCGAGGTGGGTACGGGTGATGCCGAGCGAGTCCTCGAAGACGCGGTAGTCGGTGATCAGACCGTCGGCGACGGTGAAGCGCAGGATCATCTCGCTTTCGAGAACCTGCCCCGAGGGATGGAACCGGGAGGCGTACCGGCCCGGTGCCAGGACCCGTCCGTCGGTCTCCACCAGAGACCCCAGCTCGAACGCGAGCGGCTCGACGGCGGCGAAGAACGCGGCGAGGGACTGCCGGATCTCCTCCGGGCCGGTGCGGCTCCCGGCCCAGGGGGTCAGTGCCGGGTCGCCCGGGATCGTCCAGGTCGCGTCGGGTGTGAAGTGGGAGAGGATGCGCTCCATGTCGCGCGTGCCGAAGGCCTTGAAGTACGCCTCGACGGTGGCGATCGCCTCGCTGGTCATGACGGTCGGTCCGTTCTGCGATGGGCAGGCGCCCCTGCCACTGGTTGATGCCGGTGGTGGTGGGCGCTGCCGACGGCGCCCACCACCACGCTTCTGGTCAGGGACGCAGCAGCGTCTTGATGGCGCGGCGTTCGGCCATGGCCTTGTAGCCTTCGGCGGCTTCGTCCAAAGGCAGGGTGAGGTCGAAGACCTTGCCCGGGTTGATGCGGCCGCTGAAGACGCGGTCGATCAGGTCGGGAAGATAGGCGCGCACGGGGGCGGGGCCGCCGCGCAGAGCGACGTGGGAGAAGAAGAGCTGCTGGCCGTCGATCTGCGTGCCGTGGGGGAAGCCGACGAAGCCGACGTTGCCACCCGGGCGGGCGGACTGCAGGCCCTGGTGCATCGATTCCTGCGTGCCGACACATTCGAGGACGGAGTCGGCACCGATACCGTTCGTCAGCTCCTTGACGCGGGCGACGCCTTCCTCGCCGCGTTCGGTGACGATGTCGGTGGCGCCGAACTCCAGGGCAAGCTTCTGCCGGGAGGCGTGCCGGCTCATGGCGATGATGCGCTCGGCGCCCAGCTCCTTGGCGGCGATGACGCCGGACAGGCCCACCGCGCCGTCACCGACGACCACGGCTGTCGAACCGGGCTTCACCTCGGCCGCCTTGGCGGCGTACCAGCCGGTGCCCATGACATCGGAGAGGGTCAGCAGGTCCGGGATCAGCTCGTCGGCGGGCTGCTCCGGGGTGGTGACCAGGGTGCCGTCGGCGAGAGGGACGCGGAGGTACTCGGCCTGGGCGCCGTTCACCCACTCCGCGTGCTGGCAGGAGGTCTGGTAGCCGGCCTCGCAGATCGGGCAGGTGTTGTCGGAGGCGACGAAGGAGCCGATGACGAACTGTCCCGGCCTGACGCTCGACACGTCGCTGCCGACCTCCTCGACGACGCCGACGTACTCGTGGCCGATCGGCTGCGGCGCGGTGACCGGCAGCACACCCCGGTAACTCCACAGGTCGGAGCCACACACACAGGCGGCGACCGTGCGGATGACCGCGTCCGTCGGCGCCATGATCTTCGGCTCGGGGGCGTTCTCCACCCGGATGTCACCGGGCGCGTGAAGAATGGTTGCTCGCATGATGCCTTCTCAGCTCTTGTCTGGTCTGTCGTGGCGTCAGAGACGCGTACGAGTGCTGACGCGGGGGCCGTTGTAGTCGTCGTCCGAAACGTGTTCGAGCCAGGTGGCGTCGTCCGTCTCCACAGGGCGAGATGGATCATGAAGTGATCGGGCGCGGCACCGTGCCAGTGCTCCTCACCCGGAGGTGTGTGGATGACGTCGCCGGGGTGAGCCTCGATGATGTCGCCGCCACGGGACTGCACCAGAGCGATGCCCTCGAAGATGCAGAGGGTCTGGCCCAGCGCGTGGGAGTGCCAGGCGGTGCGGGCGCCGGGTGTGAACCGGACCATGTTGGCCCGCATTCGGGAGGGTTCCTCGCCGCGGTGGATCACGTCGGCGTAGGCGTCGCCGGTGGTGGGGAGAGCCCGCCTTGTGGGATGCGGGCGCAGAGGCGTCAGCCGGACTGGTCGGCCTTCTCCACGACCTCCTTGAGCTGCGTCATCGCGGTCATGGCGTTGGGCCATCCGGCGTAGAAGGCCAGATGGGTGAGGACTTCGACCAGCTCGTCCTTGGTCACGCCGTTCTCCAGCGCCTTGCCGAGGTGGAAGCCGAGCTGGTCGCTGCGGTACAGGGCGGCGAGAGCGGTGACGGTGACCAGGCTGCGGTCGCGCGGGGACAGACCCGGCCGCTCCCAGATGTCGCCGAACAGGACGGTGTCGGTCACCTCCGCGAGCTTGGGGGCGAACTCCTGGATGGCCGGCGGCGCGAACTTCTTCCGTTCGGACATGGGGTGGTGCTCCTTGCGTGTTTTCGGGTGGGGGGATTCAGGCTGCCCGGCCTTCGACCGGGGGTGGGCGGGGTGTTCACGAAGAGCGAGGTGAGCTCGGCGAGGGCGGGGGAGGCGTGTTTGCCCGCACCTCGCGCACTGCGGTGGTACTCGTGGCCCCTGCCGACGCTGGTCCGGCACACTCTCGTTGATCACCCGCCTCCCCGCCTGTCACAGGGAAATACGGAATACCGGTGACGTTCGGAAAATAATTGCGTCCAGAGGGTTGGACTTTCCGCTTGTTCGAGTGAATGCTCTCGGTAGGCAGATTCTGGTCGCCGAACACTCCGTCGACCCTGCCACATTCCCAGGAACCCGCAAAGGGGAGAATTCCATCCTGGGAATCCCTTATCCAGGGGAGGAATCCTTACCCCCCTGCCGGATACCGAGCGGTGCGACACTGACTGCCATGACCAGCGACGCGCATCTGAACGAGCTGGGATCATTCCTCAAGGCGCGGAGGGCCGAGTTGAGCCCGCGCACCGTCGGTCTGCCCGACACCGGAGGCCGACGGGTTCCTGGGCTGCGCAGGGAAGAGGTCGCCCTGCTCGCCGCCATCAGCTCCGACTACTACACCCGGCTGGAGCAGGGCCGCATCCAGTCGCCGGACCCGTCAACGCTGGCCACTCTCGCGCATGTCCTGCATCTGGATGATCACCAGCGTGACCACCTGTTCGAGCTGGCCGGCCGGCAGAGAGCACGGCACCGCCGCCCGGCCGCGCAGAAGGCGCACCCGCAGTTGCGCCGCCTGCTCGACGATCTCACCGCGTGTCCCGGCGTGGTGCTCGGCCGCCGCATGGACATCCTGGCGTGGAACCCGCTCGCCGCCGCCCTGCTCACCGACTTCGCGAAGGTGCCGGAAGACAGGCGGAACTGCGTCCGTATCGTGTTCACCGATCCGGCCATGCGGACGTTGTACGCGGACTGGCGTGCGGTCGCCCGTGGCTGTGTGTCGCATCTGCGGATGACGGCAGCCAAGTACCCGGACGATCCGCGGCTGGCCAGTCTGGTCGGCGAACTCTCCGTGGAGGACAGGGACTTCGGGAAGTGGTGGGGAAGCCGTCAGGTGCCGTCGCGCAGGCTGGGCATGAAGAGGTTCCACCATCCCGTCGTCGGTGAACTCGTCCTCGACTGGGACACCTTGACGTGCGGTGGCGCTCCCGACCAGGAACTTGTCGTCTGGACGGCGGAGCCCGGCACACCGTCGTACGTCGGGCTGCGTGACCTCGCCGCACGGGCCGCCGGTCAGGTCGACTGACCTGACGTTCCGATCCGCCGACTCGGGAAAGACGGGTCGACTACCGGACCCTGGGAGAAAAACCTCCCCCTCATTCTTCGGGTGAATGCTGCGACACTGGCTGCTATGTACAGCAAGGAACATGTGAGTGAATTGGGGGAATTCCTCAAGGAGTGCCGAGCCCAACTCAGCCCGCGGACCGTGGGTCTGCCCGAGTCCGGAGTACCCCGGCGTGTGCCGGGGCTGCGCCGTGAGGAGGTCGCCCGGCTCGCGGGCATCAGCACCCACTCCTACGCCCGGCTGGAGCAGGGGCGTGCCCCTGTGTCGAGGTCGGTGCTCACCACTCTCGTCCGTGTCCTGCACCTCGACGACGACCAGCGTGACCACCTGTTCGAGCTGGCCGCGATCGGCGAGCGTGAGCCGCGCCGCCGCCCGGCGCAGAAGGTCCACCCGCGGCTCAGGCGCATCCTGGACGAGCTGACGGCGACTCCCGCGCTCGTCCTGGGCCGGCACCTGGACATCCTGGCCTGGAACGCTTTGGCAGCCGCTCTGTTCACCGACTTCGACCAGGTCCCCGAGAAGAAGCGCAACTACGCACGGCTGCTCTTCACCGACCCCGCCTTTCGGGAGCTGTACCTCGACTGGCGGACGAACGCCCGGGTCTGCGTCGCCCACCTGCGCTTGGAGGCCGCCAGGCACCCGGGCGACCCAGGTCTGGCCGCACTCGTCGGCGAGCTTTCGGTGGCCGACGCCGACTTCCGGCAGTGGTGGGCCGGCCGGCAGATGACCGGCCTGCGGATGGGTACCAAGAGGCTGCGACACCCGCTCGTCGGCGATCTCACCCTCGACTGGGACAGCCTGACCTGCACAGCCGACCCCGCACAGAAACTGGTGACCGCGACCGCCGATCCCGGGACCCCGTCCCATGACGGACTGCTCTTCCTGGCGTCGTGGACAGCGGACCCGGATCAGCCGGCACGGGATGCGGCAGCTTGAAGGACGCCGGGTTCAGGTAGTCCGACTTGCCCAGGGTCGCCGGGGCAGAGGGGCGGCAGGGAGCGGACGGCGCAGCACGACGCGCCGTCCAGTGGTCCGTCGGTGCCGTCAGGTGTGTCCGCGTCCTCGCCGACGCCCGCCCCGTACTCGCTGTCAACGGCATAAGGCGTGACCACGGCATTTGACCTTCGTGCCGGTTGCTGGGGCGGGGCACGAAGGCTGGGGTACGCCGAAACGACTGGCCCTGCTTCGATCGCTCGCAATGAAGCGTGCCGCCCACCACAGAGAGTGCGTTCCTGGTGTCCCCGGACGATTGCGAGCCGTTGGAAGGCGACAAGCAACATGACCATCCGCGTACCGGACGGGAATCTGCCCGCGTCCGTGACCTCGTTCGTGGGCAGAGGCCGGGACCTCGCCGAAGCACGCCGCCGTCTGGGGGCGGCGCGGCTGCTGACGCTCACGGGTGTGGGCGGGGTGGGCAAGACTCGGCTGGCGCTGGAGGCTGCCGCGTCGGCGACACACTTCGAGGACGGGGTGTGGCTGGTGGATCTGGCTCCGGTGCGAGACCCCTCGCTGGCGGTGAACGCCACGGCGACTGCCCTGGGGATGCCGGACCTGGGCACCAGACCGGTCATCGACCAGCTCGCCGCCTTTCTGGCCCACCGCGCTCCGCTGATCGTGCTGGACAATTGCGAGCACCTTGTTGACGCCTGCGCCGAGCTGATTCACACGCTCCTGTCCGCATCCCCCGGGCTGGGAAGCCGGGTGATCCTGCACGTCCGGGCGTCCCGGCGCTCGTGGTCGCCGCCCTTCTCGAACCGCAGCGCGGCGACTCCGTCAGAGCCTCCGCTCGCTCCTCCGGCTCCGGACCAGCGAGCGGAGGCTTTCCCAACGAGAGTTGACCTGCGGGGAAAACGATTCGCCCCAGCCGCATCGCCCAGTGGTCCGCACCGGAAATCCGCTTGCTGACGGCCATTCCCCGTCCGCGCCTGCCCCTTCACCGGATGTTCAGAACGTCAGGACAAGCCGTCCTCGCACGCCGCCCGCCGCGAGGAGCCGGTGCGCCTCGACGGCCTGTTCCGCCGGAATGGTCCTGGCGACCCGGGGCGTGATGAGGCCCGCCTCCGCCTGCTGCCGGAGGCGGTCGAGCTTGGCGTGTTCCCTGGCGTAACGGAACACGACGATCGGCTCGAAGACGATGTCTCGCTCGCCGGGGCCGTCGTAGCCGCGCAGGGTCACCACCCGGCCGCCGTCGCGGACCGCCCGAGCGGCGAGACCGCCGAGCGACGCGCCGTCGACGAGTCCGTCGACGCCCCCGGGGATCTCCGCACGCACCCGGTCCGGGTACTCGGCGCCGCGACGCAGTACGACGTCGGCACCCAGTTCCTTGATCAGCGCCTCGTCCTGCTCCGAGGCGTCGGCCACCACCCGCAGCCCGTCCGCCTTGGCCAGCTGGACGGCGTAGCCACCCACCGCGCCGGCCGCTCCGGTGATCGCGACGGTCTGGCCGGGCTCCAGGCCGAGCGTGTCCAGGGCCAGACGCGCGGTCAGGCCGTTCATCGGAAGGGCCGCCGCCTGCACGTGGCTCGCGCTGTCAGGAGCGCGGACGACCGACTCCGCCGGGACCACGGCCTGCTCGGCGTACGCGCCATGTGAGCCGTTGGGGAGCACGATCGCCATCACGCGGTCGCCGACCCTCAGTTCAGTGTCGGTGCCCGCGCCTATCTGGTCCACGACGCCCGCTGCTTCCATGCCGGGAACGAACGGCGGCCGGGCGTCGGGCGGTCCGGAAGGCCCGCTGCGCTGCAGGGCGTCGACCGCGTTGACGGTCGCGGCGTGCACCCGGATGCGCACCTCGCCCGGACCGGCATCGGGTGCGGGCAGCTCCAGAACCTGAAGAACCTCCGGCCCACCGAATTCCCTGAAACCTACGGCCTTCATTTGAATTACCTCATTGCTCGGTGCCTGCGGTCGTTGAGGTGCCCGACCTTTCCGCCTCGCGTGTGCCCGCAAAAGGGGAGGGTTCTTGGCTGGGATGCGGCCATAGAGGGGACGAATCCTTCCCCCCCATGAAACCGGCACCGGCGAGAGACGCCCTGGGCAGGCCCAGGATCGAATGCACCTCGACTTACGGCCCCAAGCCGTGCCGCACCCCTCACCGGCGGAGAACTGAATGAACATCAGAATATGAGGGGCGCTCAGAGGCAAGGAGCCTTTTCCAACCTGTTCGCCGCGAGCCTGGTGCTCGGCTGGTCATGCACCTTCGGTGTCAAGTCGCTCCGCGGACTGGAGCAGGTACTCGGGCAGTTTTGAACTGGCCGCCAGCACCTCGATGCCGATGAGGCGGCCCTGTTCGTCGAAGTCGAGGTTGATCATGCCGTCGACGTCCACTGGATTGCAGGGATACATGCGCGCGGACTCCACGCGGGCCTGCGGTTCGGTGAGGTA
>NZ_JBEOYO010000083.1:0-29695 GCF_040297125.1 Streptomyces sp. NPDC001868 | reverse complement strand
CAGGGGCTGCGCCCCGTGCTTTTTCAACGGCCCGCAGGGGCCGTTGCTTCTAGGGGCGCGGGGAACTGCGCGAGAAGCCCCACGCACCCGCACCCGACAACGCACCCGAAAACGCCCGGACCCGCAGGCGGCGAGCACCTGCGGGTCCGGGTCACAACAACACGCGGCTCAAGCCGGCGCGAGCGTCACGCTGCCTTGGGCGCGTTCACGTCCGCCGGCAGCGCCTTCTGCGCGACCTCGACCAGCGCGGCGAACGCGGTGGCGTCGTTGACGGCCAGCTCGGCGAGGATCTTGCGGTCGACCTCGATGTTCGCGGCCTTCAGACCCTGGATGAGGCGGTTGTACGTCATGCCGTTCTGACGGGCCGCAGCGTTGATGCGCTGGATCCACAGCTGACGGAAGTCGCCCTTGCGCTTCTTGCGGTCGTTGTAGTTGTAGACCAGCGAGTGGGTGACCTGCTCCTTGGCCTTGCGGTACAGGCGCGAACGCTGACCGCGGTAGCCGGAGGCCGCCTCGAGGATCGCCCGGCGCTTCTTGTGGGCGTTGACTGCCCGCTTGACGCGTGCCACTTTTTAACTCCTTGTAGCGGGGCCGTGGTTGTCGTCACACGACCCGGAATCGATGGGGTCCCGGTCCAGACGTACGGCGCGCGGTGATCGAAGGATCAGGCGCCGCGAACGTCACTTGCCGAGAAGCTTCTTGATCTTCGCGGCGTCGCCCGGGGCCATCTCGGCGTTGCCGGTGAGGCGACGCGTCACGCGGGACGACTTGTGCTCGAGCAGGTGGCGCTTGCCGGCGCGCTCACGGAGCACCTTGCCGGAGCCGGTGATCTTGAAGCGCTTGCTGGCACCGCTGTGCGACTTGTTCTTCGGCATAGCGCCGTTCTCTCCTCGTCAGTGGCGCTCCGGTGCCCGGTCGCGAAACCGGGCACGACGGAACGTCATTTCTTTCGGTTGGCACCCTGGACCTGTGTCCAGGGGTTCCCCCGGACTCGCGTCCCGGGGACTTACGCCTCGGCGGGCTCCTCGGCCGGTGCCTCGACCTCGACGGCCTCGGACTCGACCGCGTCGGACTCGGCGGCGTTCTGCGACTTGCCGGGGTTGGCCTTCGCTTCCGCCTTGCGGGCTTCCTGCGCCTGGCGAGCCTCGGCCATCGCCTCGGTCTTCTTCTTGTGCGGACCGAGAACCATGATCATGTTTCGGCCGTCCTGCTTCGGGTTCGACTCGACGAACCCGAGGTCCTCGACGTCCGAAGCGAGCCGCTGCAGCAGTCGGTAGCCCAGCTCGGGCCGGGACTGCTCGCGACCACGGAACATGATCGTGATCTTGACCTTGTCGCCCTGCTTGAGGAACCGGACGACGTGACCCTTCTTGGTGTCATAGTCGTGCGGGTCGATCTTCGGCCGGAGCTTCATCTCCTTGATGACCGTGTGCGCCTGGTTCTTGCGCGCCTCACGGGCCTTCATGGCCGACTCGTACTTGAACTTCCCGTAGTCCATGAGCTTGCAGACCGGCGGACGGGCGTTCGCGGCCACCTCGACCAGGTCGAGGTCGTACTCCTGCGCAAGCTCCAGGGCCTTGGCAAGCGGAACAATCCCGACCTGCTCGCCGCTGGGACCGACAAGTCGCACCTCGGGAACGCGAATCCGGTCGTTGATGCGGGGCTCGGCGCTGATGGATCCTCCTCGGTAGCACCACACGCCGGTCTGGCGGACCGCCGTGTTATGTCTGGTTGACATAGGGACCAACCATCGCGGCGCATGAAAAATGCCCCGGACGGGACGCAGGCGGGGCTCCATGTACTGCCGGAGCACCGCCGCGGGTGTCCCGCGGGGCGCAATCTCGGACGACTCCACCGTCCGTACGGAACGGTGGGGGCCGTCTGACCGGGTGACCTGCCGTCCCGGAGGACAGCCAGGTGGGAGTTCGGAGCCTCCACTTGCGGGCCGGACACACAGGTGTCCAGCCGGTCGTAGTCCTAACCATAGCGGGTTCAAACCTGGGGTGCCAATCGGTGTACGGCGGACTCCCGCAGGTCGGGGCGTACGCGCCGGGGCCTATCGTGTGGGGCATGAGTGAGACCCCTCCTGAGAACCCCGACTTCGACTCGATGACCCGCGACATCGCCGAGGTCCCCGCGGTCGAGGTGATCGTGACGGTCGCCGTCAACCTGATGAGCGCCGCCGCCGTGAAGCTCGGTCTGACCGAGGAGGGCGACAAGTACAAGGACCTGGACGAGGCCCGCAAGCTGGTCACCGCCCTCGCCGGTCTGCTGGACGCGTCCACGACCGAGATCAGCTCCTTCCACGCGGCCCCGCTGCGCGACGGTCTGAAGTCGCTGCAGCTGGCCTTCCGCGAGGCGTCGGTCGTCCCGGACGAGCCGGGCCAGGGCCCGGGCGAGAAGTACACGGGCCCGGTCTACGGCTAGGCCGTAGCCCCCTTCACTGGCGTACGTCTTTCACTGGCGTACGTACAGGGGCTCTTTCACTGGCGTACGTACAAGGGCTCGCCCGGTGGCGTCGTCCCGGCCGGCAGCAGTGCCAGGTCGAGGCCGCGCACCAGGCGGGCCCGCAGTGTCTCGTCGGCGGCGAGGCGGCCGGCGACGGACCGTGCGGCCTCGGCCGGGGTCGCGGCCGGGTCCAGGACCAGGACGAGGGTGCCGTCGGCCTGCCCGGGGCCGAGGTGGGCGCGGAGCACGGCCGGCTCGGCGGCGACGGCGGAGCGTACGGCGTCGAGGACGGCGGGGTCGGCGAGCGGGTCGGTGGTGGTGCGGCCCTCGGCGAGCGCGAGCAGGGCCCGGCCGGTCAGCTCGTAGGCGACGGGCCCGGCGAGGTCGAGGACGATCGTGTCGGCCTTCTCGTGCGCGGCGGCCTGGAGTGCCTGGTGCAGGGGTACGGCGACGGGGCGGGCGGCGGGGTCCCAGCGGGCCAGGGAGTCGGTGGAGGTGAAGGCGGGCAGGGCGGTGCGGCCGCCGGCCTTCAGGGTGGGGACGGCCATGTCACTGGTTTTCTCGCGGCGCAGTCCGTTCTCGTCGGTCTCGACCTCGCCGAGCACGGCCACGACGGGCACGAGCAGCCGGGCGTCCCTGAGCGCTTCGAGGACGGGGCCCACGGCGGTCCGGTCCTCGGCCCAGGCGGCGAGCGCGGCGCTCAGCCGGGGGTCGGCGGAGCCGTCGTCGTCGGAGAAACCGGGGTCGGGAATGTTCTTGTTCGCCACGGTCGTCGACCCTATCGGGGGAAGTCTCCTGGGCTTTCGGCAGGCCGGAAACGTGATGGTCACATCGCTCACGGTTTTCTCAGCCATCCCTGACAAGCATCTAACAATCGCCTAACCCAGCCCACAGCGCGGCGCAGAACCATCTCGGTATGCCCTCTCCAGGAGCCCGTCGCCGCGCCCGCCCGTCGGGGCGCCGTCCGCTCGTCCACGTCGCGCTGGCCGCCCTGGTCCTGGTGGGCGGCACGGCCGCCGGGACGGTGTTCATGAGGGCCCGGGCGCTGGAGGGCGGGAGCCTGGCCGTATCGTCGGCGGCGTCATCGTCGGTATCGCCCTCGGCCTCCGCTTCCACCGCGCCGGGGGCGGACGCGGTCGCTGAGGAGGCTTCGGTGGAACCTGTGGCGGCGCCCGAGGTGGATCACGACGAACTGCTCGCGGCGGCCCTGGCGGACGTGCCGGTGGAGGACGGGGCGGCGGTGTCCGTGGCCGTGCTGGACCTGGCGTCCGGGGACTCTGCCGGGTACGGGGACGCGCGCTTCGACACCGCCAGCATCGTGAAGACGGACATCCTGGCGGCGCTGCTGCTCCAGGCGCAGGACGCGGGCCGGCGGCTCACCGCGCAGGAGAAGGCGTATGCCGCCACGATGATCCGCGACAGCGACAACGTCTCCGCGACGGCCCTGTGGAAGGCCATCGGGCAGGCGGACGGCCTCGACGCCGCGAACGCGCGGTTCGGGCTGACGGACACCGAGGGCGGCGACGGTCTGTACTGGGGGCTCACCCAGACCACGGCGGCCGATCAACTCGCCCTGCTCCGGCAGGTGTTCGGGGACGACGACACGTCCGAGCTGAGCGCGGCCTCGCGGGCCTACGTGCAAGAGCTGATGGGGCGGATCGCGGAGGGGCAGGACTGGGGTGTCTCGGCGGCGTCGGGCGCGACCTCGGGGTCCGGGTTCGCCCTGAAGAACGGGTGGCTGCCGCGTACCGCCACCGGGCTGTGGGACATCAACAGCGTCGGCCGGGTCACCGTGGACGGGCGGGAGTACCTGGTCGCGGTGGTGTCGGACGGCAACACGACGAAGGCGAAGGGGATCGCGCTGGTCGAGGCGGCGGCGCGGGCGGCCGTGTCGGTGTTCGGGGCCACGGCCGGGGCTACCACGACGTCGTAGGCGTACGCGTGGACCCCGGAGTCGACGAACTGGGCGTACCCATGGGCCCCGGTGCCGGCGTCCTGGGCAGCCGCGTGGGCCCCGGTGTCAGATGACGAACTCGTCCGGTCGGCCGCGACCGCGTCCGCGCCAGATCACCACCGCCGTGACCAGCAGGACCACACCGAGGCCGCCCGCGGCGGGGGCGGTCCAGCCGGTGGTGGGGTCCTCCTCCTCGACCGGGTCCGGGCCGGAGCCGAAGTACTTGCCGCCGTACGACGCGGTCTTGAGGTCGTCGGAGGTGAGCCCGCCGCCCTCCGCGATGGCGGCCGCCGGGTCGACGAAGCCGAAGCCCCGGGAGTCGTCGCGACCGCCTACGGGGACTTCGCGGGCGGTGTCCTCCAGGAGGCGTTTGACCTGGGCGGGGTCCAGGTCCGGGTGGGCCGCCTTGATGAGGGCGGCGGCGCCGGAGACGAAGGCCGCGGCGGCGCTGGTGCCCCAGCCCTCGTAGTACTTGCGGTCCGGGTCGGCGATGACGACGTCGACGCCGGGGGCGCTGACGGTGGCGTACCAGCGGCGGGTGGAGAACGGGGCGCGGTCGCCGTCCTCGTCGACGGCGGTCACCGCGATCACGCCCGGGTAGGCCGCCGGGTAGGAGATGTGGTCGCCCTTCTCGCCGCCGTTGCCGGCCGAGGCGACGACGATCGAGCCCTTCTTCAGGGCGTACTGGACGGCGGCGTCCTCGGAGGGTTCCGGGTGGGCGGACTCGGAGTCGTCGCCGAGGGAGAGGTTGATGACGTCGACGCCCTGGTCGGCGGCCCAGCGGATGCCCTCGGCGAGGGCGTTGCCACGGGTGCTGCGGGCCTTGGAGCGGGCGGAGTCGCCGTCTTCGAGGATGACGCGGACGGGGAGGATCTTCGCCTCGGGGGCGACGCCGAGGACACCGTCGGCGTTGTTCACGCCGTGTCCGTGGCCGGCGATGATCCCGGCCATGGCGGTGCCGTGCCGGGCCCAGGAGCGGTCGCCGCGCGAGGCCCCGAAGCCGACCATGTCCTTCGTCGGCAGGACGTTGCCGACCAGGTCCGGGTGTTCGTCGTCGACGCCCGTGTCGAGCACCGCGACGGTGATGCCGGCGCCCTTCGTCGTACGCCATGCCTCCTGCGCGTGCATCGCGCCCAGCGCCCACTGCTGGTCCCGGATGCCGTCGGCGTGCGCGGCGGTGGACGGCAGGAGGGCCAGGGAGGCGGCGAGGGGGACGCTGAGGAGGGCGAGGTGGAGGGGGCGGCGGCGGGCGCGCGGGGCGCGGGGGCCGGCTGTCGCCGCGGCCACGGGTGTCCCGGCCCGCTCGGCGGTCACGGCCCGCTCCGCGCTCCTGGTCTGCTCGGTGGTCTCGGGTTCGTCGGCTTTCATGAAGGTTGCTCCGTGGCGGACGCGGCGGTCTTGCGCAGGCCGCGTTCGACGCGGTCGGCGAGGCCCTTCGCCTCGTGGCCGAGACCGGACTGGGCGGGGGCGGTGGTGGCGCCGGCCTTCATCGCGTCCTCGGCGGGCTGCGGTTCGGTGACGGTACGGCCGTCGGCGAAGCCCGAGACGGCGTAGACGACAACCGGGACGTCGGTGAGGACGGAGATCGTCCACGAGGCCCGCTGGGCGTCGCCGAAGCCGGCGGCGACGGTGTCCTCGGCGGCGTACGGGCGGGGCATCAGGTCGGTGCGGCGGTCGAGGCCGTCCTTGACGAAGCGGTTCCTGAGCGCGGTCATCGAGGCCGCGTCGGCCTTGGTGAACATCAGGCCCACGGTGGTGACGTTGCTCTGGGTCGCGTCGGTGTAGGTGGCGCGCAGCAGCCGCAGACAGCCGGCGGGGGCGAGGGCCTTGCGCAGCAGCGGGTCGAAGGCGTCCGCGCAGCCGCTGTCGCGTGCGACGGCGACCCGGGTCCAGGTCCGGTCGGTGCCGCCCGGTCCGGCGCCCTCGCCCCGGACGGTGGGCGGGAACAGCTCGTCGACGGGTACGCCGTGCCACAGCTCTCCGGCCACCGCGAAGGTGTCGCGGGTGCCGTCCGCCCCGGAGTCCCCGGTGAGCCAACTCCCGGCCGCCGCGCCGCCGATGAGCCCGACACCGAGCACCACGCACGCGGCCACGGCCGCCGCCCGCGCCTTGGTGGGCCGTGGCTTGCGCCGCCCGTCGTACGGCTCGGGCGGCGTCCACGGCGAGGTGTCCGGCTGCGCGAACGTCACGAAGGGCCGCCCGGGAGACGCCCCGAGGACACCGTCGAGCGCTTCGGCGGACCGCCGGGACGAACTCGACGGGGGCTGCCAGCCACCGGGCCGCTCGGGGGTGAGGGGCCTCGGCCGAGGAGTGCCCTCGGGGCGATCGGAGCGCTCGGGGCGGACCTCTTCGGGCAGCGGGCCACGAGGGGGCGCCGTGGACGGCGGTACGGAGGGCGGCGGCGCGGCGGGCGGCGGTACGGTCGGCGGCGGTACGGCACCGGTGGTCGGGCCGCCGGTACGGGGCGCCGTCGACGGGGGCTGTCCGGCAGCGCGGGACGCCGGGGCCGGGGGTCGCCCGGCCGCGCGGGGCGACGTGCCGTCGGCGGGGCGGGAGGGCCGCCCGCCGGAGACCGGGGTGGAGGCGGGGGCTGGGGGCGACGCGGGGGCCGCGTCCCGGCCGCCCGCACGCCGTGCGTTGTCACGCGCCGACGGCGGCTCGTCCGGGAAGCGGGCCGAGGCCGGGGGCGGGGCGTCCTGGGTGGGTGCCGGGGTGGCCGGCGGGACGTCCGGAAAGCGCGCCGAGGCCACCGGGGGTGGCGGGGTGGCGGAGGCGCCGTTGTGGCGGCCCGCACTGCGCCGGAAGTCGGAGAAACGCGGGTGCTCGGCACGGCGCTGGGCGGCCCCGCCGTCCGCGCCGGAGCCACGGCCGGAGGCCTGCCCGACGGACCGGCCGGAAGCCTGCCCGGCTGCCTGCCCGGAGCCACGCTCGGCGTCCTGGCCGGTCGATTGCCGGGAGTTGCTCGGGGAGCCTTGGCCGGCCGACTGCCGGGAACCATTCGGGGAGCCCTGACCTGCCGACTGCCGGGAACCGCTCGGAGAACCCTGACCCGCCGACTGCCGAGAGCCGTTCGCGGAGCCTTGGCCTGCCGACTGCCGGGAACCGCTCGGAGAACCCTGGCCGGCCGACTGCCGGGAACCGCCCGGAGAACCCTGACCCGCCGACTGACGGGAACCGTTCACGGAGCCTTGGCCGGTCGTCGGGCCGGGGCCGTGGGTGCGGGTGGGCAGGGGCCTGCCCGGGGTGCCCGGGGTGCCGGAACTCTGCCTGTTCTCAGGCGTGTTCGTCGCGTCGGGGCCGTAGGGCCGCCGTGGCGTGTCCGTCGTCGTAGTCGTACTCGGGTGTCGTGCGTCCCGAGGCGGCGTGCCCGGCGCCGTGGACGGGCGGGGCGGAGCAGTGGGCCGCGCGGGTGTGCCCACGACCGGTGGCCGCTGTGGACGGCGAGGCACGGCCGGGCCCGCTCCGCTCGCGGGCGCGCGGTCCGGGCGGGGCGGCGGAACCGGGGAGCCTCCGGCCGGGCCGGACGCGGACGGCTGCGGCGGGCCGGACATACCCGGCGCGGACGCACGAGCACCCGGGCCGAACGGGCGCGTACCCGGGCCAGACGTACTCGGGGCGGACGGGCGCGTACCCGGACCTGAGGTACTCGGGCCGAACGGGCGCGTACCGGAGCCGGACGCATACGGGCCCGGTGTCTCGTGGTCGGCCCCCGGCTCCCGTGTCGGCGGACGGGTCGGGGCGCCCGGTGTCGCGGGGGTCGATGCCTCGGCGTCCGGTGTCGTGGGCGTCGGGGCGGGGTCCGGCGGTATGGACGGGCGGGGCGGGGCCGGGGGCCGTGGGGGGATGGGGGCGCGGCGCGCTTCCGTGCTCATGCACCCCCCGTTTCCTCGTCCCGTGCCGACCCGGAGGTCGTCCGGGCGTCCGACCGCCCGTGGGGAGCGGTCGTCACGCATACCTGGGAGTCGCCCCGTCGTCGGTCCGCCAACACCACGGGCAAGCCATACCCGTGGCAGCGGATCGGCATCCCCGTCGAGGTCGTCCCTGCGTGCGCGTCACTCTACGGGTTGGCCCCGGTCGAACGGGAACCAGTCCGCCGGGCCCGTGGCATCTGCCCGGAACGTCCCCCTACCCTGCGGTAATCATGTCTGGCAGGCTTCGTGCATGACTGCGCGCGCCGCCGACCGGGCCCGGTACGACCGGGCCACAGCTCATCTCGACGCACCTCTCGCGATCGTCGACCTCGACGCCTTCGACGCGAACGCCGACGACCTCCTCCGCAGGGCCGGCGGCAAGCCGATCCGCGTCGCGAGCAAGTCCGTTCGCTGCCGGGCGCTCCTGGAGCGGGTCCTGTCCCGTGAGGGTTTCCAGGGCATCATGTCGTTCACGCTCTCCGAGTCGCTGTGGCTGGCCCGTTCCGGTTTCGATGACATCCTCCTCGCCTATCCGTCGGCCGACCACGAGGCCTTCGCCGAGCTGGCGGGCGACCCCAAGCTCGCCGCCGCCGTGACCGTCATGGTCGACGACCCCGCCCAGCTCCAGCTGATCGACAACTCCCGGCGGGGCGGCACCGAAGTCGTGCGTGTCTGCCTGGAGTTGGACACCTCGCTGAAGCTGCTCGGCGGACGGGTGCGCGTCGGCGCCCTGCGCTCCCCTCTGCACTCCCCCGCGCAGGTCGGTGAGATGGCCCGCGCCGTCGCCGAGCGCCCGGGGTTCAAGCTGGTCGGGATCATGGCGTACGAGGGTCATATCGCCGGTGTCGGCGACTCGGTGGCCGGGCGGCCGCTGCGGTCGCGTGCCATCCGGCTGATGCAGGCCACCGCGAAGAAGGAGCTGGCCACGCGGCGGGCCGAAGTCGTGCGCGCGGTACGGCGGGTGGCACCGGACCTGGAGTTCGTCAACGGCGGCGGCACGGGCAGTGTGCAGCACACGGCGGCGGAGGACGCGGTCACCGAGATCGGCGCCGGCTCCGGGCTCTACGTGCCTCGGCTCTTCGACAACTACACCTCGTTCAGCGGGCGTCCGGCGGCACTGTTCGCCATGCCGGTCGTCCGGCGCCCCGGTGTCGGGGTCGTCACGGTCCTGGGCGGCGGGTACCCGGCCTCCGGCGCGCCCGGCCCCGACCGGCTGCCGGTGCCGTATCTGCCCGAGGGGCTGAAGTACGACCCGCAGGAGGGTCCCGGCGAGGTGCAGACCCCGCTGCTGGGCGCGCCCGCCGACGATCTGCTGCTCGGCGACAAGGTGTGGTTCCGGCACGCCAAGGCGGGCGAGCTGTGCGAGCGCTTCGACGTGCTGCACCTGGTGGAGGGCGACGAGGTGACGGCGGCGGTGCCGACGTACCGGGGCGAGGGTCACACGTTCCTGTAGCCGGGAGTTCCCGGAGCCCGGAGCGCGCTCACGAGGGGCCGAGGCTGCTGCCCACTCCGCCCGTGCTGCCACCCGTGTCGTCGCCCGTGTCCGCGTCGCCCGCCGGCCTGATGCCCTCGACGATCTCGTCGATGTCGTCGAGCGGCGGGCCCTCGTCGCCCGCGTCGAGGGCGAAGCGGACCAGGACGGGGGCCTCGGAGCCGATGGTGGACGGGAAGACGAGGGACTGGACCCAGCCACCGGATCCCGCGCCGGTGGTGACGCGCCAGCGCACGTAGTAGCCGGCGCGGCCCGCGACGGCGACCGAGCCGGAGCCGACGACCTCGTGGCCGGTGATGCCGTCGTAGGGCTGCCGGTCCAGGACGTCACGGTCGAAGGCGTCGTTCGCGGCGTCCTCGATGTCGTTCTCGGCGAGGGTCTTCGGGGAGGTCTCGTCGCTGCCGGTGACGGTCCGTGAGACGACGACGCCGCTGCGGCAGACCCCGCCGTCGCCGGGGCAGTCGAAGGTGTCGTCCGTGACCAGGACCGCGTCCTCCTCGCCGGAGCCGTCGCCGCTCTCCCAGCCGTCGGGGACGGGGAACGTGATGCCGTTGAGGTCGTCCGCGACGGTGGTCGGGTCGCCGGTGGGGGACGCGGTGGCGGGCTTCGTGGGGGACGGGCTGCCGTCGGAGGTCGGGGAACTCGTGGTGGTCCGCGTCTCCTGGCCGTCGTCTCCGTCGCCGTCCCCGCCGAGCAGGAGGACACCGCCCGTGACCGCCCCGGCGACCAGGACGGCCCCGACAGTGGCCAGCGCGACGACCTGGGTGCGTCCGAGGCCCCTGCGTGTGGACGGCTGGGGCTGGGGCACCGGCGGCCCGGGCTGCTCCGGCTGGCGCCGGTGATCGGTCCACGCGGTCCCGTCCCACCAGCGTTCGGTGAGCGGGTAGGACGGGTCGCGGTACCAGCCGGGCGGCGGCGAACTGCTCATCCCGGCACTTTAATCACACCGACGGTGCCGGTGTCCCGGTAGCCCTAGAGCGGTGTGACGTACGCGCCGGAGATGCCGCCGTCGACCAGGAAGTCGGTGGCGTTGACGAACGACGAGTCGTCGCTGGCGAGGAACGCGACGGCCGCCGCGATCTCGGTGGCCTCGGCGAAGCGTCCGACCGGGATGTGCACGAGCCGACGGGCGGCCCGCTCCGGGTCCTTGGCGAACAGCTCCTGGAGGAGGGGGGTGTTGACCGGCCCCGGGCAGAGCGCGTTGACGCGGATGCCCTCCCGCGCGAACTGCACACCCAGTTCCCGGGACATGGCCAGCACACCGCCCTTGGAGGCCGTGTACGAGATCTGGGAGGTCGCCGCGCCCATGCGGGCGACGAAGGACGCGGTGTTGATGATCGAGCCCTTGCCCTGGCGCCGCATGTAGGGGATCGCGGCCTTGCAGCACAGGTACACGGAGGTGAGGTTGACCTCCTGGACCCGCTTCCAGGCCTCCAGGCCGGTCTCCAGGATGGAGTCGTCGTCGGGCGGCGAGATGCCCGCGTTGTTGAAGGCGATGTCGACGCTGCCGTAGGTGTCGAACGCGGTCTTGAAGAGCGCGTCGACCTGCTCGGCGTCGGTGACGTCGACCTTCACGAAGAGCCCGCCGACCTCCTCGGCGGCGGCCTTGCCGCGTGCCTCGTCCAGGTCGCCGCAGACCACGTGCGCGCCCTCGGCGGCGAGCCGGCGCGCGGTGGCGAGGCCGATGCCGCTGCCCGCGCCGGTGATGACGGCGGTACGGCCGACGAGACGGCGGCAAACACTCTGTTCGGTCACTGTGCGGGGCCCTCCGTGCTGATGAAGACGTTCTTGGTTTCGGTGAAGGCGGTGATCGCGTCCGGGCCCAGCTCGCGGCCGATGCCGGACTGCTTGAAGCCGCCGAAGGGGGTCCAGTAGCGGACGCTGGAGTGCGAGTTGACGGACAGGTTGCCCGCGCGCACGCCCTGGGAGACCCGCAGCGCGCGGCCGACGTCCCGGGTCCAGATGGAGCCGGAGAGGCCGTAGGGGGTGTCGTTGGCGAGCCGTACGGCGTCCGCCTCGTCGGTGAAGGGCAGCAGGACGGCGACCGGGCCGAAGATCTCCTCGCGGGCGGCGGCGGAGTCGGGCCGCTCCCCGGTGAGCACGGTCGGCGGGAACCAGAAGCCGGGCCCCTCGGGAGCGCTGCCCCGCAGGGCGTCGGCCCCGTCGGGCACGAACTGCCGTACGCGGTCCAGTTGCTGACGGGAGATCAGCGGGCCCATCTGGGTCTTCTCGTCGGCGGGGTCGCCCACGACCACGGCGGCCAGCGCCTCGGCGAGCAGGCTTCGGACCTCGTCGTACACGGACTCCTGGACGAGGATCCGGGTGCGGGCGCAGCAGTCCTGGCCGGCGTTGTCGAGGAAGGAGAAGGGGTCGACGGCGGTCTTGAGGTCGGCGTCGGCGAAGACGATGTTCGGGCTCTTGCCGCCGAGTTCGAGGGTGACCTGCTTGACCTGGCCGGCGCACAGCTCCATGACGCGCTTGCCGGTGCGGGTGGAGCCGGTGAAGACGATCTTGGCGACGCCGGGGTGCCGGACCAGGGCCTCGCCGGTGATGTCGCCGCGTCCGGGCAGGACCTGGAAGAGGTGTTCCGGGAGTCCGGCCTCCAGGGCGAGTTCGGCGAGGCGCAGCGCGGTGAGCGGGGTGGTCTCGGCGGGCTTGAGGAGCACCGCGTTGCCGGCGGCGAGCGCGGGGGCGGTCCCCCAGGCGGCGATCGGCATGGGGAAGTTCCACGGCGCGATCACGCCGACGACGCCGAGGGGTTCGAGGATCGTGACGTTCAGGCCGCCGGGCACGGGGATCTGGCGGCCCGAGAGCCGTTCGACGCCGCCGGCGGCGTAGTCGAGCAGGTCCCGGACGTTGCCGGCCTCCCAGCGGGCGTTGCCGAGGGTGTGTCCGGCCTCCCGGACCTCCAGGCGGGCGAGTTCCTCGATGTGGTCGTCGACCACGGAGGCGAAGCGGCGCAGCAGCCGGGCCCGGTCGGCGGGGGCGACGGCGGCCCAGGACCGCTGCGCCTCGGCGGCCCGGCGGACGGCCGTGTCCACGTCGTGCTCGGCGGCGCCCGCGACGGTGGCGATGACCTCCTCCGTGGCCGGGTTGAGGATGTCCAGGGTGTGGTGCTGGGACACGTCGTTCCTCACAGACGTTCGAAGGAGCGGCGCAGCTCCCAGTCGGTCACGGCGGCGTCGAAGGCGGCCAGCTCGACGCGGGCCATGTTGCTGTAGTGCGCGACGACCTCGTCGCCGAAGGCGGCCTTGGCGATGGGGCTGTTCTCCCACAGCTCGGCGGCCTCGCGGAGGGTGGTCGGCACCTGGTCGTACCCGGCGGCGTACGCGTTCCCCGTGCACACCTCCGGCAGTTCGAGCTTCTGCTCGACGCCGTACAGGCCGGCCGCGATCAGTCCGGCGACGGCCAGGTGCGGGTTGACGTCACCGCCGGGGAGCCGGTTCTCGAAGCGCATCGAGCGGCCGTGGCCGACGACCCGCAGGGCGCAGGTCCGGTTGTCGTAGCCCCAGGCCACGGCGGTCGGGGCGAAGGAGCCCGGCTGGAACCGCTTGTAGGAGTTGATGTTGGGCGCGTAGAGCAGCGAGAAGTCGCGGAGCGCGGCGAGCTGTCCGGCGAGGAAGTACCGCATGACCTGCGACATGTCCTGCCCGGCGGCCATGACGTTGACGCCGTCGGCGTCCGCGAGCGAGAGGTGGATGTGACAGGAGTTGCCCTCGCGCTCGTTGTACTTCGCCATGAAGGTGAGCGAGACGCCCTCCTGGGAGGCGATCTCCTTGGCGCCGGTCTTGTAGATCGCGTGCTGGTCGCAGGTGACCAGGGCCTCGTCGTACTTGAAGGCGATCTCGTGCTGCCCGGGGTTGCACTCGCCCTTGGCGGACTCGACGGTCAGCCCGGCGGTGGCCATCTCGTTCCTGATCCGGCGCAGCAGGGGCTCGATACGCCCGGTGCCGAGGACCGAGTAGTCGATGTTGTACTGGTTGGCCGGGGTCAGCCCCTTGTAACCGGCGTCCCAGGCCTGCTCGTAGGTGTCCTTGAAGACGATGAACTCCAGCTCGGTGCCGACGTTGGCCGTGTAGCCGAGCTCGGCGAGGCGGTCCAGCTGGCGGCGCAGGATCTGGCGGGGCGCGGCGACGACCGGGGAGCCGTCGTTCCAGGCCAGGTCGGCGATGAGCATGGCCGTGCCCTCGTTCCACGGCACCCTGCGCAGGGTGCTCAGGTCCGGGCGCATGGCGAAGTCGCCGTAGCCGCGGTCCCAGGAGGACATCGCGTAGCCGTCGACGGTGTTCATCTCGGTGTCGACGGCGAGCAGGTAGTTGCAGCCCTCCGTGCCGTGGGCGAGCACGTCGTCGAGGAAGAAGCGCGCGGCGAACCGCTTGCCCTGGAGTCGCCCTTGCATGTCGGGGAAGGCCAGGACGACAGTGTCGATCTCACCGCCCGCGACGAGGGTGTGCAGTTCCTCGACGGTGAGCGGGGGTGTGCGGTCTGCCACGGGAAAGCCTCCTAGGGGCTTCTTCGGCCGTCCCGGAGCCATTCAGCCATCCGGGAAGCCATAAGGTATTACCCGTAACCATTAGTTGGGAAGGGGGAACCGCCATATGTCGCGGACAGGGGCGGAACCGGAGACTCCGTGGGCCGACGACCGACTGGCGTCCGTACTGCGGCCGGTACGTGCGGGCAACGGCTTCGAGGAGGCGCTGGAGCAGATCATGCAGGTCGTGCGGCTCGGCCTGGTGCCGGGCGGCGAGCGGCTGCCGGCGGAGCGCGACCTGGCCGAGCGGCTCGGGATCAGCCGGGTGACCCTGCGCGAGGTCCTGAAGGTGCTGCAGGACCAGGGCCTGATCGAGGCGCGGCGCGGGCGGTACGGAGGAACGTTCGTGCTGCCGCGCGTGGACACCCCGGGCGAGGACGAGCTGCGCCGCCGCCTGAAGGACATCGACGTCGAGGACACGCTGCGCTTCCGCGAGGTGCTGGAGGTGGGCGCGGCCGGCCTGTGCGCGGCACACGGCCTGACCAGCGAGGAGGTCGACCGGCTGCGGACGGCCCTGGCCCGCACGCACAACGCGCCGCTCACGGAGTACCGCCGTCTGGACACCCTGCTGCACCTCACGATCGCCGAGCTGTCCGGCTCCCCGTCGCTCGCCGCCCAGTACGCGGGCGTACGCGCCGGGGTCAACGAACTGCTCGACTGCATCCCCCTGTTGGTGCGCAACCTGGAGCACTCCCAGCAGCAGCACACCGCCCTGGTGGAGGCCGTGCTCGACGAGGACGCGGAGGCGGCACGGGAGATCATGCGGGAGCACTGCGCCGGCACGGCGGCCCTGCTGCGCGGCTTCCTCGGGTGAGACCGCATCCCCGGACGGGCACGAATCCGCGCACCGGCAGAGCACGATTTACGCTCGCTTAACGCAGGGGTATTGCTTTCGGCCACCCACCCCACAAAGGTATGGATCCATTCCTTTGAGTGGGGAGAGTGCGCCATGTCCCTGAAAGCCACGGAGACCGCCGATGCGGCGGACGACTATCTGGAGCGCCGGACGCTCCGCCGGGGCAGCGCCGGCTGGGTACTGCTGACCGGCCTCGGCGTCGCCTATGTCGTCTCCGGCGACTTCTCCGGCTGGAACCTCGGCCTCGCGAAGGGCGGCTTCGGCGGCCTGGCGATCGCCACGGTGCTCATGGGCACCATGTACGCCTGCCTGGTCTTCGCCCTCGCCGAACTCTCCGCGATCCTGCCCACGGCGGGCGGCGGCTACGGCTTCGCACGTCGGGCGCTCGGCCCGTGGGGCGGCTTCCTCACCGGCACGGCGATCCTGATCGAGTATGTGCTCGCCCCCGCCGCCATCGTGATCTTCATCGGCGACTACGTCGAGTCGCTGGGCCTCTTCGGCCTGACGTCGAGCTGGCCGGTCTATCTCGTCTGCTTCGCGCTCTTCATCGGCATCCACCTGTGGGGCGTCGGCGAGGCGCTGATCGCCAGTTTCGTCGTCACCGGCATCGCGGTGTTCGCCCTGATCGTGTTCGCCCTGGGAGCGCTGCCCGAGTTCAGCGCGTCCTCTCTCGACGACATCCCGGTCGACACCTCGGCCTTCGGCGCCAGCTCCTGGCTGCCCATGGGACTGCTCGGCATCTGGGCCGCGTTCCCCTTCGGCATGTGGTTCTTCCTGGGCGTCGAGGGTGTGCCGCTGGCCGCCGAGGAGACCAGGGACCCGGCCCGTACGCTGCCGAAGGCGATCCGCTGGTCGATGGGCGTCCTCGTGGTGCTGGCCGTGATCACCTTCCTCACCGCGGCCGGGGCGCGCGGCTCCGCCGCCATCCAGGACGCCGGCAACCCCCTCGTCGAGGCGCTCCAGCCGGACGGCAAGGCCACCGCGCTCAGCCGTTTCGTGAACTACGCCGGACTGGCCGGCCTCGTGGCCTCCTTCTTCTCCCTGATCTACGCGGGCTCCCGGCAACTGTTCGCCCTCTCCCGGGCCGGCTACCTCCCCCGGGTCCTCTCCCTCACCAGCAGCCGCAAGGCCCCGTATCTGGGCCTGCTGGTGCCGGGCACGATCGGCTTCGCCCTGGCCGCCGCCACCGGCGACAGCGTCCGGATGCTGAACATCGCCGTCTTCGGCGCCACGATCAGCTACGCCCTGATGTCCCTGTCGCACATCGTCCTGCGCCGCCGGGAGCCGGGCCTCGAGCGCCCGTATCGCACACCGGGCGGGGTGCTGACCTCGTCCGTGGCCCTCGTCCTCGCGTGCTCGGCGCTGGTGGCGACATTCCTGGTGGATGTGACGGCCGCGGTCATCGCGCTCGTCGTGTACGCGGTCGCGGCGGCGTACTTCGGGCTCTACAGCCGTAAGCACCTGGTGGCGAAGGCACCGGAGGAGGAATTCGCCGCACTGGCCGCCGCCGAGGCAGAGTTGGCACGGGACTGACGATTCCGCTTGCCGCGTTTCCCGTGTGAGGAGCATGTGTGACCAGGCCGTTGATCGGTGTGAGTACGTATCTGGAGTCCGGCGCGCGCTGGGGCGTCTGGGAGCTGGAGGCGGCGCTGCTTCCGGTCGGCTATCCCCGGCTCGTGCAGATGGCGGGCGGTGTCGCCGCGATGCTGCCGCCGGACGACCCGGCGCACGCCGCCGGGGCGGTCGCCCGCCTCGACGGCCTGGTCATCGCGGGCGGCCCCGACGTGGACCCCGCCCACTACGGCGCCGAGCGCTCCCCGCGCTGCGGCCCGCCCGCGCCCGCGCGCGACGCGTGGGAGCTGGCCCTGATCCGGGCCGCGCTGGACACCGGTACGCCGCTGCTCGGCATCTGCCGGGGCATGCAACTCCTGAACGTCGCCCTCGGCGGCACGCTGATCCAGCACCTCGACGACCACGTGGTCGAGGTCGGCGTCTTCGGCCGCCACGCGGTGAAGCCCGTACCGGGCACCCGTTACGGCGATCTCGTCCCCGAGGAGACCGACGTCCCGACCTACCACCACCAGGCCGTCGACCGCCTGGGCACCGGCCTGCTGCCTTCGGCGTACGCCGCCGACGGCACGGTCGAGGCCATCGAGCTGCCCGATCCCGCGTGGGTCCTGGGCGTGCAGTGGCATCCCGAGATGGGCGAGGACGTCCGTGTGATGCGGGCCCTCACGACGGCGGCGTCCACATCCGGATGGGGCGCCTGAGAGCTCGATGGGGCGCCTGAGAGCTCGGGGGTGCGGGTTTCGTCGGCGGGCGCGGGTGAGTGGGGCTTCTCGCGCAGTTCCCCGCGCCCCTAAAAGATCAGGCCCCTGCGGGCCTGAAAGGCAACGGGGCTGCGGGCCTGAAAAGCAGGGGGCGCAGCCCCTGCTTTTCAGGGGCGCGGGGAACTGCGCGACCAGCCCCCACCGAACCCGCACTCACCCACCCACCCCGCGCGGAGCGCGAAGGGGGTCGAAGGGGCTGCGCCCCTGGGGATGGGACGGGTAGGGGCGGCGGGGGCGGAGAACGCCCCGCTCAGCCGGCCGCAGGCCCCCGCGTGAGCCCCAACAGATCCCGCGCAGGCCCCGCGGGCCGATGCCCCGTCGGCCACACCGCCCGCAGCGCCCGCCGCAACCGCACCCCGTCCACCGGAATCCGCACCAGCCGCCGCGCCGAGAGCTCCTCCCCAAGGGCCAGCTCACTCAGAACCGCCGGCCCCGCCCCACTCAGCGCCGAGGACTTCACCGCCGTAGTGGAGGACAGCTCGATGAGGGGCCGCGCCAGACTCCCGAGGGCGTCCTCCAGCACCTGCCGCGTACCGGACCCCTTCTCCCGGAGTATCAGCGGCGTGGAGGCCAGCTCGGCAGCCTCCAGGGGCCGACGACGCCGCGCCCAGGGATGGCTGGGGGCGGTCACGACGATCAGATGGTCGTGGGCGATCACGGCCGCGTCCAGCCCGGCCGGCACGGTGGGCCCCTCGACGAACCCCAGATCCGCCTCGTCCGCGAGCAACCGCTCCGCGACCACCGTCGAGTTGCCCGCGAGCAACGACACGGCGGTGTCGGGCCGCTCCGCGCGCAGCGCGATGAGCCAGCCGGGCAGCAGATACTCCGCGATGGTCATGCTGGCGGCGACCCGGAGCCGGGAGTCACGCCGGTCCCGCAGCGCCTGCGCGCCCACGTCGAACGCCTCGGCCGCCTCGACGATCCGCCGGGCCCAGTCCGTGACGAGCGCCCCCGCGTCGGTGAGCCGGGACCCGCGCGGGGACCGGTCGACCAGGGCGACGCCCAACTGCCGTTCCATCGACCGGATCCGGCTGCTCGCGGCGGGCTGGGTGATCCCCAGTTCCCGCGCCGCCCGCCCGAGCGAACCCAGCCGGGCCACGGCCAGCAGAAGTTCGAGCGCCCCGAGATCCGGCACCCGGTGGCCCAGTCCGCCCCGTCCCTCACTCGTCTCACTCATAACCCCAGCTTATGTCCCCATACAAGCGGACTCCCTGGTGGACCCCGCACGAGGCCGGGACGCTCGAACCATGGCCACCGCAGTACGTCCCGCCCCCGCAGCCCACCCCCCTCACCCGACCCGTCCGCCCACCACCCACCCCGAGCTCCCCCTCCCCGCCCTCCGCCACCTCGGCCCCCACTGGTACGCCCCGGTCATGGGCACCGCGATCGTGGCCACGGCCGGTGCCGGACTCCCCCTGGACGTGCCGGGCCTGCGGACGGTCTGCACGGCGGTCTGGGCGCTAGCGCTCCTCGCCCTGGTCGCCGTCCTCGGCGCCCGCGTCCTGCACTGGGCCCACCACCGCGACCAGGCGCGCGCCCACCTCCTCGACCCGGCCGTGGCCCCCTTCTACGGCTGTCTCTCCATGGCGCTGTCGGCCGTGGGCGGCGGTGCCCTGGTCGTCGGCCGGGACTGGCTCGGGGTGCGGGCGGCCGTCGCGCTGGACGTCGTGCTCTTCGGCGCCGGGGCGGCCGTGGGCCTGGTCGCCGCCGTCGTCGTGCCGTATCTCATGATCGTCCGGCACCGGATCGAGCCGGCCCAGGTCACCCCGGTGCTGCTGCTCCCCCTCGTCGCGCCCATGGTCTCCGCCGCGCTCGGCCCGCTGCTCGTGCCGTTTCTGCCGCCCGGGCAGGCCCGGCAGACACTGCTGCTCGGCTGTCTCGCGCTGTTCGGGCTGAGTCTGCTGGCCACGCTGCTCCTGCTGCCGCTGGTGTTCGGCCGACTGGTCACGGCGGGGCCGCTGCCGCTCGCCCTCACCCCGAGCCTGTTCCTGGTCCTGGGCCCGCTCGGGCAGTCGACCACCGCCGTCGGCAACCTCGCCGACGCTGCCCCCGGCGCCGTACCGGCCCCGTACCCGCAGGCCTTCACCGCGGTCGCTGTCCTCTACGGCGTCCCCGTCATGGGCTTCGCGCTGATCTGGCTCGCGCTCGCCGCGGCCTTGGTGGTGCGGGCCCGGCGGCGGGGCATGGGGTTCTCGATGGGGTGGTGGGCGTTCACGTTCCCGGTGGGCACCTGTGCGACCGGCGCGGAGGGCCTGGCCCGGCACACGGGGCTCCTCGCCTTCGACGTCCTCGCCGTCGCGCTGTACGCCCTGCTGCTGGCGGCCTGGGTCACGGCCGTCGCCCGCACCGCGCGCGGACTGCTCAGGGGCGAGCTGCTCGCAGCGCCGCGCCCAGCACCCGCGGAGCCTCGGCCAGCGACGGCCCGTACCAGGTGAGATGACGGCCGCTGAGCAGGGCGCACGGCAGGCCGGGGAACGCCTCGGGGCCGTCGTCGGCGGTGAAGCGGTACGGCTCGTCGGGCAGGACCACGACATCGGGGGCGGCGTCCCGCAGCTCCTCGACGGAGATCCGGGGGTAGCGCTCCGCGTGCCCGGCGTACAGGTTGTCCACGCCGAGGCGGGCGAGCACGTCGCCGGCGAAGGTGTCCCGGCCGACGACCATCCAGGGCCGGCGCCAGATGGGCACCACGGCGGTGGTCCGACGGCCGAGCGTCAGCGGCCCGGCCCCTTCCGCACCCGGCGGCCGGGACCAGGCCGACTCCGCCTCGTCCAGCCAGCGCGGCCGGGACCGGGCCCCGCAGGCGCGCAGCACCCGGTCCAGTTCGGTGAAGGCGCCCGGCACGTCCCGTACCTCGGTGACCAGGACCTCGACGCCCGCCTCCCGCAGGGCGGTGAGGTCGGGCTCGCGGTTCTCCTCCTCGTTGGCGATCACGAGGTCGGGCGCGAGGCGGGCGATCACATCGGTCTTGGGGTTCTTGGTCCCGCCGATCCGCACCACATCAAGATCACCCGGGTGGCCGCACCAGTCGGTGGCGCCCACCAGCACGCCGGGCAGCGAGACGGCCACGGCCTCCGTCAGCGAGGGGACGAGGGAGACGACGCGGGAGACGGTGCGCACGGCGGTGTCACGCGCCCTGACGGTGACGGTCCTCCAGGGCCTCGATGTGGTCCGCGACGGCCACCACGATCACCCTGGTCTCCGGTTCGGTGGCCCGCCAGCGGTGCCGTACGCCACCGGACATGTACAGCGTGTCGCCGCGGCCCAGGCGGTGGGCGCGGCCCTCGGCCTCGACCTCGACGGCGCCGTCGACGACGTACATCAGCTCGTCGTTGCGGTGCTGGACCTCGCGGCCCTCGTCGTGGTCGCCGGTGAACTCCATGGCGTGCAGCTGGTGGTGACCGCGCACCAGGGAGCGCGAGCAGGAGTCGGGGGGCGTGAAACCGTCCTCGTCGGCGGCGCGTACGACATCGACGCTGCACGCCGGGTCGGCCGCGGCCAGCAGTTCGACGGCGGTGGTGCCGAGGGCGTCGGCGATGCGTTCCAAGGAGGGCTTGCTGGGGCGGGCCCGTTCGTTCTCCACCTGGCTGAGGAAGGGGACGGACAGGCCGCTGCGCTCGGCCACGGCGGCGAGGGTGAGCTCCTGTGCCCGGCGCCGCCGCCGGACGGCCGCGCCCACCCGAAGGGGCTGTTCTTTGTGGTCGCCCATCGCTCCGGCTCCCTCCTTAGCTCGTCGGTCGGCTCACGGTCGCCCACGGGACGGGCTCGCGAACGCTCACTGGTCCGGTTACGGATGCCCACCCGTCCGGCACTCATCGGGCGCACTTCTCCTGAAGAGTTCTCTGCACCCTACGCATGTTCGGCAAACCGTTTCATGCGCCCGTCACATCCCTGTAAACCGGCAGGGGGTCCATGCTCACACTTCGCGCCAGCGGAGCCCCCGCCGCACCACCCCGGGCACCACTCTCCCGCACGGCACGAGGAGGCCGACCGGGAGCGCGGCAGACCCCTCGGGGACGGTGCCGAGGGACGACCGACGGATCGCGGCGAGAGGGCCACCACCAGGGCGGATGCGTGCGGTGACCCGGTCGGTACACCCTGTCACCGGATCGCGGGCCGGCCGTCCGCCCCACCCGGCCGACCGGTGAAATCCCTGCCCACCGGCCGGAGTTGGCGTTCCGCGCCGCGCGCTTCCCGGTCCCCCGTGGCCCGCGAGGGGTTGTCCGGATCTTTCCCGTACGCCAGTACGGGCCCGCCCCGCCTGTTCGGCCCGGCCGGACACGACGGAGCCCCGGCCGACGGCGGAACCGTAGGCCGGGGCTCGGACACGCGTCGCGTCGGACTACTGCTTCTTCACCGGAGCCATCTCGTCGACGATCCCGGGATGCGCGTCGATCCACTTCTCGACGCCCTCGTCCTCCTGGCCCCGCCCGGCCTTCTGGATGGCCTGCTCCAGGCTCATCAGCTCGTCCGGGGTCATGTGCCAGTTCTTCAGCCAGCCGTTCAGCTCGGAGTACTTCTCGGGGAAGCCCTTGGTGGCGAGCGTACGGATCTGGTTGTCGGCGCCCCAGGTCTTCTCGGGGTCGGCGAGCCGGGTGAGGTCGTACTTGTCGTACGCCCAGTGCGGCGACCAGAGCACGACGGCGATCGGCTCCTTCTTCGCGTAGGCCCGCTCCAGCTCGGCGAGCATCGAACTCGTCCCGGCCTTGGTGAGCTTGAAGTCGGACAGCCCGTAGGCCGGCATGACCGTGTTCTCCAGGCGGACCATCTGACCGGTGCCGGGCTCGATGCCGACGATCCGGCCCTTGAACTCGTCCTTGTGCGCCCGCAGATCGTCCATCGTGCGCACGCCCTCGACGTACGACGGCACGGCGATCTCCAGCGAGGTCTTGTCGTACCAGGCGCCGAGGTCGACGAGGTCGTTCCCGTACTTGTCCCAGTAAGACTTCTGCGCGACGGGCAGCCAGGCGTCGAACTCGACGTCGACCTGCCCGGTGGACAGGCCGGTGAACAGCGGGCCGATGTCGAGCTTGGTCTTCTTCGGGCGGTAGCCGCGCTTCTCCAGCACGTTCTCCCAGAGGTGGGTGACGGCGATGCCCTCGTCCCACGCCGGGTAGCCGATGACCGGTGCGGCACCCGCCTGCCGGCCCTCCGTGTAACGGGACTTGGCGACCGGAGCAAGCTGGTCGACGATCCCGGGGTTCTTCTTCAGCCAGGCCTTGACGCCCTCCTCCTGGCGCCCCTTGCCGGCGTCCTGGATGGCGCCTTCGAGGGAGGTGAGCTGGGTGTCGGTGAGCTTGAAGTCCTTGAGCCACCGGGCGACCTCGGGCTCGTCCTTCGCGAAGCCCTTCCGCCCGAGGGTGTGGATCCCGTCGCCCGCGCCGAAGGCACCCTCGGGGTCCTTCAGCTTGGTCAGCTCGTACTTGTCGTACGCCCAGTGCGGCGACCAGAGCGTGACCGCGATGGGCTCCTTCTTCTGGTACGCGCGGTCCAACTGGGCCAGCATCGCGGAGGTGTTGGACTTGACCAGTTCGTACTCGCCCTTGAGGCCGTATACGTCCTGGACCTTGTCCTCGTAGAGCTTGGTCTCGCCCGCGCCGGGCTCGATGCCGTAGATCTTGCCCTTGAACAGGTCGCCCTTGCCCTTGAGGTCGTCGAGGGACTTCACGCCCTTGACGTAGGAGGGGACGGCGATCTCCAGCGAGGTCTTGTCGTACCAGCTGCCGTAGTCCTCCAGCCGGTCCTTGTACTTGGCCCAGTACGAGGCGTGGGTGGCCGGCAGCCAGGAGTTGGTCTGGATGTCGACGCTGCCCTGCGCCTGGCCGTTGTAGAGGGCGCCGACCTCCAGGGACTTCGCCTCGGGGGTGAAGCCGCGCTGCTGGAGGATCTCCTTCCAGAGGTATGTGGACGCGACGCCCTCGGGCCAGTCGATGTAGCCCATGCTGACCGGGCGGCCCCGGCCGACGTTCTCGATGACCTCGGTGCCGTCGTCCGACTTGCCGAAGACGTTCAGACCGCCGGCGACCAGTGCGAGGACGAGTACACCGACCATCGCGACCGGGGTGGCCGGCTTCCAGCGCAGGAACTTGAGGCCGCCGAGGGCCGTGTTCGCCCGGGCGAGGGCGCGGCGGCCGAGCGGGGACACGCGCTGGTTGAGGGCGCTGGTCAAACGGTCGAGGTAGATCGCGAGGATGACCACCGCGATACCGCCCTCGAAGCCGAGGCCGACGTCGACGGAGCTGATGCCGTCGTACACCGTGGAGCCGAGGCCCCCGCCGCCGACCATGCCCGCGATGACGACCATCGAGAGGGCCAGCATGATGACCTGGTTGACGCCCGCCATGATCGTGGGCAGCGCCAGCGGCAGCTGGACCCGCCACAGGGTGCGGCGCGGGTGGGTGCCGAACGCCTCGGCGGCCTCGACGAGATCGGCGTCGACCTGTCGGATGCCGAGTTCGGTGAGGCGTACGGCGGGCGGCATCGCGAAGACGATGGTGGCGACCATGCCGGGCACCGGGCCGACGCCGAAGAAGAAGATGCCCGGGATCAGATAGACCATCGCGGGCATGGTCTGCATGAAGTCGAGCACGGGACGGATCGTGCCGCTGACCGCGCGGCTGCGGGCCGCCCAGATGCCGATCGGCACCGCGATCGCGAAGATGATCACGCAGGAGACGAGCACCAGGGACAGCGAGTTCATCGCGGGTTCCCACTGCTCGATCGAGTCGATCAGCGCCAGCCCGGCGAAGGCCAGCACACCGGGCAGCAGCCCGCGCAGCCAGAACGCCAGCACGGCGAGGATGCCGGCCAGGAGCAGCGGGTCGGGCGCGGTGAGCACCGCGTTCGCCGCGTCGTACATCGTCTCGACGACGACCTTGATCAGGTCGAAGGCCGGGCCGAGGTTCTCGCGCAGCCAGTCGACGCCGTGGGCGACCCAGTCGCCGAGGTGGATCCTAGGCACTGGCCTTCACCGCCCGTACGGCCTTCTCGCGCGGGGCGCCGCACGGCACGGGTGCGCCCTGCGGGTCGCCCTCGCCCAGCTGGTCGTGCTGGTCGCCGAGGAAGCCGATCAGCCGCCGCTGCGGGACGACACCCACGAGCGTGCCCTTCTTGTCGAGCACCGCGACCGGGTGGGAGAGCCGGGCGGCGATCGCGCAGAGTTCCGCGAAGGACGTGTCCGGCGTGGCCGTCTCGCAGCCGCAGTCGGCCTCGTCGCCGCGTACGGCGGTGTCCATGACGGCCCCGGTGGTGAGGACCCGGGCGCGGTCGACGTCCTGGGTGAAGGAGGCCACGTAGTCGTCGGCGGGGCGGATCAGGATGTCCTCGGCGGTGCCGGTCTGGACGATGCGGCCGTCGCGCATGACGGCGATGCGGTCGCCCAGGCGCATGGCCTCGTTGAGGTCGTGCGTGATGAAGACGATGGTCTTCTTCAGGGTCTGCTGGAGCTCCAGCAGCTGGTCCTGCATGTCACGGCGGATCAGCGGGTCGAGCGCGCTGAACGACTCGTCCATCAGCAGCAGATCGGCGTCGGTGGCGAGGGCGCGGGCGAGGCCCACGCGCTGCTGCATACCGCCGGACAACTCGTCGGGCCAGGACTTCTCCCAGCCGGCCAGACCGCACAGCTCCAGCGCCTCGGTGGCACGCCGCAGCCGCTCGGCGCGCGGTACGCCCTGGACCTCCAGGCCGTACGCGGCGTTCTCCAGGACGCTGCGGTGCGGGAACAGCGCGAAGTGCTGGAAGACCATGCTGATGCCCTTGGCGCGGACGGCGCGCAGCTCACGGTCGCCCATCGCGGTCAGGTCCCGGCCGCCGAAGCGGACGTGGCCTGCGGTGGGCTCCAGGAGCCCGTTGAGCATGCGCAGCAGCGTGGACTTCCCCGAGCCGGACAGGCCCATGACGACGAAGATCTGGCCCGGCTCCACCGTGAAGGAGGCGTCGATCACGGCGGCGGTGGTGCCCTCGGCGCGCAGTTCCTCGCGGTCGGCGCCGGCCCTCAGCCGGTCCACCGCCGCGTCGGGTCGTCTGCCGAAGACCTTGAACAGGCCCTCGGCTTCGAGTCTGGATGGCTCCCTGGCTGACACACGCACCTCTTGGATAGGAACAGGAACGGCCCGCCTCCCCCGCCCGCAGGCCGGCCGTGGAGCGCGGCGGGATCGGCCCGCCCGGCCGTGGTCCGAGAACCAGGGCCGGCGCTGCTCCGGGGCCGCGCCTGCCCGGGCCCCACCACCCGAAACGCGACAGTGGCCCGCTTCACAGGGCATTCACCGCAGGCCAGAGGTGTTCACGGGACGCGGCGGAGGAATCCGGCGGGACGCGGGCGGAGGCACTCACCGGACGTGGGCGGAGGGATGCGGCGGGCTCGGGCCGGGGGTGGGTCAGGGACGCGGGCCGGGGGTGGGTGAGGGACGCGGGCCGGGGGCCGGGAGTGCCGCCGCGCGGGCTCGCTGACGGCCACCGCCCAGGTTCACGGACGACCCACGCGGGGGCGCCGACAGCCGCCGTGCGCAGGTCGCCGTCAGCCGGGAGCGCACAGGGTCGCCGTAAGCCGGAGCGCGGTTCGCGGCGATCGGCGATCGGCGATCGGCGAACACGTTCACGGATCCCTCTCCCCCTCGCGGACCCACCGAAGGTCGCCGCTCACCGCCGGAGCGTCGCCGCCCACCGCCCTGGTGGTTGCGCGGGGCGCGGCGTGTCGGTGGTGTACGGCATGATGCGGGGCGTGACCCGACGCCTGATGCTTCTCGACACCGCCTCGCTGTACTTCCGCGCCTACTTCGGGGTGCCGGAATCCGTGAAGGCCCCGGACGGCACCCCGGTGAACGCCGTGCGCGGGCTGCTCGAATTCATCGACCGGCTGGTCAGGGACCACCGGCCGACGGACCTGGTGGCGTGCATGGACGCGGACTGGCGTCCGCAGTGGCGGGTCGACCTGATCCCCTCGTACAAGGCGCACCGCGTCGCCGAGGAGCGCGCGGCCGGGCCGGACGAGGAGGAGGTGCCGGACACCCTGTCGCCGCAGGTGCCGGTGATCGAGGAGGTGCTGGACGCCCTCGGCATCGCGCGCGTGGGTGTCGCCGGGTACGAGGCGGACGATGTGATCGGCACCTTCACGGCCCTCGCGAAGGACCCGGTCGACATCGTCACCGGCGACCGCGACCTGTACCAGCTGGTCGACGACGGGCGCGGGGTGCGGGTGCTGTATCCCCTGAAGGGCGTGGGCACGCTGCAGCTGACCGACGAGGCGTGGCTGCGCGAGAAGTACGGCGTGGTGGGGCGCGGGTACGCGGATCTGGCCCTGCTGCGCGGCGACCCGAGCGACGGTCTGCCGGGGGTGCCGGGCATCGGCGAGAAGACGGCGGCGAAGCTGCTCGACGAGTTCGGCGACCTGGCCGGGATCATGGCCGCGGTCGACGACCCGAAGGCGAAGCTCACGCCGTCGCAGCGCAAGAGGCTCGACGAGGCGCGGCCCTATGTCGCGGTGGCGCCCAAGGTGGTCCTGGTGGCCGCCGACGTACCCTTGCCTGACGTCGACACGGCTCTGCCGCGCGAACCGCGGGATCCGGCGGCGCTGGAGGCGCTCGCGGCGCGCTGGGGGCTCGGCGGATCGCTGCAACGGCTGGTCACGACGCTGCGGGCATGAGGTGGACGCCCCGGACGCGGGGCGTGCGCCGGAGGGTGGGGTGACACTGCGGTGGTGAGGGCTCTGAGGCGCGATTCACATCGTGAAGTCCTCGCACATGCCACAAGCGTGGGGTGTTAACAAGGGGGAGATGATAACTTAGGTGAGCCTTAGCTAGGTGATTGGGAGGCCGTCATGGCAGAGCGTCCGGAACGCAGGACCCCGAAGCCCCACTCCGCGCGAGTCGTCCGCACCGAGCGGCTCACCCCGCACATGCAGCGCGTCGTACTCGGTGGCGACGGCCTCGCCGAGTTCTCCCCGCGCGGCAGCACCGATCACTATGTGAAGCTCCTGTTCGGCCCCGAGGGTGTCACCTACCCGGAGCCCTTCGACATCGAGCGGATCCGCGCGGAGTTCCCCCGGAACCAGTGGCCCGTGACCCGGACGTACACCGTGCGCGCCTGGGACCCTGAACTGCGCGAGCTGACCATCGACTTCGTGCTCCACGGCGACGAGGGCCTCGCCGGCCCCTGGGCCACCCGCGTCCAGCCGGGCGAGCTCGTGCGCTTCCTGGGGCCGGGCGGTGCGTACGCGCCCAATCCGGAGGCCGACTGGCATCTCCTCGTCGGCGACGAGAGCGCCCTGCCGGCGATCGGCGCCTCCCTGGAGGCCCTCCCCGACGGCGCCCGCGTCCACGCGATCGTCGAGGTCGCGGGGCCCGAGGAGGAGCAGAAGATCAACTCCGATGTGGAGGTCGTCTGGCTGCACCGCGGCGACCGTCCCGTCGGCGCCGCCCTGGTCGAGGCCGTGCGCGCGCTTGAGTTCCCCGAGGGCCGGATGCACGCCTTCGTCCACGGCGAGGCGGGCTTCGTGAAGGAGCTGCGCCGTCTGCTGCGCGTCGAACTCGCCGTCCCCCGCGAGGACTTGTCGGTCTCCGGCTATTGGCGCCTGGGCCACGACGAGGACGGCTGGCAGGCCGCGAAGCCGGCGTGGAACGCACGCGTCGAGGCGGAGCAGGAGGGCACGCCCACCACGGCGTGACCCACCCGGGCCCGGCGCGTACCCGGCGCCCGCACCCCACACCGTCCCACTCCCACGGCGGCCGACCGCCGGGCCCCGTCCCCCGCAGGACAAAGCCCGGCTCACCCGTTTGAATGAACACATGGGTGCTCGGCGGACGAGGACACGCCGCAGAAGCGGGCCCCGACTTCATGCACACGGCACCTACGCCAACCCGTACTACGGCCCCCTCACGGTCACCGCGGCCGACGGCGAACTGACCATGCGCCTCGGCCCGAGGCCCACGACCTTCCGCCTGACCCACTACACCGGCGACACGTTCTCCTTCCAGACGACCGGCGAGAACGCGAGCGGCCTGTCCGGGGTGACCTTCGAGGGCGACGAGAACGGGCTCGGCACGTTCAGACGGTCATGAGCACGTTCAGACGGTCGTGAGCACCTTCAGACGGTCGTGAGCACCTTCAGACGGTCGTGAGCACCTTCAGACGGTCGTGAGCACCTTCAGACGGTCGTGAGTACGTCCACCAGCCGGGCCAGCGCGTCCGCGAGCGCCCCCACCCCAGGCCCCGCCACCCCACCCGGCTCCGCCATATACACATCCCGACGGATCTCGATCATCAGAGCGGTCACCCTCGCGTCACGCCCGTAGTACCTCAGCGGGACGTACGCGCCCCCGAACGGACTGTTCACACCGGTGCCGCCGAACCCGGCGAACGCGTCCTGCGCGGTGGCCAGCAGGTCGGCCGGGGTGTGGAAGGGGTCGCTGCCGAGGCAGACGGGCGGCCGGGGGCCGTCGCCGTGCAGCTCGTAGGGCAGCGGCTCGCTCGGGTACGAGTGGACGTCGACGACCACGGCCCGGCCCACGGCCGCCAGCCGGTCGGTCACGGCGTCGGTCATGGCGGCGGCGTAGGGGTGGAAGTAGCGGTAGACGAGGGGCCGTCCGTCGTAATCGGCCCCGCGAAGGACCTCCCGGTGCGTGGTCCTCGTGTAGACGGCGCCCATGCCCACGGCCAGCATCTCCTCCCGCTCGTCCGGGAACCGCTCGGGGTCGACGACGAGCCGTGACAGCCGGTTCACGAACCTCCAGGGGCGCGTTGCCGACCGCTCGGCGGCCCCCTCGGCGATCCGGTCCGTGTACGCGTCGGTGATGTAATCCAACTCCCGCTCCAGCGCGGCGTCGTCGAGCACGATCCCGTCCCGTACGGCCGCCGGGATCACCCGGGAACCGTGGGGCACGTGCAGGATCACGGGCGAGTCGGGCGCACCCGGCAGGAGCCGGTAGGAGGGCGACGCGTCGTTCATCCGGGGATCCTCGCACAGGGCGTTCGGCGCGCCCGAGGGTGCGGCCGTGGGTGACGCCCGTAGGCGAGGTCTTGGCGAGGGCGAGGGCGGCCGACACACCCACCCCTCAGCCCCCCTCAGCCCCCCCTCAGACCCCTCAGCTTGTTCTTTTTCTTCTGACCTCGAACGGCGTCCCGAACACAGTCACTCACCTGGGCATTCGCCGGACATGAGGGCGGCCTTCGTCTGATCCTGT
>NZ_JBEOYO010000082.1:0-29984 GCF_040297125.1 Streptomyces sp. NPDC001868 | reverse complement strand
CAACGTCGCCCGGACACGGTTCACTTCATGTGCGTCCACCTATCCAACATGCTCCTGATCAGGACCACCCGGAAGACCTAACGGAGTCCTACTAGGGGTCTACAAGACCGCTGACTGGCGCCGGTAAAGCGAACACTTCGGGTGGTGGCAGCCCCTGGGCACGCCGCCTGTACCCAGCTAAGCGGTGTGGCTGGTGTGATCACGGCGTCGGAGTCGTCCTTGGATAGCCCCCGTTCACAGGGCTGAAGCCGTGCCAGTCCGCCAAGTTGATGACCGTCCTGCCCTGCGCGCTGGCGCGGACACGGTCCGCAGCGGGCGACGTTAAGCCTGTCCTGGAAGACCGGGCGCTGCTGGTCGCGGCGTACTGGCGCACCAACTTGACGATGCGTCAGCTCATCCCACTATTCGGGGTGTGAAGTCGGCCGACGACCGCATCATCGACGCACGCGGCCCTTAGCCGGTCTGCATTCCTGAAGGCCTGCAGTCGAGGACTTTGGCCCGGACCGTGGCATTGCACTGGGTCGCCAGCGCGTGCTGGCACTGCTCGATCAGCTGCTTGGTGTGGCCCGGGGTGCATCGTGGCCGATGGCGGTCGTCCCACAGGGCGCAGTCGAAGAAGCCGACCAGGAAGATGCCTGCGGTTCTCGGGCGGCGCAGGTAACGGGCCACCAACTGGTCGGCCAGAGCAGTGTCCAGGCCGGGGTTCCAGCATCCCTTGCATTCGATGACCACAGTGAAGGGTTCGAGATCCTTGGCGTCCGTCGCCGCCTGGATGTGGATGTCCGTACGTCCTCCTCCCGCCCCTGGGCGGTCGACCTGGACCTCCCGGTTGATGACGACGCGCCGCGTGCTGAGGTGGATCTTGAGCAGGCCCATGACGAGGTCGCTGAAATCTTCCTCCCACATGGGCCACATGGGGCTGCCCGCAGCATATCCTCTGCGGTTCCACAGCAGGATGGCCAGGCCCGTTGGGAGTAATTGTCAATACCTGTGGATCAGTTGAGGTGGATCACGCTGCGAGGGTCTCGTCTCGTTCGACGAGGAGGCCGTTCTCGAAGCGGGCGCCGGCTCGAACGAGGGCGACGAGGTGCGGTGCGGTGACCGCTCGCCAGCGGGCCTGGGCGGACTCAACGAGTTTGAAGACCATCGCGAGGGCTGCGGCCGGGCTGCCGGCGCCGCGGGTGACCTTGGTCCGAAGCTTCACGGTGGAGAAGGTCGACTCGATCGGATTCGTCGTCCTCAGATGGACCCAGTGCTCGGCGGGGAAGTCGTAGAACGCCAGCAGCTCGTCGACCTCGCCGGTGATCTTCTTGACGGCCTTGGGGAACTTCGCCCCGTACGCCTTCTCGAACGCGGTGACCGCCTTCTCGGCGTGCGCACGGTCCTCGGCGTTGTAGATCTCCTGCAGAGCCTTCTTCGCGCCGGGCTGCGCGGACTTCGGCAGCGCGTTCGAGACGTTCCTTGTTTTGTGAACCCAACACCTCTGGTGCCTGGCCTGCGGAAACACCTCCGCCAGCGCCCTCCACAGGCCCATCGCACCGTCGCCCACGACGAGGGCCGGATCGCGCATGCCCCGGCGGCGGCAGTCCCGCAGCAGGTCGGCCCACGACTCCGTCGACTCCCGCAGGCCCTCGGCCAGCGCGATCAGCTCCTTGGTGCCGTCCAGGCGCACGCCCATCAGGACCAGGACGCAGGAGTGGGCCTGGCCGAGGCGAACCTTGGGGTGGACGCCGTCGGCCCAGACGTAGATGTAGTCGGATTCGGCCAGGTCACGGCGCTGGAACTCGGCGTGGTCGGCGGCCCACTGCTGCGTCAGCCGGGTCACCGTGGCCGGCGACAGCCCGGCCGAGGAGCCCAGGAACTGTTCCATCGCGGGCACGAAGTCGCCCGACGACAGGCCGTGGAGATAGAGCAGCGGCAGCACCTCGCTGATCTTCGGGGACTTCCGGCACCACGGCGCCAGGATCTTCGAGGAGAACCGCTGACGTTCACCCGTCGTCTCGTCGACCCGCTTGTCGTTCACGCGCGGGGCGGCCACCTCAACCGGCCCAGCAGCCGTGGTCACGGTCCGCGGCCGGTGCCGGCCGTTGCGGACCACCAGTCGGCGACCGGCCTCGTCACGCTGCCCGGCGAGCTCGGCTATGTACTGGTCCACCTCCGCCTCCAGAGCGGCGGCCGGCATCCGCCGAGCACCCTCGCGGACGATCTCGTCGATCACAGAACCGGACTCGGTGGTGCCGTCTTCATTGACTACGCTGAGCACGGGCGTGCCTTCCCGACCCGCGTTCGCAGCGCGGGCCTACTCGGTGACTTGACGATCACTCACTCGGGAAGGTACGCCCTTCGCGCGTCCTCCAGAGGAGCTGATCCACAAGTCCTGAGCATTGCTCCCCGAGCTGCCGCACCGGACAGAGGACGAGGGCCGCACCGGCACCGCCCACGTGACGAAACCCCAGGTGAGCGACCGGTCCGGGTCCCCCGTGGCATGGGCGCGGAGTCTGCAGGGGGCCGCCGGGAACGCCGCGATGGCCCGAGTGATCGGCCGGACGAGGGCGCGGGGGGCGGTCGTACAGCGGAAGTTCCCTGGACCGAACGCGGCCGACCGGCCTCACACCGACGACCCGACCGCGCACCCGGAGTGGTCCGTGTACCGCGCGCTGATGACGGACGCGGGGTTCTCCGAGAACGTGGTGGAGAACCTGTGGTCGCTCCTGATCGGCGGGCTGCGCGAGCAGGAGACCATCAACTCCGCGTCGGCGGACCCGTCGCTCACCCGGACGGAGCGGCGGCTACGGCGCGAGGGCAACGAGTGGTACCAGCAGGCAGGGTCGACGGCGAGAACACCGCCTACCTCTGGCGGGCCGGCAAGCTGATCAACCTCCGCACACTGGGCGGCCCGTCCAGCTTCCCCACCGCGATGAACGACCGGGGCCAGGTCGTCGGCCTGAGCACGACCAAGGACGGCCGCAGGAAGGCCTTCCTGTGGTCCAAGGGACGCATGCGCAAGCTCCCGCTGGACGACGCCTCGGGCATCAACAACCGCGGCCAGGTCGCCGGCGGCAGGCTGCACGGCGCCACCGGGTTCAACGCGGCCCGGTGGCACAAGGGCAAGGTCACCGACCTGGGCGCCCGGGCGTTCGACCGCAGCAACACCTACGGCATCAACAACCGGGGCGGACCATCGGCTGGACGCTCTCCGCCGACCGCTCCGAACGCGGCACGCTCTGGCGCAAGCGCAAACTGACCGACCTGGGCACCCTGGGCGGGTCGACCACCCGGCTCGTGGCGATCAACGACCGGAACCAGATCCTGGCCGAGTCACAGCTCGCCAACGGCCAGGTCCACCCGGCCCTGTGGCAGCGAGGCCGCTGGACCGACCTCGCCGCCAAGGGCATCACCACCGAAGGCGAGGTCGTCGACATCAACGACCACGGCACGATCGCCGCCTCCATCCGCCCCGTCTTCGGCATCTCCCACGCCGTCCTCTACCGCAAGACCCGCTGACGGCGGCTCGGCTACGAGAATCGATCCCAGCCCGAAGTCTTCGGGGCGAGCGGGTTCCGATAGGGGAGGTCGACGACGCGGACGTTGACGTGGTCGACCCACGGCCACTTGAAATAGCCGGAGTTCACGCCGTGTGTCACGCCGGCTTCTCCCACCGCGGCACCGAGACCAATACCTAGGGAAGCCTGTGCGTACGAGGCGAGCTCGCCGTCGAAGCTGCGCTCCACACCTGCCGCCAGGGTGCCCCCGCCGCCGAGGTGGCCGCCGAGGGACGCCTGGGCGTATGTGCCGCTTCCACCGTTGATCTGGTCCGCGGAGCCACTGTTGTACATGAGACCGATGTCCGCGGCGGCGAAGGCGCCTTCCGTGCCGAATTGCTTCACACCGGCGTTGAAGGTGAAGCCGTTGGAGTCCATCGAGAGGCAGGCGTTGGCCCCGGCACCGTAACCGGCGGCAATCGCCACCGATGGACAGATGGACGTCGAGCCCTTGGCGTCGGAGTTGTTCAAATCCTCCGTGACGATAGGCCGATCGAATTGTACGGGCTCGGCGGGCTTGGACTTGGACTCTGGCTTGGACGTGGGCTTCGCCTTGGGCTTGACGTAGCGCGGGTTGATGTCCCTCGGATCAAAGAGGTTCGGCTTCCTGGGCTTGTTGAGAATACAGCCAAAGCTGCCGAAAGGCGGGCACCGTCGTTTCCATACCCTCATCGAGGCCTTGTAGATGGCCATCTTCCAGTTGTAGTAGCCCATGGTCTTGGCGGCCGAACGGCTCGGTGCGGCATCGCTGCCATCGAGATCGATGAAGTACTTCAGACCATCCGGGTCGGTCATGGTGGTGGGATTGTTGATGGCGTAGGCGTACGCGTTGAGCTGCTGCGGATCCTTGGGATCCAGAACGGGGTCGACGGAGAGGAAGCGGCCGAGGTTCGGGTCGTATTGGCGGACGCCGAGCTGGGTGAGGCCCGAGGGCAGTTCGGTGCCGCCGACGAAGCCGCGGGAGCCCGTCCAGGCGGGCTGGGTGCCGCGAGGGTTGCCGAAGGGGTCGCTGCGGCGCAGGGCCGTCGCGGAGTCGGCGGCGTTGACGATGACCCCGTCCGTGCCGTGGTGGTCGGGGCTGAGCCACTTGAGCCCGCCGGCATCGCGGACGGCGATCGTGCGACCCGAGAACGTGTAGTGGCGGGTGCTGGCGGATCGGCGGGTGGTCTTGTCGTAGCGGATCTCGTCGCCGCCGAAATAGACGGTGGTGGCGCCGGTGTCCGTGCTGGCGATCAGGCCCTGATCGGCGTCGTAGCTGTTCGTGGTCGTGACCGAGCCCGAGGTGATGGTCTCGAGCTTGCCTTGCGGGCTCCAGGTCAGGGTCTGGGTCCCCGATGGCCCGGGCCGGGTGGTCATGTTGCCGGTCTCGTCGTAGTCGTAGGCGCCCGCGGCGGTCACCGCGGTCCCGCCTGCGGTGATCGAGGAAACCGTGTTGGGCTGTTCCTCGTCGTCGTCCGGGTAGTTGTAGCGGCTGGTAGTGGCCGTCGCGGCGGCTCCCGAGCCAACGCCGTGCTGGGTCGCGGAGAGCCGGTTGCCGACGGCGTCGTAGGTGTAGCTCGTCCAGTACGGCGCCGGTCCGCCGCCGCTGTTGCCCGGCGAGCCACAGGTGGCGGCGGTGGTGGTCCAGGCGTCGCTGAGGCGCCGGAGCCCGTCGTAGGTGAAGCACTGCACGTCGGCGGTGCCGATCTCCGGCCGGTCGGCGACCGAGGTGACGTTGCCCGCCTTGTCGTAGCTGTAGTTCAGATCCTGCACGCTGCCCGGCTGGCCGCCCTGACGCTGGACGACAGCCCGGTCGAGCCACCGGGTGCCCTGCTTGTAGTAGAAGGTCTGTGCGACCTGCTGGGCTGTCTGGCCTGATGCCGGTAGGTCACCGAACTGGATCTGGGACAGTTCGCCGAATTCCGAGTAGGCGGTGTCGTACACGTACTTGAAGCCGCTGTTGGCCTTCATCTCGAAGGGAAGGCCAAGGCTGTCGTAGCCGTAGGTGAGGGTCTCCTCTGCGACACCGGGCAATGCGGGCAGGGTGACAGTAGCCGGGCTGCCGTCGACCTTGTACGTCGACTTGGTGGTAAGGCTGATGTTCAGCGGGGACAGGCTGGAGGGCAAGGTGAGCGTCTTGCCGGTGGGTCGGTAGGCGGCGTCATATCCGGTGATCGCCGTTGTGTATTTCTCGGTGCCGACATAGCGAGTCGACGAGGTGAGCTGTCCCTTGAAGAGGGTGTCGTATGTCCAGTTCGCCAGCACCTTCGGGCCGTTGGCCGTCTCAAGGCGTTCCTCGATCTTGCGGCCGAGAGCGTCGTGCCGGTAGCCGAGGGTTTTGCCACGTGCGTCCTTCGTCGAGGTGAGCTGCCCGGCGTCATCGTAGGTCTTGGTGCTCTGGCCCTTGTCCGGGTCGGAGATGCCCACCTGCCGGCCGAGCAGGTCATAGGTGTAGCGCCACGTGCTGCCCGCGGCATCCGTGATCGTTTCGATCTCGCCAGTGTTGGTGTAGGTGTAGCGGGTCTTGTTGTGGTCGCCGGTCGGAGTGGCCGCGGCATAGAACTGGCGCTGCTCGCTGAGCTGGCCTCTGGCATCGGTGTAGGTGGTGACCGGCGTGCCGCCCTCAGGCGGAGTCGTCTCGGTGCGGTCGCCGAAGTACGCCGTCGTCGTCTTGTGGAGCTCGGTGCCGAGGGAGTGCACGGCCGTCACGGTGGGTCGCTCTGCCCCGTCGAAGGTCGTACGGGTCATAGCGGGCACCTTGGTGTCATCAACGCCTGCGAGCGTGGTGCCAGGTGTTCCGGTGTCGGCGTAGGGTCCGTTGGCCTGGACAGCCAGCCCGCGGGAGTCGTACAGCGTGTCGGTGAGCACTCGCAACAGCCCCTGACCGGCTGGCCCGGGTCCCACCGCCTGCTTCTGGCGAGAGCGCAGGAAGCCGTCGAACAACTCGTAGCCCGTCTGGGTGTTGCCGTTCGGCTTGAGGACCTCCGTGGACACCCAGCTCGGCCCGTCGGGGCGGACTCCGTAGGCGTAGCGGGTGTTCGGGCTGTCGCCGCTGTCCTTGCTGCGGCCGGGCTTCCACACTCCCACCAGCCGGCCCAGCGCGTCGTACGTCAGATCCGTGCGCCGGCCATTGGGATCGGCGACCTTCACCGGCCGGCCCAGCACAGGGTCGAGCGTGGTCGTCGTGACATGGTCGTCCGACAGGTTGGCCACGTCCATCGGGTTGGTCGCCGTCGTGGACGTCGGCAGACCGGTCTGCGGCGAGTAGCTGGTGGTGGTCTTGCGGTTCAGCGGGTCGACGGCTTCCAGAACCCGGCCGTAGCCGTCGAAGGTGGACCTGGTCTTGGGGATGTAAGTGGCCTCGCCGTCGACGTACGCCTTGAGCTCCTCGACCTTCGTCGCGTCACCGGCCGTCGGTGCCGCTCCGAGGGCGCCGCCGTCATAGTACGTACGGTTATGGGAAACGGCGTCGCGGGGGTACGAAGGCGTGGTGCCGCAGGCGACGGCGTCGGTCCACTCCTCCGACACCAGCTCGAGCTGCCACGACGTCTCGTTGCGGGCGTAGCGGGTGGTGACGCACCGATTGTCGGTCGCCACGTCGACATCGCCGAGGTCGTTCACCTCGATAGGCAGGCCCTCGGCGTTGTACTTGGTGGTGACCTCGGTGGTGCGCAGGCCTCCGGGCTTCAGGGTCGTCCGGGTGGTCGTCTTCTCGACCTCGACGACATGGGACTTCAGCGTGCCGTGGATGGCCGTCGGATCGCGCTTCAACGGATCGTTGATCACGCTGGAGACCACCGGCCCCCCAGCCCCCTCGTAGGTGATCTGCTCGCGCTGGAAGCCGGACAGCTGGTCATCGTCGGGCCAGGTCGCACCCTGGGAGTCGGTGATCGGGTCGCCGCCCATTCCGCGGAAGTACTGGTGCAGCGTCGACGACTGCGTGACCTTCGTCGGGTCTCCGCTCAGGACGCGCACCTTCTCGTAGCCGCGGTATTGGCTCCACGTCCGGCGCGCGGCCGGGACCAGCGGGTTGTCGTCGTACTTCCAGGCGGTACCGCCGACGTACTCGTAGCTGGTCGTCTCGGTCTGCTGCCCGCCGACCCGGTCCTGGAGCGCGACCGACTGGACGCGGTACTTGTTCATCCAGTCGTTGCGCTGGATGTCGCCGTCCGGTGTCCAGATCGCGGGGAAGCAGCGCTTGGTGTTGCCCTGCGCGGCCGGGGGCGAGGTCGGCGAGCAGTCGGTGCCGTCGTAGTAGACCGAGACGGTGCCGCCGGACTCGTTGTTGATCTGGTTGATCCGCCACTTGTTCATCGGCAGCAGGCCGTCGGTGTCGGAGTTCAGCCGGTTCGGCAGCTGAGTCCCGCTGAAGGTGACCTTCGGCAGCTCGATGGCCTGGCCGACGATGTTGTCCCCGGACGCGAGCCCGGTGTGGGTGATGCCGTGCAGCCACAGCGACGGCGTGGTGTTGTCGGTGTTGGGCGGGTAGCTGTGCTCGAACGTCCACCGGTCGACGTCCTTGTAGGCGCTGCCGTTCCACACCTGCGTGGTGATGGTGGAAAGCCGCTTGGTCGACCAGAACGTCGGGGAGAACTTCGTCCCGCAGTTCTGCCCGTCTGCGCACGCCTGGTCGGACGGAACGTCCGGGCCGCCGCGCTCGGCGTGGTCCAGGACCACCTGGGCGGCCGGATGCTCCCCGTTTCTTCCGCCGTACTCGATGCGGTCCAGGATCCCGCCGCGGACGTACCGGGTCGTCTTCGCCCCGCTGAGGTTGCGACCGTAGTTGTTCGTCTCCGGCGTGTACGAGTACGTGATCGTGTTGCCGTGGGTGTCGATGACCTTGTCCAGGTTCCACCGGTAGGCCTGGTCGCACCACGACGCGTCGAACGTGGCCTGCTTACACGGCTCGCCGTCCTCGTTGCCGAACACCGGCACCGCCCACGCCGACGTCTTGGTCTGGCCGAAGAAATACTGGGTGCCATCGGTCGTGGTGAGCTTCCAGTGCTCGCCGACTCCCTCGCTGCCGCCCTTGTCGCCGTTGTCCACCCCGGTCAGCCGCTCGATCCGGCTCCCGTCGTCCTTCTCCGGCCGCCACCTGTTGCCGCCTGCGTACACGAGCCGCGAGGAGCGCCCGTCAAGGCTCAGCGACGCGTTGTCGGTCTCCCAGCACAGGTCCCCGGTCTTCTTGAGCGGGTCGGTGATGTCGTCGGCGCAGCCCATGTAGGAGCGCTCGATCGAGCCCGGCCACATGTCCCAGCCCAGGCCCATCGCCGAGGCCTGGTTGTTCGTCGCGGCCGTCTGGCCGTCCACGGACCCGGAGGAGTACGACAGCGACAGGTCCGGCTCCAGGCCGCCGGGGGCGGCGGGCACCTTCAGCGGATACGAGTAGGTGAAGTCGCCGGACTGCGTCGACACCGCCCACGAACCCGAGGGCGACAGCGACGTCGCCTTGTAGTCGCCCGTCTCCCCGTTCGGGGCGGCGGTGAGCGCGAAGGTCGAACCCGCCCTGGCCACCGTCACGTCCGCGGTCGCCGTCCCGGCCTCGACGTCGTTGGTCGTCGTCAGGACCTTCCCCGCCGACCCGTTGTTGGGGACCTCGACCAGGCGCAGCCGGGCCGCCCAGTCACCGCCATAGGCGTGCCGGAAGGACGAGTAGTCGACGGTCAGGGACACCTTGCCGGGTTCGGTCTTCCCGTCGGTACGGCTCAGCTTCAGCATGAGCCCGTCGACGCTCCGCCTCTTCGCGCTTGGGTGATCGATCATCTCCACCTGGACCGTGGGTGGTGTGGCCGACTTCCCGGCACCGCCCAGCAAGACCGATCCGCTGGCGGCACCGACCCATACCGGTAGCGCCTTGGCCCGGACCCGCCGCGCCCCGAATTGGGTCGCCGCCGCCGGTGGCGTCACCTCCGCCTTCCCCGCGGCGGGCCACGACGCAGCCGGCTTCCACTTGGCCACGGCCTCGGCCACCTTGTCGGGCGGCGGTGCCTTGACGGGCACCTTGGCGGTGTCCACCAGGTGCGCGCGGTCCGGCTTGATCGGCGGCCAGCTCTCGTCCGCGCCCGCAGGCGACTGGATGCCCGCGACCAGCCCGACCACCAGGGTCACTGCGGTACCCGAAGCTATGAAACGACGCATGATCATGGCGACTTCCTCAGGTCCGTCAGGGGCGGGTGATCACGTAGCCGAGCGGGCGGCCGAAGTCGGCGCTCCCCTCGCAGAACGGGTCGAGGGACTCGAACCACTCGGCGCCCTCGCTGCGGCATGCGTACAGCTGTTGGCTCTCCATGGCGTCGGGTGGCTCAGACCACAGGTGGCCGCTGGGCCAGGCACCCATGTCGTTCTGGCCTTCGCATGCGACGTCCGTGGACACGAACTCGTCGAACACGTCGGAGCGGCTGTCCTCACACAGCTTCAGCTGCGGTGGGCCGCCTTCGATGCTCCGTAGCGACACGTAGCCCAGCACCTTCTCGGTCTTATAGCCGGATGGCAGGAATTGCGCGTGCGCGCTGGTCCAGCGCTCCCCGTCCGGCCCGCGATAGCGGATGAGCGGCGTGAGCGTTCGTACGTATCCGAAAAGGAACTCGGTACGCACCTTGTCCGGCGTGCTCTCACAGGCGTCGCTATGGGACAGGTAGTGGTCCCCGCTTGCAATCACCACGCACCGGTAGACCGGCAATGTGGGAACGCCCTCGGGCGGGTTTATGTAAACCCGCCCTGCGGTGCCGAGAACCTCATATCCTGCGCAGTTGGCCGCGTGGTCGAGGAAGAACCCTCCGCCATAGCGGCAGGAGTAGACCGGCCGGGTGTCCGGCGCGCCCTCCGGTGCGCTGAACCCGCGCGTGCCCTCGAAGTAGTACCCCGGCGGCACCGGACCAGGGCCGGTGTAGCGCCTGCCGTCATGCCCGGCGAACTGCCCGAAGGCGCCCGCGAAGGCCGACGGGGGCTGCGGCTCCGTCTGGGCGCTGAGCTCGGCGATCTCCCGGTCCGCCAGCACGCCGTTATAGACGTGGACCTCGTCGATCGATCCCATCCAGTTCCCCGCCGGCTGGCCGTTCCACCTCCCCCGGCCGATGACCAGCGGGCCCGTCACGTTCGAGTTCTGCGTGCCGACCGCCTTGGTCCCGGCCAAGTGCCCGTTGACGTAGATGCGGATCTCGCCCGTCTGCGCGTCATGAACGGCGGCGATCGCCACCCACTCCCCCTGGACCGGCACCGTCCCGGACCCGGCAGCGTCCACCGACAGCGGGGTCGGGTTGGTCTGGTCCGGTGCGGTGACCAGGTGGAAGGACCACTTGTGGTCGCTGCCGACCTTGCGGCGCTGGAGGAAGAACCCGCTGTGCTGGCCGCCGTCCTGGCTCACCACGGTGCGCGCCGTGTCGTCCAGCACATCGGGTCTGACCCGCGCGGCGACCGTGAAGCTGGTGTCGGTGCGCGCCACCACCGGCTGGGCGGTCAGCCCGGCACCGGTCCCGTCCGCGAACCGCACCGCCCCGCCGCCGACCTTGCCCGTGACCCAGCTCGCGTTGCTCAGGCCGACGGTGCGGTAGTTCCCCGAGGCGTCGCCCGCGCTGCCGCCCGAGCCTTCGTCCAGCGGGTAGTACGCCTCCTCGACCGGCGTCCCGGCCAGGCGATCGACCTCGCTGCGCGGCGTGTCCTCCCCCGGATCGAGGAAGGTCAGGTCGCTGAGCGCCCGGTCATAGATCTGCACCTCGTCGATGTCGCCGGCCCAGTTGTCCCCGAAGGTCCCCCGCCATTTACCGCGGCCGATCTGGACCGAGCTGGATTCCCACGGTGTAGTCACCACGGCGGTGACGTTGTATTGGCGTAGACCGTTGACGTACAGGGTCATCGTTTGGGTGGGGACGTCGTAGACGCCCGCGAGATGGGTCCACACGCCGACTTGGGCGACCTTGAGCGATGTCACGGTGATCAGCTCGGCGTCGTCGGTGGCCTTGGACGCCATCCGGAAGCCGAAGCGGTTGACCTCGCCGATGTACCCCAGCGAGAACGCGGACATCCGGTCGCCCACCTGGGAGACCGCGGTACGGGTGACACCGTTCGCCTGGTCCAGCTTCACCCATGCCGACACCGAGAAGCTCCCGTTCGTGGCCACCGCGGGCCCACCGCCGGGCGCGACATAGGAGTCGCTGGCGCCGGTGAAGTGCAGCGCGTCCCCAGCCCGGCCCTTGGTCCAGCGTGTGGGCCCGAGGGCCACGGTGCCGTTGTGACCGCCCATCGGGTCGGTCACGCCGGCATCGGTCCAGCGACCGTCCAGCGCCCACTGCGCCACTGGGCTCGCGCCCTTCGCCACCTTCAGCGTATGGCGCTCGCAGTCCGAGCTCACATTGCCGGCCCGGTCGACGGCCGTCACCCAGATGTCCCAGTCCGCCGCCTTCATCGGCGTCACCTTGAACGAGGCCTCACCACCCAGATCTTCCGCGGGCACGCTGCGGGTCGTACGGCATTGGCTGCCGCCCTGTGCCAGGCCGTACCGGAACTCGACCACATCGGGGTCATTGGCCTTGACCGTGAACTCGGCCGGCGCACCCACGGTCGACTCGGAGGGCGGCGTGGCCGACGGCCTCCCGGGCTTTTCGTTGTCGATGTCGAGCTGGCACATCCCGGTGCCTGTCTGCGGCCCGAACAGGCTGGGACCCCAGTTGTCGCCGGCCCGTGCCCGCCATGAGAGCTGGAACCCGTGCTGGAAGGTCCCCTGCGGGATGACGTCGGTGAACTCCGAACCATTGACCAGCGGCCCAGGGGCGTTCGGCGGCTCGTGCATGGATCCATGCCGGGTCCACCGCTCGAACCGCATCCACAGGTTGTCGTCGTCCCGGTCGGTGCCGGTCGCCCGCAAGATGATCGGCCCGGACGCGTTGCTGGCATAGTCCGGGTTGTTCACATCCGTGCTGCACGGACGCGAGAAGCTCCCCGCCGACCAGGAGAAGTTCTTCGGCACGTCGGGCGGCCAGTTGTAGTGCACCAGCAGCGAGTACGCGTCGAACTTCTTCCAGCTGTAGTCCTCGGTCTCATCCTCGGCGATCAGCGCGAACGCGACGTGGGTCGCGCCCTGGCCGTTGGAATACCGCACCTGGTCGCCGACGCCCCAGCCGATATTCGCCGACCCGCATGCTCCGCCCGGCTCGTAGCCGTGCATCTCCCTGCGGGTCCCGCCGATGGGAGCCGGAAATTCCTTCTGCGAGTTACGCCAGGTGAGGTCGGAGCCGAACGGGTTGGCATGGACCAGGCTCACCCCGAATCTCCTGCTGCCCCCGCCACAGGCCGGGGCGTACACCTCGTGCGCGTTGAACTCCGCACCGGACAACCCGTTCGGGGTCACGACCTGCGCGCCGTGCAGGCCTCTGATGTCGAACTGCACAAACGTACGAGCCGCGCCGATGCCGTTGCACGTACCGCTGGCGAGCCAACATTTGCCGACCTTGCCGAGGTTCTGCCCGCCGAATCTGCCGGGCGGCTCGACGTCCCCGCCGCCGTGCCAGAACGAGGAGTCCAGCTTTCCCGAGAAGACCTTGGCCCAGCCGCCGAAGGGGACCCACCAGTCCGGGTCGATCGACACCGGGAACTTGGTGTCCGGGGCCGTGAGCAGTTTCCGGTCCGGGATGACGGTGATCGCGTTCTTGGCCATCTCGAAACGGCCGACCGCCTCGTTCGAGGCCGCGTCCCACATCGCGGGAGCCGGCGAGGAAAAGACGGTCTTCCCCTTGGCGTCGACGAGCTCGGAGCCACCGCCCTTGCCCGCCTTCAAGGTGAGCCCGCTCGTCTGCACGCCGAACCGCACCTTGCGCAGCTCCGGGTTCTTCGCGGCCTCGCGCGTCTTGACGACCAGCACCTCGCTGAAGCCCGCCGACCCCGCGGTGAGCTTGAGGTCGACGCCCGGCATCACTTCCGGATACGTGGCGGTGTCGCCCTTGAGCACCGGTGCCGGCAACGGGTCCGGCCAGCCCAGCGCCACCTGCTTCCCGCCCTGGCCGAGCCGTACCAAAGGCTCCTGACCACCCTTGGAGAAGGCCAGCGACACCGCCGCGGCACGCGGGGCGACCGAACCCTCCGGCCGCCGCACCAGGGTGGTGTCGATCGCCACCCACTTGCCGTCTTGGCGCGCCCGGACCGGGCCAGGGTGCAGCACTGCGGTGAAGTGGCCCTTGGGGTCGGCGTAGACCTCCATCGTCTCGGTCCGCTTCGCCACCACCTCGACCCGCTTCCCGGACTCCCGGGCCCGGGTCAGGGCAGTGCGTTCGGCCGGAATCGGCGCCGAGCTGGTGGGCGAGACGGGCGGCGGCGCTGCCGCGTCAGCAGTCCCCTCCCTGGTCAGGCCACCCGCGCCCAGCCCCGTGAGCAGGACCGAAAGCCCCACCATGACAGCAACGACACCCCGGTACCGCGATCTTGCCAACACCCACCGCCCTCGCCCCGCCCCACCGGCACCCCTGATCGGGAGAAGGATGGCATCGGCGGATCGCGACTGCCCACCCATGTGTGGGCGGAATGTCCTGATCTCGGTGCGCCGCATCTGTTTCCCCCGGGTTGTCGATCGGATCTGCCCAGATGTAGCCCGTTGGTGATTGTTCGTGTTCGAAGCCTGGTGTCGAACAAACAACTCCTGAAAAATGCGACCCGCCGTGCGAGCTGTGACACGGGGGAACGGGGAGTCGCGGGGAGCTGCGGGGACCATCGGGGAGGTGCGGCCATGCCGCGCAGGGAGCGACCGCTGGACGCGGGGGACGGTCCGTTAGTCGAATTCGCCGCTGGGTTGCGGCAGTTGAGGCGGAAGGCGGGGAATCCGCCGTACCGGAGACTCGCGGAGCAGGCGCACTATTCGATCTCGACCCTGTCCTCGGCCGCCGCCGGGCAGCGGCTGCCGACGCTCGCGGTGACGCTGGCGTACGTACGGGCCTGCGACGGGGACACCGAGGAGTGGGGGCAGCGGTGGCGGGAGGTCGCCGGGGCTCTCGGGGAGGTGAGGGCGGAGCCCGAGGGCGGCGGGCCGGCTGCGCCGTACGCCGGGCTGCGGTCCTTCCGGGAGCAGGACTCCGAGTGGTTCTTCGGGCGTGAGCGGCTCCTGGAGGAGCTGGCCGGGCGGCTGGAACGGCAGCGGTTCGTGGTGGTGATCGGGGCTTCGGGGTCGGGGAAGTCCTCGCTCCTACGGGCCGGGCTGGTGCCGCGGCTGCGGGAGGCGGAGGGGGCGACCGTGCTCGTACTGACGCCCGGGGCCCGGCCGTTGGAGGAGTGCGCCGTGCGGCTCGGGGCGATGGCGGGGCTCGCGCCGGGCGCCCTGTACGGGGAACTGCGGGACGACCCCGAGAACCTGGGGCGCGTCGTACGGCAGATCAACGCCCGGGACGACGACACCGGTGACCGTGAACTCGTGCTGGTGGTCGACCAGTTCGAGGAGGTCTTCACGCTCTGCCGGGACCCCGCCGAACGCGACCGTTTCATCGAGGCCCTCGTCCTCGCCGCCTCGGACCCCGGCGGCCGATGCCGCGTAGCCCTGGGCGCACGCGCCGACTTCTACGCCCACTGCACCCACCACGCGCCCCTCGTCGAGGCCATGCGCGACGCCCAGGTGCCCGTCGGGCCGATGAGCCTCGACGAACTGCGCCGAGCCGTCGTACAGCCCGCCCAGCGCGCCGGACTCACCATCGAGGGCGCCCTGCTCGCCACGCTCATCGCCCAGGCCCACGGCCAGGCAGGCGTACTCCCGCTGCTGTCGCACGCCCTGCTGCAGACCTGGCGGCGGCGCCGGGGCAACGCGCTCACCCGGGACGCCTTCGAGGCGGCGGGCGGTCTGGAGGGCGCCCTCGCACGCACCGCCGAGGAGTTCTACCAGGGTCTGGACCCGGGCCGGCAACAGCTGGCCCGGCAGGTGTTCGTACGGCTGACCGCCCTCGGCGACGGCACGGAGGACACCCGGCGCCCGGCCCGCCTGGAGGAACTGGACGGGCTGGCGGGGAAGGGGCCGGGGACGGGGCCGGGGACGGGGGAGGGGGAGGGGGTCGGTGCCGGCGGTGACCTCAACGGCGAGATCCGTGCCGTACTCGACCTCGCCGCCGGCGCCCGCCTCCTCACCCTCGACCGCGAGCGCGTCGAACTCGCCCATGAGGCGCTGATCCGATGCTGGCCCCGACTGCACCGCTGGCTGACAGAGGACCGCGAGGCCACCCGCACCGCACACCGCCTCACCGACGCAGCCCAGGCCTGGGAGGCGCTGGGCCGCGAACCCGGAGCCCTGTACCGGGGCACCGCTCTCTCCCTCGCCGCCGGGCTCGACCGTACGACGATGTCCGTACCGGAGCGAGAGTTCCTGGACGCCGGTCTGGCCGCCCGGGCGGCGGAACACGCGGCGGTGCGGCGCCGGGCCCGGTTCCGGCGCCTCGGCGTGGGGCTGCTGAGCGTCCTGCTCGTGCTGACCACGACCACGGCGGCCCTCGCCGTACGGGCCCAGCGGGCGGCCGACCAGCAGCGCGACGTCGTCGGCTCCCAGCGCGCGGCGGAACGGGCGGCGGCACTGCGCGGCGTCAACCCGGCCCTGGCCGCCCAACTCAGCCTGGCCGCATACAAGTTGTCACCCACCCCGGAGGCGCGCGGCAGCGTCCTCAGCACCTTCGCCACGCCGTACGCCACCCAGCTGACCGGCCAGTCTGGCGCCATCACGGCGGTGGCGTTCGGAGCCGACGGCCGCGTCCTGGTCACCGGCGACGCCGACCGCACGGTGCGATTGCGCCGGGTACCGGACCCGCACCGCCCGGACGGGCCGGTCACGCTGGGCCGCCTCGGCGGCTCCGTACGCACGGTCGCCGTCAGCCCCGACGCGCGGCTGCTGGCCGCCGGGGGCGAGGACGGAACGGTGGGCGTGTGGGACATCGGCGACGCCCGCCGCCCCCGGCTCGCGGCACGGCTGCCGGGCGGCGACGGTCCGGTGGCCGGCGTGGGATTCGGCTTCGGAGTCGGCCCTGCCGCACGTACCCTCGCGATCGTCGCCCGCGCGGGCATCCGGGTGTGGCAGCTGACGAACCCCCGCAGCCCCCGCGGCCTCGCCACGCTGGACGCGGGCACGGACATCACGGCGACCGCGTTCCACGGCAACGGCCGCACGCTGGCCACGGGGCACGGCGACGGGGCGATACGGCTCTGGGAACTGACGGAGTCGGGCGAGCGACTGCGCCGACTGTCGACGGTGCCGGGGCAGGTAGACCAGGCGGGGCAGGCGGGCTTGGTCGACCAGGTCAGCCGACCAGACCCCACCGGGGCTACAGACCCCACCGCCCCCGCCACCCCCACCGCCCACTCCGGCCAGGTCAACGCCATGGCGTTCGCCCCCGGTGGGCGCCAACTCGCCACCGGCGGAGCCGACTTCACCGTGCGGCTCTGGGACGTGGGTCGGCCCGACCGGTCCCGTCGGACGCAGACGCTCGCCACACACACCGATGCCGTCAACGCCGTCGCCTTCAGCGCGGACGGGCGTCGGCTCGCCACCGGGGGTACCGACGGCACCGTACGCCGGTGGGACGTGGACGGTGACGGTTCCGTGCGGGAGGCGGCCGTGCTCACCGGGCACACCGGCAGTGTGCGGGCGCTGGCCTTCGGGCCCCGGGGGCGCACGCTGGCCAGCGGCAGCGAGGACCAGAGCACCCGGCTCTGGGATCTCCCCGGGCCAGCCCTCGCCGGCCACACCAGCTCGCTCTACTCCGTCGCCTTCAGCCCCGACGGCCGTACCCTCGCCACCGCCAGCTACGACAGCACCGTGCGCCTGTGGGACCTCGCCGACCGGGACCGGCCGCGCCAACTCCCGCCGCTCACCGGCCACACCGGGCCCGTAAACTCCGTCGCCTTCAGCCCCGACGGCCGCACCCTGGCCAGCGCCAGCGCCGACGGCACGCTGCGGCTGTGGGACGTGGGGAAGGGGCCCCGGTTGCTGCGTACCGTTCCCGCACGCATCGGGCACGTCAACACGCTCGCGTTCAGCCCCGACGGGCGCATCCTCGTCACCGGCGGCGAGCAGGGCGCCGTACGCCTCTGGAGCACGACCGATGTCAGCGAGCCACGCCTGCTGTCCGCCCTGCCGGGGAGCAGTGCCGTGGACTCCGTCACGTTCGCGCCCGACGGCCGTACCCTCGCCGTGGCCAGCCGGAACCGCAAGGCCACGCTCTGGGACGTCACCGGCCCGCGCCACCCCGTCCGGCTGTCCGTCCTCACCGGGCACACCGGCGCCGTGAAGTCCGTCGACTTCGCGCCCGACGGCCGCACCCTGGCCACCGGCAGCGAGGACCGCACCGTACGCCTCTGGAACCTCACCGACCTCCGCCACCCCCTCGCCCGCGACCGCCTCACCGGCTACACCGACGGCGTCATGTCCGTCGCCTTCGCCCCCGACGGCCGTACCCTGGCCGCTGCGAGCGCCGACAGGAAGGTGCGGCTGTACGGGCTGACAGGCGGCGGTGAGGCCCGGGAGCCGGTGCTGCTGACCGGCCACACCAAACCGGTCGACACCGTCGCCTTCAGCCCCGACGGCCGCACCCTCGCCACCGGCAGCGAGGACTGGACCGCCCTCCTCTGGGACCCCGACATCGACCGCGTCGCCGAACGGATCTGCGCCACCGCCCACCCGACGATCACCCGCGCCGAATGGCGCCAGTACTTCCCGCAGTGGAAGTACCGGCCCCCATGCGGCAGTTGACGACACCCTCATTTGCGGCACGTCGGGTCCCCGGCCGGGAGCCTGCCCGAGGCCAGGTACGCGTTCACCGTGCCGTCCACGCAGGCGTCGCCGTACTCGCCGTACACCCCATGGGCGATCACCCCGTCCAGGGTGAGCAGCCGGGAACCCGTCAGCAGACGGTGCATCGCGCGGCTGCCCCGGTATGTGGTCGCCGTGTCGCCGGTCGCGGAGACGATCAGCGCGGACGAGGCGTTGGCGATCCGGGTCGGGGACTCGCGCGGGGGATCGGGCCAGAAGGCGCACGGGGAGATGTTGTTCGTCAGCGGGCCGAAGAGGGGGTGGCGGGCGCGGCCGCGTTCGATGTCGCGCCAGTACGCTCCCTTTCGCGCGGGGCCGCCGCGTCGCCGCACAGGATCGCGGCGGCCGGGCTGCCGTAGTGTGAACTGGCGGCGTCCAGCACGAACCGCAGGCTCCCCTCCAATTCCGGAGTCGGCGCGACGGCGATCCGCCGCGCCGCCTTCTCCAGCACCGCCACCGAGCGCGCGAACGCGGCCCGGCCCGCGGCGCGGTCGGTGCCGACACCGTTCCAGAAGAGATACGGCACCAGATGCTCGTCGATGTCGTACGAGCCGACGCGCAACGCCCGCTCCGACGCCGCCCCGACGATCCGGTGGACGGTCGCGAGCACGGCGTCCCGGCTCGCCCCGAGCCCGTACTCCCGGTCCCGGGCCGCCGTCCAGGACGCCCATGCGCCCAACGCCCGCTCCACCACAGGCTCGTTGCCCACCCACGGCCTCGGATTCCAGCGGCGCGGATCACCGGCGCTGTCGAGGACCACCCGGTCGGTGCGCCCCGGGAACAACTGCGTGTACACGGCGCCGAGATACGCGCCGTAGGAGTACCCGAGGTAGGAGATCCGGCGCTCGCCCAGCACCGCGCGGACGACGTCCATGTCCCGGGCGGTGTTGCGGGTCGTCACGTACGGCAGTACGGCAGTACATCACCGTGGCGGCGTACGCACCCTGCGGCCAGCTCCCGCTGGAAGGCGACCTGGCGGTCGAACGCGGCCCGGCCGGTCCCGGCGGAACGGATCCAGATACCGGTCGGCCAGCCGCAGTCGATCTGCGTACTGCGCCCCACGAACCGCGGATCGATCCCGACCAGGTCGTACCGGGCAGCCACCTTGCCCATGTACGCCCGCGTCTCCAGTGGCATACCGAGCGTCGGCTCGGCCGGACCGCCGTGGTTGAGGACCAGGGTGCCGATCCGGTGCGCCCGGTCGGACGCCGGGAGCCGGGAGAGGGCGATCCGGGTGGTCGGGCCGGTCGGGCGGCTGTAGTCCAGCGGGACGGTGATCCGCGTGCAATGGGCCCCGGCCCGGTCCAGGGCGGTGCCCGTCGCGCCCACGATGACGACCTGCACGGCCTCCACTGCGGCAAGCGCGCGGAAGGAGGCGAAGCGCGCGACCAGCTTCCGGCCGAAGACGCCGATCAGCAGGTGAGGCACCGACTCGACCACCACGACCAGGCCCATGGCGACCGCGCCGGATCGCTGCCAGGCCGTCCATGCCAGAGCAAGGGTGAAGAAGCGGTCGCCGAAGACGGACAGCGTCTCAGCAAGCCACAGGACCAGGACGGGACGTTGCCGCAGCAGGCTCACGTAACTCACCCGCGCGACTGTAGGGGCCCGTCGAACATCAAGAGGCGTCTTTGGTCACTCCTCCTTCAAAGGCAGTAACCGTCGTCCTCACGCTTATCCAGTCGGATGACGCCGACAAGATCAGCCAGCGCTTCTGCCTGAGCTGACAACCCGGCGGCAGCTCACTGGGCGCCGTTTGCCGCACGCCCCGGGGGCCAGACGGCTGCTACCCGCCGGTGATACACCGGCAGGCAGCAGAGCAGCGGATGAATGGGGAAAGCCACAGCAGTCCCGCATCCCGGGAAACCGGGTCTCGAAGAAGGATCGCGGGGACGGCTGAGCGACCGAGCGAGTCGTGTGCGGGCTACGGCGCCGGCTCGTAGGCGAGGGTGGTGTCCGGGCAGTCGGCGGCGAAGCGCAGCAGAGCCTCACGCTCAGCCGGGTCGACCGCCAGACCCCACCGCTTCTTCGTCGCCACCCACTCGCCGAGGTACCGGCAGTGCACGGACGGAATCGGCATCCATGTGGTGGGATCCTGGTCCGATTTCTGCCGGTTAGAGCGGGCGCTGACGGCGATCAGGCTGACTTCGGCTCCGAGATCGTTGGCGTAGCGGCGGCGTTTCTCCGTCGTCCAGCCGTAGGCGCCGGAGTCGTGGGCCTCGGCGAGCGGGACCAGGTGATCGATGTCAATCCTGCCGGGGCCGGAGCCCTCGATCAGGGTGTCGTCGTAGTAGGAGTGCCACACTCCTCCGGTGGTTTTTTGCAGGATTTGCAGGAGTAACTGTCAAATCCTGTGGATCAGCGCGGAGAACCTCAAGCCAGCTGTAGCCATTCATCGAGGACTACGAAGTCCTGGTCGGTGAGGCCTCGGGACGACGCGACGCGATGGAGGATCGCCTGGGCGGGGTGGTGGATGGATACCCAGTCTCGGTCGGCGTCGGTGATCTCGTCGTCGACCCAGGCGAACGGGCGTCCGTCCGCCCACGCCACGAGGGTTCGGGTCTTCCAGTGGAGCCCGAACCACTGGTCTTCGCGTTCGTGGGCGGCTGAGGGCTCTGGCCAGTTCACGACCGGCAGCTGCGGCAGGCCGAGTCTCGGTGCCAGCTCGATATTGGCCTCTTCTTCCCAGGTGGTGGCCCAGACTAGGTCGCACGGCAGCGCCGCGAGCCGCGGCCCGATCTGCGGGTCGAGCCGCGCCAGGTGCGAGTTGGATGCGGTGCCCGTGAGATCGCGCTGCGGGTCGTCACCGAACGGCAGGAGCGGCCCGTCGACGTCCACGAAGAGCAGTGGACGGTTCCCGTGCCTGGTCATGCTGCGCTCACCTCGGGACGCTCCAGGAGGTAGCCGTTGTGGAATGTGGCGCCGTTGCGGACGAGGGCGACGAGATGGGGTGCGGTGATCGCGCGCCAGCGGGCCTGGGCGGACTCGGTGAGCTTGAACACCATGGCCAGGGCCGCTGCGGGGCTGCCAGCTCCGCGGGTGACCCGGGTCCTCAACTTGACGGTGCTGAAGGTGGATTCGATCGGGTTCGTCGTTCTGAGGTGGACCCAGTGTTCGGCGGGAAAGTCGTAGAACGCCAGGAGTTCATCGGCCTCGTCGGTGACCTTCTTCACCGCCTTGGGCCACTTCGCGCCGTAGGCGCGATCGAAGTCCTTGACGGCCTTCTCGGCGTGGTCGCGGTCTTCGGCGTTGTAGATCTCCTGCAGTGCCTTCTTCGCTCCGGGCTGGGCCGACTTCGGCAGGGCGTTGACGACGTTCCGGCTTTTGTGAACCCAGCACCTTTGATGCCTGGCCTGCGGAAACACCTCTGTGAGAGCCCTCCACAGGCCCATCGCGCCGTCACCGACCACGAGCTCGGGGGCCCGCATGCAGCCCGTAAAGAACTTCCCAGCGGACGGTCTCCCTCCAGGGGACGCAGGCAGAACTGGTTGGCCCGCAGGTTCGCGGCCACCCTCGAAGCCCAGCCTTCCGGTTCCCCGGTCGTGAGGCCCTTGCGGCGGTCCCTCTCCCATGCCTGGTAGTGCGGGTTGCAAAACCCGGTCATGATCCGCTGGTTGGGACAGCCGCGGACGATGCAGGTCGGCCGGGCCTCAAGCGGCTGGGCGGCGCTGGAGATGATCCATTCCTCCACGCTCAGGGCCGTCTGGCGTCGCCAGGCCGAGTAGTGGGTGCGGCAGATTCCCTGGGTGTAGATGGGCCGCTCGCATCGGAGCGAGGCCCGTTCCAGGGTGCACGCTTCCCTTTCGGTGCCCCGCGCGAGCCGGATGCGGAGGGGACGCTGGTAGGTCGCGGAGAACTCCTCCCGGCTCAGCCCGCTGGTGCGGTGGAGTTCCAGGCAGTGCCGACAGAACCCCTTGCGGGCCGGCATCAGGGTCCAGCACGACGCCGTCCTGCACTTGTCGACCGCGGTGCGGGGGTTGTCCAGGGCACCGTCGAAGAGCAAGGCGTCCTGGTCCCACTCGCCCGGCCGCCAAAGGGGATCCGTCTGCTCCTCCAGCCACCTCGTCCAGCCGGTCGTGTCGAGCGGGACGACTGGACAGAGCGGATCCGCGGCGATCACAGCAGGACTGGTCATGACCGCCTCCCCGCCGCCACCAGCTCGACCGCGGCCCGCTTGTCTGCCTCGCTCCTGTGCAGGTATGGCGTCAGCGAGGACCGACAGATGTGCCCCATCAGGTCCTGGACCACGTCCTCGTCGATACCGGCGCGGACCCATGACGTAGCCGCCCCGTGCCGCAGCATGTGCGGACGGGCGGTGAGCCTGGCCTTCTTCGCCAGCCGGTCGAAGAGTTCCTTCGCGGTGCCGTAGCGCATCGGCTGCCCAAGCGGGGCGTGGAAGAGGTTCACGAAGACCATGTCGCAGCTGGCTGCCTCCACGACATCGTCCCGTTCAAGCTGGTAGTCCGCGTAGAGGCCCGCCAGTTCCTCGGTCACCGGGATGACCCGGGCGAAGCGCGACTTGGCCAGGGCGCCGTTGGCGTTGTTCGCCCGCCGCCGGACGTGGATGTGCGGGCCCTCGACCCGGCAGCCCAGCGTCCGTGAACTGCTGAGCAGGTGCATGTCCTGGCGCCGCAGTCCCAGGGCCTCGCTGATCCGTTCTCCGGTGGCGCCGAGCAAGGCGATCAGGAACCGGTCGCGGGCATGCGTGGCCACCTGGAACAGCTGGTCGGACTCTTCCGGCGTCAGATACTCCACGGTGTCCTCGGCCGGTTCCGGCAGCTTGAGGATCTTCGCCCTCACGGTGCGAAATTGGCCGTCCTCGCCCGCTTCCCTGCCCGGCGGAAGCCAGTTCAGGTACTTCGTCTCCGTCAACCGGGCCACCAGCTCCGCGTCCACCCACTCGTTGCGCGAGCAGAACCGCAGGAACTCGCAGGCCCCCGTCATCACCGCGTTCGCCGACTTTTCCGTCCGGAACCGCGGAGGGGAGGCTACCCGCTTACTGCGCGGCGGCAGCGGCTCGTCCACCAGCCACCGCAGGAACCGGGCCAGGTCTAGGAGCGTGACCCGCTGCCAGTCCAGACCCCGCCCAGAGCACCAGGTCAGCAGCAGCGCGGCCCGGATGCCGTACGCCTTCTCCGTGTTAAACGACCGGCCCATGTCCCGCAGAGCCGCCAGAAACAGGCATGCCTCGTGATGCAGCCGGTACGACTCATCAACCACAACCCACAACGGACGCCTGTCCACAGGCGACTCAGCACACAGTGCACGAAACCTCACGCCACCCATGAGTGACCGTCAGCACGTGCCTCACAACCAGCAGATATCCCACAGTCACACGAACTAGTGAGCCCAGATGCCTCAGGTAACAAGGACCAGATCAGAACCGCAGATAACGACGGTGCGCAGCGCGGTGACGAAGTACAGGACGCGGACGGCTTCGACTTCGTCGGTGTACTGGCGCAACTGGGGGCCGGCGGTGTCGCCGGGGATCGGCTCGCCGACGTCCGGGTCGACGGAGATGACGACCAGGGCGCGGTCCAGGGCGTGGATGGCCGTCTCGCTGGTGATGTTCTCCAGCTGCTTGGCGGCGGAGTCGGAGAAGGCGATACGGGCGCGGCGCGAGCCGTGCTGCGGGGCCATCAGGCGACGGCCGGGCGCTGCGAGGCGAGCCGGGCGAGGTGGGCCTCGCGCAGCTCCTCCCACGGCGTGCAGTCCTCCACCGAGGGCAGCCCGTTGGCCGCGATGTCCTCCAGGACGGCGGCAAACTGGTCGGCGTTCTCGCGGGTCCTGGCCGCGTACGCGCGGACCGCGTCGGCGGCCGCGGGCTCCAGCTGCTGCCGGGCGTGGTCGGCGGGGGCCGGCTGTTCGCTCATCGAGGGCTCCAGGAGGGCGGAACTGGCGTCTGCTTCCACGGTATCGGCCGCCCCGGCCCGTGGGGACCACTCCGGACGAACCGGCTCGCAGGAGGGTGCAAGACCCAGGACCCAGGTGGACCCAGCTCCAACACGTTTCGTGTCCACCTGGGAAAACACCGGTCCCGGGACCCAGAGACCCTGGTTCCGGGCCCGCCGGGGTCCGCCCGCGCGATGACACAGATCAGCTGAACAGTGACACAGATGACCATGCCCACCTGGGAAAACGAAGGGTTGATGACACAGATGGCACAGGCCAGATCCACTGTTCAGGCCGGGCGCGGGCCACGATCTGACCGTCGGCGGCCTGGAGGCGGACGGTCTTCGTGTGGCCGTCGCACACCATCTGTCCCGTCTCACTGAACCTTGACCGATCTCACTGAACTTTGACCGGGCTCGCAGTTGAGCAAGAGGGTCCGGGTTCCGAGCTGTGGTTGGCCACTCACCCGGAGCACGGTGGCGGAGGCTCGTCGGTGAAGGGGGCGACCGGGCCCGGCCAGTTGAAGGCGAAACGGTGGGAGGGCCGGTCGTACACCACTGTGGCACCGCAAGGGGCGAGCCCGAAGCGGCGGTGGATCCAGCCGTCGATGGCGAGGGCAGCAACCTCCGAACGGTAGTCGGCGTGGGGGTACGTGAACGCTTCGACGTCGAGGATCAGGGCCCGGCCGTCGGTCAACTGCTCAGCGTGAAGGGAAGCACCGAAAGCAAGCCAAGCCGCGTCCAACCAGTACGGGGTCCGGTCCGCAGGGAGCCGCAGGGACAGGGAGCGGTTGATGAGGAGGCTGGTCGGGGGCGGGGCGTCGTCCGTCTCGTACGCGTCGGCGCGCAGATCCGCGGCCAGGCCCATGCCGGCGTGGAGGTAGCGGTATCGGAAGGTGTCGTACATGGCGCACATCCTTCGCGACGGACCGCTTGCGAGCCCAGGGCCCTGCTCAGCTGCGGACCCGGTCAAAGTTCAGTGAGATCGGTCAAGGTTCAATGAGACGGGACACCATCTACCGACCGTCGCTTCGTTACGTTCAGTGCTGCTCACGAGTGTGCGCGATGCATGATCACAAGCGTCACACTCCGCCCTCGAATCCCGTCCCGGAGAGGCTCACGGGATCCAAGAAACGGACATAAGGGGGAATATTTAAGGCGGCGTGACACTTTTCCAGGGGAGCGTGACAGGCGGTGTCACGCTCACGCTCCGTCAGCGTGACACCTTGCCGAATGAGACGGTCCGTCGGGGTAGCAGATCTGCTTCACAAACCTCGGACTGAGATCATCTGGTCCACGGCTTTCTGAACCTTCGGCAGGAATGCCGCGATGGTCTCGCTATTGGGTTCCTCGCCAAGCTGGTCCAGAGCGGTCGCGCGGGTGAGGACGATGTCGGGCTGGTAGACCAGGCCTGCGGCCCACACGTCCAACTCCGCTTCGGTGCCCCCCTCGCCAGGACCGTAGTTGATGTACAGAACGGGGAGCTCAGCGGAAGAGTCCAAAAGGGTACGGATGTCTGTGACGGTAACCTGCGGCGCTGGCCTGTCGACGGTCGGTTCCATGTGACGCTCCTCCGGCTGATAGTCGAGTCAGCCTATGTCCGCTGCCGCGGTCAAACCGATGGAATCAGCTCTGCCCAGACCAGGCGCGGGCGAGGAACGCGGCGAGGTCGCCGGTGGCCTCGGGGTCAACGGAGGCGAGCCTGGCTGCGAACGCCAGCTGGTCGACGCCGGCGGCCGGCGCGAGGTGCGCGAGTTCGGTGAGCAGCCCGGCGTGGGCGAGCAGATGCGTCGGCAGCAGAGCGGCGGCGGCCGCGCGGGCGGCGGGATCCGTGTAGTGCCCGAGGTGCGCGGCCAGGGCGTGGGCGAGCCAGGCGTCGACGTCCTTCTGTACGTACGAGCCGGCTCGCCGGGTGAGTTCGTCCCGGGCGGCTTCGTCGCCTTCGCGGGGTTCGGTCTGTTCCAGGGCGCCGAGTGCGCGCAGCGCCTGGAGCTCATCGGCCCGGGCGGCGATCCGCTGGGCTTCGCGCAGTTCGGCTTCCCGGGCGGCGGCGGCCGCGGCTTCGGCGGCGAGCTCCTCCTGGACGACGCCGTCGGCGTCCGGGTCGTAGACGGTGTTCGGGGCCGCGTCGGCGAGCAGTTGGTCGATGCGCTCCCATTCCGCGAGCTCCGCCCGGCCGCGTTCGTCGTCGGCCAGGTGCTCGTGCCGCGAGTCCTGCCGCGCGTCGAACCGGGCGTCCTCGAGGGCCTGCGAACGACGGCGACGGCGTCAATGCCCCTCGCGCGGCGGCGCACCACGCGCCGGCCGATGCGGGCGGGGTCGACCGGCTCGCGGGGCGCGGCCAGCGGGGCGAGCGGTCGGCGCAAGGTGCGCCGGGGCGTGGTCATCTTCGGCCTCGCATTCGTGGTGCGGATTCGGAGCGGGCCGCCGCCAGAGCGCTGTGCGACGGCCCGCGAATAAGTGAGCCGACGGACGGAAGTTGTTACCAGGGGAGGCAGAAGATCCGGTGTACAGGACCGGTTGAAGCGGCCTGGTTGTCACAAGCAAGGCACGCGGCTTGTCACACATGCTCATTCGGCAGCCCTTCTGTCACCAGAAGCGAAGATCCACAGCCTCTGGCTCCCCGAGACGACACTTCACCACAACCGCGTCCTGCTCCTGTGCGTCCTACTACTGAGCGCCGGCAGAAGTCGGCTACCCCGGGGGATCGGGACGCGAGTCATGCAGAAGTACGCGATCGTCCGGCACATCACACGGTTCTTCTGGCCCCCGCGTGGTGCAAGACGGCAGCCGCCCACGTTCGCCCGGCAACTGGTGGGGCTCTGGCTGTTCGCGCTTGCCTTCGGGGCCGGGCTCACCGCGATCGGCTGGGACGCCAAGTTCGGCATGGCACTGTTGCTCCTCTTTTATGGCGACATCATCGACGGGGTGCGGTACCGCTGGACGGCCACACTGGCCGCGGTAACAGTCCTGGCGGTTGCCAGCCGGCTCACAAGAGCCGTCCTGCCCGGCTCCCTCGACGATGCCTGGGCGCAGAGCGTTGGCTCCGGTGTCGGTGTCACGCTCGGGCTGGCAGTGAGCGCCGCGATCACACGGCTTCCGGAACGCCGACCACATCGGCCCGCCGGAGGACACGACTCCGGGTTCAGCGGTCAAGGCTCTCCGTAAAGGGAGAGGGGCCGCCGACCTCGGTGCCAACAAGCCTGCCTTTGTGACACCTATCGCGCTTCACCTCAATGAGCCGAAGCTCAGGAGTTGTCACCAGCGGGACCGGCTGAGCTGGCGAATGGGGACGACCGAGGCAGCCTGGTTGTCACACGCGAGGCATCTGACTTGTCACAGGCGCTCATTCAGCAGCCTTTCTGTCACCAGAAACGAAGATCGGGAATCTGAGGTTCTCCGCAGGGCTTCGATGGGCTCATGTCCGCTACACGTGCTGGGTCGGGAAGGGTAGTCGAAGCCGCTGACGCCGGGGCGGTCTGGTCGCATCAGTGCAGCTGGGAGGACCTTTTCGTGCCGACGGGCGTCGACGCGGGCAGGTCTGGCCTGGATCTGGGCGACGGCTGGACGAGACGGTGGGCGGTCTCGTGGCGGGCAGGTGGGGACGATGCGTCCTGCTCGGTGCACGATCTCGTACAGGAACCGGTACTCACGAGCGAACCGATGCGGCACTTCACCTGGCGCCGGGACCAACGGCACCGTCCTAGCCTGCAGTTCCTGACCAGCACCGGCCGACACCACGGAGCGGAGAGCCTGGAGGAGAGCCGGGTGCTGCTGGCCCTGGACTTCGCCGGCGACGTGGTGGACGTCGTCTCGCAGCCGCTGAAGATCTCCTTCGCAACCTGCGGGAAGCGCCGCGCCCACACCCCTGACTACCTCGCGGTGACCCGCCGCGGCGTCTGGCTGATCGACGTACGCCCCGAGCCTTTGATCAAGGAGGCGGACCGGGAGTCGTTCACCGCGGCCGCCGAGGTCGCCGTCGCCTGCGGCTGGCGCTACGCGGTGGCCGCCCGCTGGCGCGAGCACGCCTTCGCAGGGCTGGACGCGATGGCGTCGCGGCGCCAACTGAGGTCCGATCCGCTGGGGCTTCGGCCGGTGCTGCTCGCCGAGGCCGCGGGCGGGCGGAGGTTCGGCGAGCTCGCGGCAGCGACGGGCTGCGAACCGGTCGCCCGGGCCCAGCTGCTGCACCTGCTGTGGTCGAGGCAGCTGGGCGTCGACCTGGCCGCCCCACTTGGGGACCGCTCGCTCGTGATGCCCGCCGGGGAGGCGGGCCGGTGACCGCGGCGGCGGTGCTGGACCTTTCCCCCGGCGCCGGGCTGGTGCTGGACGGGACGGAGTGGACGGTCGAGTGGCGCGAACCGCACCTGGGCCGGGTGCAGTTGGTGAAGGACGACGGCACCCGCGAGCGGATGACCTTCAGGTTCCTGGCCAACCATCCGCAGTGCCGACCGTCATCGCGGACGTCGTCGGCGGGGGCCGACCGGGGCCGCCAGCGCAAGGCGTCCGAGGACCTGAAGGCTGGCCGGCTGGAGCTGACCGAGCTGCGGATGGCACACCTGCTGGAAGTGGCGACCGGGTTCCGCTCCGGTGACCCGTTCCACTTGGGCCCGGGTGAGCCCAGAGCCGAGTACGACCCGGCGACGACGACGCTCACCGAGCGCCGGCACGCGAAAGTGGCGGAGTTCGCGGCTCTGGACCCGCAGCACGCGAAGCTGCTGGGGCTGAGCTCGGTCGGCTACCGCACGCTGATCCGGTGGGAAAACGCCCGCCGCCGGTTCGGGCTGGTCGGCTGCGCCGACGACCGCTGGCTGCGCCGAAGCGGCGGAACCCGCAAGGTTTCCGAGCCAGTGCGGGAGGCGGTCCTCGCGGTCCGCGAGGAGACGAAGCGGATGGCGAAGGTGTCGATGCGGACCAAGGACCGCATGATCCGCCAGTACGTCCGCGAGGAGTTCGGGCCCGAGACGAAGGTGCCCAGCTACGACACCCTGCGCCGGCTCTGGCAGGAGTGGTTCGGCCCCGGCGGCGCCCGGCAGCGCTACACGCGCTCGGCCGACCTGCCGGAGTCGGAGGGACACGTCCTGGTGCACCGGCCGGGCCAGGTCGTCGCGCTGGACACCACGGTGCTGCCGGTCATGGTCCGCGAGCACGTCTTCGGCGATCCGGTGAAGATGCACCTCACCCTGGCCCTGGACGTCTGCATGGCTGTGACGTTGTTCAGCGGCCCCGGCATGTTGGCTTCGAGCGGCCCCAGTTGGTGGGGATTTCGAGGCTTGCGGACGTCCTGAAGTGGCCCCGGGGAATGGCTTGCGGTGGGACCACCTGAGGCGTCGTTTCACTGGGCGGCCGACGGAATCCCTCGGCGTCTGTGATCTCGGGGTGGCAGGATCGGCTGATGGCTGTTGATCCGTTGCTGAAGCAGGCTCAGGGCGTGTGGGAGACGTTGGCCGCTGTGCCGGTGTCGTTTCCCTCGGTGGGGGGCTTGAACGTGGTCACGTCGCCTGCCTCGCAGCTGGCTCCGCCTTCGTGGGCTGGGATTGTGGTGCTGGGCGAGTCGGCGATCGTCACGGCGCCGACCGACAGGGATGCGCAGGTTCTGCGTGGGCTCCTGGCCGTGATGGCGACCAGCTCACTGACGTCTTCAGAAGCGGTTCGGGCCGTATTGCCTGTGACTGAGGTGCTGGGTCCGGCGGTCTTGGGATACGTGTCACGTGACGGCTTCTGTCCCTCCCCTCGTAGCGTGAAGACCGTGACTGCAGGGGAAGTTGGGAGTCATGGCGGAGAAGCGACGGAAGTTCGACCCGGATTTCCGCGAGG
>NZ_JBEOYO010000081.1:0-33063 GCF_040297125.1 Streptomyces sp. NPDC001868 | reverse complement strand
GTACCGGTGCCCCTTGTACGACGGCGACACGGCCCCCACAGACAGCCCCCTCCAGCACGATCTACCAGAAGATCATTCCACCGGTCAGCCAACGTTACAGTGCCCTTCCCCCGCCCCGATCTCTCACTCCTCGTGACGCTTATAGCACGATCCGTGGCACGTCGGCAGCGTGCTTGGATAGACTTACCCCGGTCCAGCCGCATCGGACAGCCCTGAGTGAAGTGGCGCCGGCTGGAGCGGCCGAGGGGGCGGGGGCGCGTGGCTGGTCTTGGTGAAATCGCGAAAAGGCTGGCTGTCGTGTGCGAGCACGCGGAGGACATCCGCAGGCGGCTGCGGGCTGGTCCGGCCGGAAGTGACTCGCTTCTCGATGATGTGCTGATCGCGAGCCACGACGGCGGGAGCGTGGCGCGAGCGCTGAACGTGCTGCATTCTGTGCTCCAGTCCCTCGGCGACTCCCAAGGCCTGTACTCGTATGTCGATCACGAGCCCTCTCCGGACCGTGGCTTCCGTGCCGCAGGCGTGGACCCCTACGCGGGAGCCGACGAGACCGTGTATCTGTGCCCGGCCCTTCGATGTGCCCGCCGCTGGTGGCCGCAGGGTACGGTTCCCGTTCCCACCTGCACGATCAGTGCAGACGTGCTGCGGCGGGACCGGTTGTAGCCCATGGGCGCCATGCTGGCGGAACTAGGCAAAAAGCTCGCCGAAAGATGGATGTCCCTGCTGGTCCTGCCCGGAGTCCTCTACCTTGCCGTCTCTGCCGCCGCCCGTGCCCTCGGCCATGCCCACCCTTTCGACCTCGACCGCCTGACCGAGCAGATATCGGAGTGGGCCGGCGCTCCCGCAGTCCGCACCGTGGGCGGCCAGGTCGTCCTGCTGGCAGCCGTGTTGGTTGCTTCTGCTGTCGTCGGACTGATCGCGACGGCGCTCGGATCACTGGCTGAGCAACTGCATCTCGCCACCAACTGGTACACCTGGCCTCCCGGAATCCGGCACCTGGCCCGGAGGGTCACCCGCTCCCGCGTCGATCGCTGGAAGGCGGCAGCCGAGACCTGGCACCGCCTCAGAGACGAAGCCGCCGACGCCCGACTGCGCCGCGAACGCGTCGATCCCCTCCCTCGTTACGCCGCCCAGGTGGCGATGACTCGCATCTCCGTAGAATGTCCCGAGCGTCCCACCTGGAGCGGCGATCGCATCCAGGCGGTGGCCGTGCGCCTCGAGCGCGACTATCACCTCGATCTGTCGTCCGTGTGGCCGCACCTGTGGATGGTCCTTCCTGACACCGTACGGGCCGACATCACCACCGCGCGCCAGACTCTCACCCGGGCCACCGCCCTCACTGCCTGGGCCGTGCTCTACCTGTGTCTCGCCGTGTGGTGGTGGCCCGCCACGGCAGTTACCGCTGCGCTCGCCCTTGCCAGTTGGCGCCGTACTCGCGCCGCCGCCGACGTGTACGCCCACCTGCTCGAGGCAGCGGCCCGCACCTATATCCGGGCCCTCGCCGAGCATCTCAGCCTTGACCCGGTGCCCCTGACCCAAGAGTTCGGCGACACCGTCACCCTCCATCTCACCCCCAGTCCGCCCCCCAGGCCGCGAAACGACCCTCCCGCCGCCGGCGCCTGAGGCCCTGCTCTCCCGAGTGAGGCCACCGAGCGGGTGGTACCGCCTGGCCGACGAGACGCGGCCCGATGGGCGTCACTTCGTGGCCTCACGTCGTAGGGCCGTCCTCGCTCAGGCACCGGCATGTAGATAGGCGGCCCACAGCTGAGGTGTCTGTCTCCTGTCGAACCCGGGCGGCAGGTCGGAGCCGTCGCGCACGTCACGCACCGCATCGTGCAGTGCACGGGCGGAACGACCCGGGACCAGGCCCGTGGCATCCGTGTCCAGGCGGGAGTAGAACAACTCGGCCATGGTGACGGCGATCTGGTCGTCGATCGCCCAGAGCGTCCCGACGACATGGGGAAACCCGGCGAGCTGGAACGCGGAGGTGAGGTGGATCGCCTCGTCGAGCAGTTCGGTCGTGTCCACGGCGGCCGTGCGGCAGGCGGACAGGTAGGCGAGTCCGGCACTCTTGAGCGCGACCGGGATCAGACTGGCGACGGTCAGCGGATCCTCCGCATGATCGTGGAGCAGAAGCCGGCTGTTGGAGGGGTCGAGAGGATCGCTGGTGCCATGGCAGGCGAAGTGCACCACGCACACTTCAGCCAGGTGCTTGAGCACGACAACTTTGGTGGGGACGTCAATGTGGGCAATGGCGGCACCCTCCGGTGAATCACGCTCCTGCAACAGCACAGGCTCGGGCAGTCGGGCCCGCAGCATCTCGGCTTCTTCCTCGACGAAATGCAGGTGCCCGCGGCCGGGTAACCCTGGTGTGGTCGGCATGGCCACGATGAGACTGCGTACGGCCGCCGAGGCGCGAGCCCGGGCGCACTCACGGGCGTGGCGCAGGTTACGAACGGTCGGGGTGTAGGAGGAGACCACTCTGTCCATCACCGTGCGCGGGTTCTCACCCGAGTCGGTGTGGTGACCAGCGGCGTGCAGCGGCAGCAGTGTTAGCAGCCCGCTGGGGACCCACCACACCCGCGGCCAGTCCTCGTCACGCGTCTCATCCGGCGGGCGATCATGTCCTAGAGCATCCAGCACCGGCCCGCAGGCGGCATCCCACAGCCACCGTAGAACATTCGAAAGCGTTGCCTGCGCCTCCTCCCGCTCCGATTGCGTTTCACCGCGCGCGGCGAGTTCCTGCGCGCTGCTGAAGGCGCGGGCTTGTCGCAGGACCTCTGCGGGAGTGAGAGTAGGGAGCTCCACGCTCGCGATCGATGTGGAGGTGAGCAGCAAGGCGTCGCTTCGGTGATCGCTGATGTTGAACATGACCACCGGGCCGTCCGACGCCTCGGCGCGCAGCTCCTGTGGGCTCGGAGGAAGGCCGAAGGAGGTGAAGCCGTTCAGACGCCGGATCTCGGTCAGGAGCTCCGCGAACCCCTCGGCCCATTGGTTGCGGTCTGTCATCAGCCGGTTCAGGCGCAACCCGCCGTCCGTGACCGCGTATCCGGCATCCGGGTACGTCGTGGCGTTCCCGGGGTCGTCGAGCAGCTCGCGCAGTCGAAGGAAGCGAGCGGCCAGCTCCGGATGGCGGTCGCGCAGATCGGTCACGTCGCTGCGGGTTTCGAGCACTTGGCTGAGGAGCAGGGCACGGCCTACCTCCAGCAGTCCCAGAGCCCGCTCTGCCCGATCGGCCGAGGTACCGGCCGGAGCGGCGAGGGCCAGCGCAGCGGCCGTGGCGGCCAGCCCGGGGAAGGCGCCGATCGCGTACTGCTGATCGGTGCGTGCCATCCGCCGCGACGGCACCAGGGGCAATAGCCGCACTGCGGCCTCCGCCGTGTCCGCGGCACGGTCTGCGTCACCGGCGCGGGCGAACAGCCTGCTTGCGGCGAAGCCGGCCCTGACCCGGACGAATGGTGGCGCGGACGCAATCTCCGACGCCGCCAGCCAGCAGTGCGCGGCGGCGGTGACATCCGCCTTGGTGCTGGTCCGTTCGGACCGTGTCCTGAGGGCGATTCCGAGGTTGCACAGCGCCGATGCGTGGTGTGGGTGGTCGGCCGGAGTGGCCGCCACCGCCTGCTGCCCCGCCTCGACGGCCGCGTCGAGCTCTGTGAGAGTGCCGGTGCGAGAGAAACGGGCCCCCAGGGCAAGGCCGAGATTGGACCACCACATGGCGCGGTCCGGGTGATCAGCCGGTGCTGTGGCCACGGCTTCGCGCAGCCAGCCGATGGCGGTGTCGACGTCCTGGAGGTGCCCCGTTTGCTGGAACTTCCTGAGGTGAGCGGTTCCCGAGATGGACCGGATGCGTGCGGCGTCGGGGTGGCTCGCAGGTGTGGCCGTCACCGCTTGTACCAGGCAGCCGACGGCGTCGTCGAGATCCTCGGCGGCTCCGGACCGTTCGTACTTGCGCAGCAGAGCGCTACCCAGAACCGACAGCACTCCCGCGCGCTCAGGGTGGCCAGGTGTCAGGAGTGTCCCTGCCTGCCTCGTTGCCGTGATCGCGGCCTCGAGGTCCGCCGTAGTGCCTGTGCGCTCGAAGCGCGCGACGAGCGTTCCGCCTAAGTTGGACAGCCACATCGGCCGGTTGGGATGGTCTGCAGGCGTGGCGGTCACCACGTCTCGTAAGTGGTTGATGGCAAAGTCGAGGTCGGCCAGCTGTCCGGTCCGCTCGTAGCGCCTCCGCAGTGCTCCGCATAGGTTGCCCAACCACCAGGGACGGTCGGGGTGGTCGGCCGGTGTCTCCCTCGCGGCCTGACGGAGCTGGGCGATGGCGGAGTCGAGGTCTGTGAGCGCTCCGTTCCGCTCGAATCGCCGGATCAGCGCACCGCCGACGTTGGACAGGATTCTCGCGTGATCCGGGTCGCTGTCGGATGTTGCCGAGGCTGCTTTGCGGCCTGCCGCGATGGCTTCAGTGAGGTCCTCGATCGCGCCCGTCCGCTCGAACCGCCTCTGTAAGTCGGCCCCCAGGTTGGACAGCACCGAGGCACGCGCCGGGTGCTGCGCCGGCATGGAGGCATGGGCTCGGCGGTGCAGGGCGATGGCTGTGTCCAGATCCCGCAGCGCTTCAGTGTGCTCGAACCGGGCTGCCGTTGCGGTGGCCATGGTGGACAGGACCGTCCCGCGCTCGGGGTGGCCTTCCGGGCACAGCTGCTCGGCCTGCCGTAAGTGGTCCATCGCGGCGTCCAGGTCCTGCTCGGAGCCGGTTCGCTGGGACCGCTCTCCCAGGGCACTGGCCAGCCGGATGAGTGCCTGCGCGCGATCCGGGTGGTGGTCGGGCATGGCCGTCACCGCGTCATGGAGCACCTTCACGGCTGCGTCGGCGTCGGGTATCGCTCCCTTCCGCGCGAAACGGGCCTGCAGAGCCTTCCCGAGACTGGTGAGCAGCGGCACCTGTTGGGGCCCGCAGGGCGGGGACACGGCTCTCGCCCGCTGCAGGTACTCGATCGCGCGGTCGAGATCCCGGAGTGCTCCGGTTTGTTCGAAACGATCCAGCAGCGCGATTCCGAGAAGGGACGCCATGCCCACCCACTCAGGGCGGCCGACCGGCGTGGCGTCCACTGCCGCCTGCCCGGCGGCGATGGCCACCTCCAGGTCCGTCACCGCGCCGGTGTGAGCGGAACGAGCCCGCAGAGCGCTCGCCAGGTTGAACTGCATCCCGGCCCGGTCCGGATGATCGGCGCTGGCCGAGACCACGGCCTGCTGGTACAAGTCGACCGCGGCGTCCAGGTCCGCCAAGGCGCCGTTGCGCTCGAACCGGATCCCGAGTACGCCGCCGAGATTGGACAACGCCCTGGGTCGCTCGGAGTGTTTGGCAGGAGTAGCGCTCACGATGCGCTGCCACAGCTCCACCGCAGCGGACAGCAACCGAGGATCGTCGGACCCTTGCACTTGCCGGGCCATGTCGAAGGCGAGGGGTGCGGCAGCGTCCGCGAGACGCGGCAGCAACGGAGTCGGAAGCCCGCTCATGCCGCTCACGAAGCAAGGGCCCAGGACGTCGACAGCAAGGTCAAGGGCTTCAGCTCTCTCCCTCTCGGGCAGCAGGCCGCGCCGACGCCACAGGAACCACCCGAGCTCGAAGCGAACCCGCAGATCGTCCTCGTTCGACCCCCCTGTGAGCCTTGAGGCCGCTGTTGTCACCTGCCGTTCGGCCCCACCGTACGGGGCACCGTCTTCGGCGATCCGCTGTAGTCGTGCCAATAGCGCTGCCAGCCGTTCCGTTCGCAAGGCACCCCCAAGCTGCTCACTGTCTGAGACGGTGTTAGCACAAGGCGTGTCAGGGCCTTCCCCGATTTCGACAAGCGATCAGATGCCGCTGATGCCCGTTCCACACTCGGCTCCGGGTGTGTCAATTTAACGGCTGATCTTGGTTGTTGATTGGTCAGTTGTTGCTCGGGGTCAGTCGGCCCTCGAAGGCGATCTGGAACGCGTTCAAAGGCGCCTTCCAGCGCATGGTCCACCGCCTGCGGCCCTTTCCCGTCGGGTCCAGGCTCATCAGCGCCATGTAGACGCACTTGAGGGCGGCGGCCTCGTTGGGAAAGTGACCGCGGGCCCGGACGGCCTTGCGTATGCGGGCGTTGACGCTCTCGATCGCGTTGCTGCAGATGACCTTGCGGATCTCAACGTCGAAGGAGAGGAAGGGCACGAACTCGGCCCAGGCGTCGGACCACAGCTTCACGATCGCCGGGTACTTCTTGCCCCACGTCTCCTGGAACTCCAGGAACCGCTCCGTCGCCGCGTCTTCCGTTTACCGGGATCAGGGGGCCGCCTGCGTCTCGTGGGTGCTGTCCTGCTGGACGACGTGGAAGCAGCCCGGGTACGGCTTCTGCTTCGGGGTGGGGCCGGCCATCGGGGCGAGGCGCCGCCAGGTATCGGCCGTGAACCGCGACAGGATGACCGTGGCGAGCAGCTCGTGGGCCGCGGGCGTCCCTCCGAGGTCGGCGGTGTGGGGCCGTCCGTCGAAGATGATGTGGACGCGGGCCGCGCGTCCTACCCAGAGCGCTTCTTCGAGCGCGGCGATGGCCGGGTGCGTCTTCGGGTCGTCCTTCTGCCGGAAGGTCTGCCAGTAGCGGGTGAGCTGGCGCAGCGTGGTGTTGGCTTCGTCGATCGCGACGATCAGGCGCGGTACGTCGTCCAGGTCGCCGTCGAGGTCGAGGCGGCGCTCCACTTCGGCGGCGAGGTGGACCAGGGCGTCGTGGAGGCTGGCGATGTTGCCGCGGTGGGTCACCGTCGGCAGGGCCTTCGCCCACGGTGGGAGATCCGCTTGAGGTCGGGGACCAGGGCGTGCGCGCCCTGGTGGAGGAACCGTGACGGACTACTCACCAACCGTTGGCTCCGCCGGGGCCCACGGTGGGAGGCTGACGGGGCGGCTGCGGGAGCCCGGGCGCCGACGAGCGGATGATCTCGCCGTGGGCCAGCCGGCGGAAGAGCATGACGTGGTACGGAGCGGGCCAGACGCGCAGAGCGACCGCGGGAATGCTGCCCATAGTGAGGAACACGGCGGCCCCGTCACAGCTGGACATCCGGATGTCCCCGAACCATAGATCAATCCACTGATGTTGCCCCTGTACCGAGAATCGGCGATTCGTGAGGTGCATGCGGCCTGCGCGACGAGGCGGAACTGCGGCGCAGCCGCCTCTGCCTGCTGACGGCGAACGCGGTTGCCGAACATGCTGCCTATGGGTCAGGGCGATACCGGCGGCACCCGTCCCGAACGCGGAGGTGTACAGGTAGGACCCGTTGCCTTCCAGGTACTGGAGCACCTGGGTGTTCTCCGTTGCGAAACAGCCCTCTCCCGACTGCAGGTGGAACGGCGCCTGTATCTCCTGCGGCCGCCGCCCGAACTCAGCGCGTCGGCCAGCCGGTCCGCCGCGGCGATGGCGGCCGCCCTGTCCTGCGCCGACTGCTGCCATTACCAGTCATTCATCGTGTCCCTCGATCCTGTGCCTGTTCCTGAACGGTCATGCCCTGCGGTGCCCTGACGGGCGCCAGTGGAAGAGGTAGCTGCCGTTGTCGCCCACCGCGCACAGCAGCCCCCCGGTTCCCCTGCCGCGCCGGGACGCGGTTACGCACGTTCCGGTTACGTGCGAGGCGTTGGCTCGATGAGCAGTGCCTCCATGGGTTTGCTGCGGTGAGGGCGCATCACTTCCAGCCAGGCCACTCCGTCGTCCAGGAGACGTCCCATGTATCCGAAGCCGTTCCACGCCAGATCGACGAAGCAGCGTTCAGCCGGCTGGTCCCGGCCGAACAGCCGTTGACCGTGCAACGTGACTTCTCCGAGGTCAACACCCCGCTGTTCCAACGCGACCAGGGCGCACGTCGCCGCCCGGCGCAACGGGCTCGTCTCCACCCAGCGCCTCCGTACATGCCGGGCGGCTTCAGGGTCCTCGATGTCTCCGTCCAGCAGCTTCAGCGGCGTGATGGTGATTTTGCCCTTCGCATGCCGGTTGAACAGCTCGATCCGCGCCGGGCGCGGCACCGGGCTCTCCAGCCCCTCGAACTCTGTGAGCATGTGGTCCCTGGGCGCAGGCCCGGCTTCCGGGTTAGCGGTCAAGGAGGCAAGGCGCTCGCGAGCCAGGGAGAACGGCTCGCCTTTCCGCCAGAGCAAGAACAGCTCGAAACCTTCGTCCTGCAGGCTGCTGCGGCCGCGGAACTGAAAGGAGATGCCCCGGGCGCGGCCCCGCAGGGCCTGCCTCATTCCCACGTACGCGTCACGCCCGTTGATCGACGCATCCAGTGACTCGCCCAGCCACCGCTTGTCCGTGCCGTGCTCGATGACGACATCGACATCGTTCGGTTCCAGCGCCCCGCGCACGTACGACCCAAAGACGTACACCTCTTCAACCAGGCCCAATGGCCAGGCGCCCCCCTCAAGCCGCGTGATCATGTCCGCCAGCAGCCGCGTCGCCCGCTCGCGCTTCACCCGGCCACGCCCTCGGCATACGCGGCACGGAACTCCTGTGCCCCCACGAAAACAGAACCCGGAACCGCGCGCGGCTTACCGTCCTGCCACGTCCGTCCGATGACCTCCGCCGCAGCCCTCCCCCGCTGCAGCTCATACTCCTCAACCGCGGCTGCGAACTCCTCTGGAATCTCCCGTCGATCCACCACACCCGCCACGGCAACCTGCGGGAAGGAACCACCAAACGTCTGCAGCTTCGTCCACCCCAGGCAACGGCTGGCCTTACGCATCGCCGAGCGAATCAGAACGACCCCACCCAGCTCCTCCGCCTCATCGACACCGAGCCGGAGCTCGTAGGACCCTCCGAACCCGCCGCCTCCCGGCGGACACGACCGACGCAACAACGGCACCAGGACGGCAACAAGACGCTCATGACGCGGATCACCCGCAAACGACGGCATCCACCGAGCGTAGCCAGACACGCACGGCCCCACCCAGCGTTCCGCCTCATCCAGAACAGTGACAGCGTGAAGCGGCCGCTGCTGTGGACCAGACTCGACCATCGTCGCACTACCACGCTCACCCTTACGCACATTTATGTCTGGACATCGACACCTCCAAAGGGTGACCCACAACCAACAGAAACGTTACTTTTCGTAAGCACGTGTGTACGGTACGCGGGTGATGGTGCACCAGGCAGCCCACGAGCGGCTGGCCGAGGTCGGCAGCAACATCGCTGACGACTACATGACGTTGGAACTGCTGGCAGCCGGCCTGGCACGGATCCTGTGGGAGCGCCAGCGCGTCCGTGAAGGGGCGGAGCCCACGACCGGCCTGCTCCCGCAAGCGTGGCGCACGGGTGTGACACGGCTGTGGTGGCGTGCGCTGGAGCAGGGAAGCGATACGCCGGTCAGCGACATGGAGGTGTTCGCCTGGTGCCGACTGCCGCTGGGGTGCTGGCCTGTGCGGCTGGATGTCTCTGACAGCGACGCAGAGAGCCTGTTGATCGACGGCGAGGAATTGTCGGCGTTCGCGGATGAGGCGGCCCGGCTCGCGCCCAGGTCGGACGCCGAGGCGGAGCTCACGGAGAACCGGACGTTCGCCAAGCTGCAGACCGCGGCGGAGTTGCACGGGTGCACGGAGGAGGAGGTCCAGCAGGCATATGTGGCGCTGCGGCTGTTCCTGATCGAGATGCCAGTGGTGTCCGACCTCGAGCTGAACAAGCTCATGGGACGGTTCAAGGCGGCGGACCGTCACGGTCGCCTGTATGTGCGGGACTTCTTCGACGCCGCCTACCAGTACCGCAAGACCGGCGGGCCTGCGTCCTGCCGGGCCTGCAGCGACTGCTGCAACCCCCTGCACGAGGGCGTTGAGATGTGCGGGACGCCCGGCTGTACCGGGGTTCCGGTAGTCAGGCAGCTCAAGGTGCTGGAGGGCTATTACGTGCAGCACCGCGGCGTGCGGGTCTGCATGCACGACCCGGGCTTGGTGGAAAAGCGCTTGTTCGATGCGCTCGGGCATCTGCCCGAAGGCCGGGCGCGGCTTCACAAGTGGCCGGGCATGGACGCCTGCGACGTCGCCGTGGAGTTCCCCGATCCGGCCGCGCCGGATGATCCGGATCGGTCCGAGTGGTGGGCTGGGGACGCCAAGGACTGCACGAGCGCGACGATGCTGGGGCGCTCGTTCAAATGGGACCAGCGCATGCGGGCACGGCATCGGTTCTTGATCCTGCCCCAGCACCGGTTTGAGCAGAGGCACTATGTCGATGACCTCAAGCGGGAGATGCAGGGCCGCAGCGACGGCGTCCGGGTCATCTCCGAGGGTGACTTCGTCTCGAAGGCCCGCGCCCGGGCTCTTGGAGGCACACCGTGGTGAGGATGGGCTCGCAGTGGTACGAGGACCTGGTTACCGACCTCCAGCAGACTGGCCTGGACACGCGGCTGGGTGATCTGTCGCCGGCGGAGTTCTGCCAGCTCGAGCTCGGCTTGTTCTATCTGGAGCAGCACCTGGCCGGGCAGCCGGTCGGCGCACTGTGGACGGTGCTCAACCACTATGCGGACCTGGGGCCGACGGGCTTGGAGGTCGTCCGGCGGGTGCGGCTTCGGATGGGCGACGCGGCACGCGGCGGCCAGTGGCGCGAGCGGCTGAACGAGTATCGCAAAGTCCCCGTCGAGCTGCGGCTGTTCACCACCGCCGGCCCGCCTGGGCATCGGGTCCTCAATGACACCCTCTTCGAGCGGTACCCCTCGCCGCATCTTCCGCAGCGAGAAGGCCTCTACCGGGCTGCGCTCACCGACGCGGTTCCCTACGACATCGAGCCGGCCCACGAACCGGTGCCGCCGGGCGCCGAGTGCTTCTTCAAACGGCGCGACGGCGCGGTTGAGAGCCTGCGGATCCCGTCCTGGATTCAGGTCGCCCCACCGACCGCGCGGCTCGCTGCGCGCGTGAGCCGCGTCCGGGAGCCGTTCCCTGTCACCCGCGACGATCTGGCGCAGGCCTTCAAGGAGATGGATCGGGCCCTGGAGTCGCACCCGCAGATCAGTGACCGCGACTTCGAGCGGCGCTTTCAGAACATGACGTTCTCGCGTGTCGACCAAGCGGCCGGGCGACTCGTCGACGGCCTGGGGGTGTTCACCGTCGACGGGATCGCCCACACGGTCGGGTTGATGAACGCGGGCAAGAGCACCTTGCTGGACGGGCTGGCGTTCATCGGTGTCCAGCGCGGAGTGCGAGTGGGCTACGTGATGCCGTCGATCAGCGCCGCGCTGGCCAAGGTGCGGTTTCTGCGCGCGCTGGGGATCCGCGCGGTCCCGCTGATCGGCCGTACCACCCGCGAACGCCACGTAGAGAGCTACTGGCGCGACGAGCTGTACGACGTGGACGCCGGGCACGCGCTGCCCGGCCCGGAGTTGGACCCGGCGGCGGAGTTCACCACGTCGATGTGCCTGCTCGAGCCGCTGCGTACCGGTGCCGGACGCGGTGACGCGCCGTTGCGGGAGGAGGACTTCCCCTGCCGCGGGCGGCTGAAGCTGCCGAAGAAGCGCGAGCTGCACGACTGCCCGTTGACGCACGTGTGCCCGCAGCAGGCCGCGGCGCGCGCGGTCCCGGATGCGCAGGTGTGGGTGATGACATCCTCCGGTCTGGTGAGCAGCCGGATGGAGAGCTCCTCCTACCGGGCGCGGCAGATCGAGGCGATCCAGCACGAGCTGGGCTTGTTGCTGGTCGACGAGGCCGACAAGGTGATGGGCGATTTCGACCAGCGGTTCATGCTGCAGGAGCCACTCACTTTTCCCGGTGGCTGGAGCGCCCGCACGGCGATCGCCTGCCATGACAGTCTCGACGCCGCCTGGCATCAACCGCTGGCCCACCCTGATGTGCGCCGCTACCAGGGCTATATGCTGCGGCACTACCAGGCTCTGGCCGGCCTGTACCCGCTGCTGGTGACTCCGCCGGACAAGAGGAACAAGGGCCAGAACAAGAGTGGCAGGGGCCGGGGCGACGAGGATCTGCTGTCGGAGATCGTCGCGGAGGGCCCGTTCAGCGGTTTCTCGCTGCTTAACCGACTGGCCCGATCCTTGCACGGGATCACCACCTTGCAGGAGCGGCCGGACCAGGCCAAGGAGGAAGAGGCCGCGGACCGGTTCTTCGAGGAGTTCCTCGCACCGTTGGCCCGGGACCCGTTCAAAGCGCCTCCCGGTCACCTGGACCGCCTGCTGACCGCGATGACGGCCGGCTACGACACTGAGTGGTCCGGGAAGGAAGCGGCCGAGGGATGGCTGCTCGAACACGCGCCGAAGGACAAGGACGGGAACGTCAGCGGCTGGGTTGAGCAGATGCTGCCGCAGCTAGTACAGCTGCTCATGGCCGGCATCTGGTCGTCGCGGATCACCACGAGTTTCTTCGGCGCCAACTCGCTGCTGCCCGCGGTCCAAAAGCAGATGCCGATGGAGGCGGCCGACAGCTTCTTCAAGCACCAGCCGCCGCCCGACCTGCAGATGCTCGTGCCCGAGCAGGCCATGGGCAACATGCTGGCCCTGCAGTGGAAACCGAACCGGGACGCCACCAGCGGGTCGCTGGAGATCCTGTGGCTGCGCGGGGTGGGCCGCTGGCTGCTCTACCACCTGCACGACCTGCTGGGGTGCGAGGGTATCGAGGGCCCCAACGTGGTGCTCACCTCTGCCACGAGTTGGATGCCCGGCTCGGCGCGCTACCACGTGGCCATCACTCCGCAGCTGATCCTGCGCGAACCCGAACCGTGCGCGCAGGCGCTGCGCCAGAGCCGGATGCTGTTTCGGCCACAGTACCGACCCGGCGACCACAAGGGCATCTTCGTGTCCGGCGCCGGTGGCCGCCAGCAGCGTGAGGACGCGCTGCGTGCCGTCCTGGACGCGATCTGCAACCCCGCGCCCGGGGCTTCCAGGTCGCTGGTCGACCAGGTGCGTGATCGGCTGGACCCCGATCGTCAGCGGCTCGCGTTCGTCACACTCAGCGGCAAGGACGCGGCCACGTGCGCACTGCACATGAACCTCAAGACCCGCCTGGCGGCCCGCCACGTCACCCCCGACTCCGAGGCCCCTGGCCGGTATGGGCTGGCCTACCGGCGGATCGGGCGCTTCGCCGCGACGGACGCTGACGTCATGCTCGCCCCGGAGGGGTCGCTGCAGCGCGGCCACAACGTCCTCAACGGGCGGGGGGTGGCGGCGTTCGGTGCCTTGTTCTACCTCGCCAGGCTGCACCCGCCCGCCGACGACCTGTCGTTCCCGCTCGCCGTTCTCAACCAGTACGCGATGCAGCGGCTGCTGGACCCGGTGGACGGCACGGCCCCGGTTGTGGACCTGAGCAAGCAGGCCCAACTGCTGCGCGCCGATGCCCGCGGCCTGTGGCTGACCTTGATGGGGCAACCGCTGTTTTTCTCCCGCCTTGCCCGCGTCGACCTTCGGCGGGCGTTCGTCAGCGACCTGATGGTGCAGCTGTACCAGACGCTCGGACGCACGATCCGCGGCAACGTGCCGACCCGGATCTACCTCATCGACGCCGCGTTCGCGCCCCGGGCCGCCAACCTGCGCGAGACGGCCGAGGACACCGACCGCACCAGCGTGCTGGTCGCCGGCCGGCAGTTGATCAACCGCCTGCTCGATCCCCCGGAGCCGGGCGCGCTGCCTGGGCGGCGACTCGAGCACGAGATCGCGAGTGCGACCTGGGGCCTGTTGGACAACCTCTTCGAGACCATGGACTGGGGCCGATGACCGAGCGACCGAAGCGCCCGAAGATCTCCTTCAGCGGGATCCAGTTCCCGCTGTTCGCCGCGAAACCGGACGCGTGGTGGCCGCGCGAGCTGCACGGCGCGGCATTCCCCACCGATCTGCTCCCCCGCCTGGAGCGGGCCTGGGCCTCCAATCCGAAAGCGCGCCACAAGGACCGCCTGCCGACGTGGGCGCTCACGGAATTGCTGCTGGAGCTGGAGCCGCAGCTGCTGGCCGTCTCCACCGACCTGCGCGCCAGCACCTGGCTGCGCGCGATGCGTCCGCTTGCCGACACCACCGTGGTGGCACTCGCGCTGGAGGCCTGGGTCTGCGGGCATGTAGCCCCTCACCAGGCCGACGTCCCATGGGGCGAGGTCATCGGCGAGGCGCTGAAGCCGCAGTGGAAGCCGGTCCGGCCGGACCTGCTCGAACGCGGCGTGCGACCGAACGGCACCGCCGAGCCCAGCGAGGCCGCCTACAAGATGCTGGCGACGTTTCTTGCCGCCAGCTGGGTCGATCGAAGGCGCCAACTGGGCGGCCGCGACACCGATCAGGGATCCTCGTGGATCATGGGCCCGGCCTCGCCCGACGGTGACCGGTCAGTGTTCCTGTGGCCGCCGACCCGCCTCTCCCGAGGCGGCGAGCAGGGCTACAGCACCCACTACCTGCGCTTCAACGTGGTGACACTCCCCCACGACGAGCGGCTGCTGCTGCGGGTGGTCCCACACGTCGCGCGCATGGCCGCCACCCAGCCCGCCTACATCCCAAGGCGCAGCCAGTACGAGCCCGCCACCGCCACCATGCTGCTGTACGCACCGAGCGGCGTGCTGCGCGGCACCGAGCGGGACACACTGCTGCGCGCCCCGGTCACCGTGACCGGTGTCAGGGACGAGATGCGGTGGACGTGGAAGCCCGGCCTGCCCCAGATCCTGTCACGGCTCCCCAGCCGCGACCTGTTTCCGCTGCCTGACCAAGTCCGCAAGGACCCGGCCCGCTTCGCCTCCCCGAGCGAGGCCGGGGGCGACCAAGCGCCCAAGCCCCGGGCGTTCCTGCAGCACAGCACCGGCTACAACTACTTCAAAGACGACGGGGACAACAACGACGATGGGACGCGGGAGACCGGTGGGCATCCCACCGGGACCGGCTTCCAGCCGATCGACCACCTGACTGTCTTCGAAGCCCTGGCCCCGGTCCTTGAAGAGCACCACCTCGTGCCGGTCACCCCGGCGGCGGAGGTGAAGCCGCGCTCGCGGCGGCTGCCGAAGAAGCGCACCAAGGCGGGCGTCGAGTACCCGATCGAGCTGTGGCACGCGACGCCGCGCACCGCCGACGCCGTCCACCTCGTGCTCACCCGGATCCTGGGCCTGGAGCACTCCACTGCCCACAATGGCGACGCAGTCGTGAGCTGCTACCGCGGCAACGAGTTCAGTGTCCGGCTGCGCCTGGTCAAACCCGGGCTGCTGCTGGCCGGCTGGCCCAAGGCCACCGATAGCGACCCGGACAAGCGCCGCCGAACCCGCCAGGCCGCCCTCGAAGAACGCGCCCGGCTGTGGCAGGACGCGTTCCCGCCCGAGGACCGGCCGGTGGGCTGCCTCATCGAGCTGGAGGGCCCGGGCTACTACAAAGCCGCCCGGCTGGAGGACCCGAAGAAGCCGCTGAAGAACGCCCTGCCGCCCCGATGCAACCGGCTGGTCCAGATCATCAAGCCCGTCAACCGCGACCCGAACCCGGACGCGAAGAGCACCGGCCTGCACCCTTTCGAGAACACCGAGGTACGCAAGCAGGACATCGAGCGCATCACCGCCGCACTGCTGGACCTGCTGAGGCAGCTGGGCCGCCTCCCCACGCTCCCACCGCTGTTCGGCACCGCGCCGCTGGAAGTATCCGCGCTGTGGCTGGCCCATGCAGGTCCTCACTTCGTTCCGATGCTGCTTCGGATGCGTACCGACGGCACCGCGACCGGTCAGCTGATCCCGAGCCAGAACCACCCCGTCGAACCCGAGATCCCCCTCGAACTGCTTCCCGCGGCGCTGGCCGAGGGCCGCGGAAAGGTGAAGCGGACCGACCGGGAAACGCTTGCCCGCTTCCTGCGCGGCGCGCTCGCCGAGGACGACACCCACGACCGGCTCTTCATCGCCCGCGCCGCGACGTTGCGCAACAAGGGGTTTTGGCCCTGGCTGTCCAACCAGCACATCACCGCCGACGCACTCGTGTGGCCAGGGGTCTCGCTCACCGACCCCGAAGCGGTGCCCGTCCCCCGCACGCCGGCGAGCCTGCCGGGCCTGCGCATTGTGCGGATCAACGACGACAACGACGAGCTGCCCCACGGCTTCGGCATCGGTCCGGCCCCGGAAGCGACCGAGCCTGCCGCCGACATCGAGGATGCCGGCGACAGGCAGGACCAGGCGGAGTCCCACCTGCCAGCCGCCCACGGCCAACGCGCAACGGGCGACGGCGCGAGCGGTGCCCTCGGCGGTGATACCGCGGAGGCGGAGTCGGTCGCGGGGCTGCCCGAACTGCCATACGGATGGGGGCGGTTCTCCGGTGTCGCGCAGTGGAACGATCGCGGCTACCTGGCCATCAACCCCCGCCCCGACACCAGCCAGCTACCCAAGGGCGTGAGCAAGCTGTCCGGGCCGGGCAACGACAGCAAGAACGGCCAGAACCCCACCTCGCTGCACATCCACGCATCCTTCCTCCAGGACGGCGACGACCCGGACCAGCTGGCGCTGTACGTGCAAACACTGCGCCGTTTCCACACGCACACCAAAAAGGCGACCCGGCTGCCGATGATCCTGCACCTGGGAAAGCTCATGGAGGAGTACATCCCCTGATAAGGCAAGCCCCACGGAACCAAGAGCCCTGTTGATGCGCCCGGCTCCCGGCCAGCAGACCGTGCGATGACCTGGCCGACCCGCAGTGAGGGGTCCTGCCCCTCACCCCAGGTCAACACGCTGCTGCCTTCGCGCGCACGGAAGCATCCTGGGAGCACCGCACAAGCACCAGTTACACCTCGGTTGTCCCAACCTTCGCCGGCGAGGAGGCTGGACAGCTCCGCCCGTAGCTCGGGCACCGGGACCTGAGCGCCCAACAAGCCCGCCAACCCCCCAACCCCAAGGTGACCAGCTGCCCGTTGCGAGTGAGATAGAAGCCGCCTCGCTCGAGGCCATAGACATCCTCAAGATCGAGCAATGCATACCCCGGGGACAACGAAATGGCCGTTGCCACTCGTCGGCCGCCTCCAACTTGCCCGCCTCGCACCCGCGACCACGACCTGCTCCGGAAACACCTGACCACCCCCTGAACCCAACCACCTCACCGCCCCAGCGCTCACAAGACCGACCGACAGCACCGGTACCTATAGGTGCGCCAACCACCCCGCGGAAAACCGCCACCACACACCCAGCATCACTGCGCAGCACAAACAGCCAGCTCAGCCCAAACAGCACACGTCGCCGACCCACCAACCCCGCACCCGCTGCCCCGACAGGGCGAACATACTGCTCAGTACAGCTGAACAACAGCAGGCCACAATCAAGATCATTAAGTAATGATGCCAGCTACGCCACAGCCAACTCACGCAAGAATCCGCGAATTGCGAGGTTGCGGACCTTGGCCGCAGAACAGCACCTCAGATCGGAAAGTCAGAATTCCGGGCTGCGGAGGCGCCGGAGCCGAACGGCCCCCGGCCGGGCGGCGGAACCCGCCACGGACATTCCCGGCACGTGACATGCTGGCCGCGCTGAAGCCGATGGGCCTGTTGGGGAGGCTGCCGACCGAGCAGGAGTGGGAGAACGAGGAAAAGCTGGCCGACGAGCCCGAGATCATGCGGCTGCAGGCCGCCCGCATGCTCGCCGGATCCGCCGAGGCTCAGGTCTTCCTCTCCCTCAACGCACGCCACGCCGCGAGGTCCCGCACTCCACCGGAACCTCGGGCAGCACGAGGATGCCGGACAGGCCGTGGACCGAGGCGAGGGTGAGGCGACCGCGCGCCCAGGCAGTCCGCGGTGGGCTGCACGTACTGGATACCGAACGCGCGCTACGCCCGAATGGTGGTGAACGCGTGGCAGGCGGCTTGCCGTAACCAGACAGGCGGCGGCCGATTATCACGCAGGATCCGGCGGGTATGCCCCCGGACGCCGCGCACGGGGGGACGCGGCGCCCGGGAGGACTGCTTGCCAACGTACCGCGCCATCCAGTCTCTTATCGCATATATCGGGGATCCGGATCACGTGGCGGGACCCAGCGCGGATCGAACGCAGTCTGGCCCGGGAGGCGGTCACGAGGACGCCGGATCGGCCACGACGGACCTGGTGCCGGGGGGATGATGAGGAAGCCATGGCCAAGTCGCAGAAGGGCAGCCGCGTTGAGTCACTTCTCCGGGCGTGAGACCAGCCCTAATGAGGCGCTCCGGCAAGGCCGGACGGCAGTGGATCGTCTGATGACGGGGATGCTGGACGCCGGCGGGATGTTCCGTGAGGTGACGGCGACCCAGGTGCTCCTGTCCACCGCATACCCGCGCATCCGGTTCGTCGAGTTCGCAGCCGACGAGGAGAAGGAGAACGGAGCCGACTGGCTGTGGTGGTGGGTGGACCGGGACGGTACCTGCTACGGGCTCCTGGTCCAAGCGAAGATCTTGAAGTTGCACGGCAAGCGCTGGAGCATCGACTTCAGCTACAAGACGCGCGGCGACGACCGGACGCAGCTCTCGAAACTGATCAAGGCGGCGAACCGCTTCCACGTCCCCGCCGCGTACGTCTTGTACTGCGGGGACGCTCAGTACCGATCGACTCTGACCTGCGACCGCACCCATGACGACGTTCCTTGCAAGGAGCGCGACCGGGTCGGTGTGTCCACTGTCTCCGCTCTGGTGGCGGAGACCGCCGTCGGCCTGGACGGCAAGAACGCGGGCGTGAGCGCCTTCCACGACGCCGTTCCCGTCGAAGACCTCGCCAGCCCCGACGGCCTGGACGCGCCGATCGTGCCCCTCGCGCGCGGGCTGGCCGGGGACCTCGACCGCTTCCTGCGGCAGCCGCAGCGGGGCTCTCGCCGGGTGGCAAAGGAACTTCTCCGGCCTGTCCAGCGGATCAGGAACGGCCAGTTCGCCGGTGCGACGGTCATGGAACGCGCCACCCCGGTCACCGGCGCCCTTTTCGAGAACGTACCCAACGACTACGGGCATTTCTCCGTGCCGTACCTCGCGCACATGCTCTGCGGTCTGCGGGCGGAGGTCCCCGGCTACGTGCGCGACGTCCTGGAAGGCCAGACTTCTCCGACATGGGTCACTGACCACGTCGGCGGGATCGTCGTGATTCCCGACGCGGACGCCCCGACCACGGCGTCACCGGCCCGGGCTGGTGACGGTGGCGCCGGGCTACTCCTCTCGGATCTCCTCGCAGCGCCGCAGCCGCCACATGACCACCGTCCTGGGCAAGCCGCGTGAGTTCGACACGAAGCGTCCGGCACTGACCGACCGGCCGGAGCCAGCCGACAGGCCCAGTCCCGGTGTCCGGGGCGGCGTCATCCGCTCCAGGGGACCCGGGCGAGAACGAGCCCCCGGACGTCGGCGGCTCCGGTCGCCCGGAGCCGAAGCGCGACGTGCTGGAGCTGCGATCCGCTGGTGAACACGTCGTCGACGAGCAGGATGGTGGCCCCCCTGATGTCGCTGACGTCTCCGGTCCAGGTCAGGGCAGCGGCATGCGCGGTCGCGGCCGCGCGCTTCTCATCCAGGGTGCGATTCGCGGACCGGGCCGTCTCAGCGTGCTTCACCAGCCGGTGCGCGCCCGGCGGGCTGAGCGGGAAGGCCCGGGTCACGTCCTCTGTGTAGGCGGCGTCCATGATCGCCTCGATGTGCTGGATGGGCTGGCGGCCGATGTGGGTGGGGTTGCCGACGACGTAGTCGACGCCGCGCATCGCCTCGGGGTGGCTCTCCATCCAGCCGACGAGGAGCCGGCCAAAGATCAGCGCCCAGCCGGCCCTCCCCTCGTACTTCAGCGTGTGGATCTTGTCGCGCAGGGCTCCGGAGTACATGGCCACCGCGTCGACACGCGAGAACCCCCGCTCAGCTTCCGGGAGCGCACACACCCGATTACTGCACTGCCTGCCGGGCGCGACGGCCTGGGAGCAGACGGGGCAGTGGGGTTCGGCGACCGGCTGGAGTGTGCGGCCGGCACAGTCGGAGCACAGCCGGGCGGTGCCGGTGATGCGGTACGCGCACACCGGGCAGTTGGGAAAGCCTGCCGGATTAGGGAGACCTGCCGTCACAGGCCGGCCAGAGCGAGCTGCTGGCGCTGCTGTCCTGCGGCCTGGATGTCCGCTGCCTGGCCGAGACGGTCGGTGATGTCGCTGGAGGCGGTGACCAGGATCGCCCGGCCCTCGTCCAGCATCTTCTTGGCCCAGGGCTGGGTGTCGGCGAGGGAACGGATCAGGAAGACGAGCTTGCCGTGCTCGGCGGCCAGGCGAGCCTGCATCTTCGCGCCTGACGTGCTCGAGGCCTCGATGACGACGCTGCCCAGCGTGGTGCCGGACGTGACGACGTTGCGTCGGGGGAAGGTGTACTTCGCCGGCGGGCTCGTGGGCCAGAACTGGCTCAGCAGCGCTCCCCCAGCGCTGAGGATCGCCTTCGCGAGCGGACGGTTCTCGGCCGGGTAGATCGGGGCGGCGATGCCGGTACCCATGACGGCGAACGTCCGGCCGCCCGCGGTGAGCGTTGCCTGATGGGCGGCAGCGTCGATGCCCTTGGCGAGACCGCTGGCGATCACGACGTCGTGACCGACGAGCTCGCGGGCCATCCGTGCCGCCCGGCGCAACCCGTCCTCGGATGCCTGGCGGGTGCCGACGATGGCGATGGAGCGGGCGTCGCGCTGATCGAGCTCGCCGCGGTAGAAGAGGAACGGCGGCAGGTTGCCGATCACGCGCAGGTTCGCCGGGTAGTCCTTGTCCAGGACGGTGACCAGGCGCGCGCCAGCCTTGTCGGCGGCGGCGAGCTCGTCGTCGACGCGGGCACGGGCGGCGTCCAGGCCGGCGGGCAGGGCCTGCTGCAGCAGGGGGCGGTTCTTGGTCGCGGCACGCGAGTCCTCGTGCAGCTGTCCGTCCATGAGCGCGGCCAGGCCCTCGGGGCTCTGGGCGCCGCGGGCGAGCAGGCTCCAGTCGAGGGTGGCATCGCCAGCACGCAGCGCGCACAGGGTCAGCAGAACGTGCTGGTCAGCGGTGATATCGAGGTCCATCAGGGTGTCCTTCTACTCGTGGCCCCGGGATGTTCGAAGGATGAAGCGAGGTACTCGGGCCACTTCCATCATGGCGTACGGAGCCCCCGGACGGACAGAAAGGGGGGCCGTCGAGCCGGTTCCTCAGGCCTGTCGCCGCTGTTCCATATGGGCGAGGGCTTCGGCGAGCTGGGTGGCCCCGCCGGGCGCCGCGACCGGTTCCCAGATGATCCCTACCGCCAGACAGATGCCGCTGACCAGGCGCTCCGCCTCGCTGGTGTCGTACCACTGCTCGACCTGCCCCGGCAGGGCGATCCACCACAAGGCGGTGGTCGTCGTCTCCCCGGTCGGCACGAGGTACTCGCCGCGCCAGACGAGGGGGTACGCATGCTGCTGGAGGTGGGTGAGCATGTCGGCGAGGTGCCGCTGCCGGGCGATCTTGTAGGCGGTCATGGGAGAGCGGGTGCCAGCAGGAACCGGGCGGGGTGCCGGATGAGCCATCCGGGCAGGGGCCGCCTCAGGGGCGGCCTGGGGTTCGACGGCACCCTCCGCAGCGGCGGCGAAGTGCTCCATAGCCGTCGTCAGGACCACCGACGGCCCTTCCTCCGCTCCTCCAGGGCCCGTCGTCGTCTGGAAGTGCGTCAGGGGGATGTCGTTGGTGGTGAAGGGATCGATCGTGACGCCGGGGCGCAGTTGGTATACGGTGTGGCGCGGTGGGTACTTTCCGATGGTCAGTGCGATGACCCGTGCTGCTCCGGCCTCGCTGAGGAGGGTGCGGGCCCACTCCAGGGACTTGCCCTCGGTGGTGAAGTCGTCGAAGACGATCACCGTCTTGCCGGCGATCTTCTTCTTGTAGGTCGGGTTGACTCGTACGGTGCGGGCTTGGGCGGCGATGGAGATGTCCCGTCCCGTCGACTGGCCGACGCTCCTCTTGTACCGCTCCAGGCTGGTATCCGGGGCCTGAACGACGCGTTCGAGAAGGTCCTCCTTGTAGGAGGAGCCCGTCATGACCTTGGCGCGCTGCAGGAAACCGGCAAGCTGCGGGTTGCCCTTGGCCGGCGTGCTGCTGGGGTACACGCAGAAGAAACTCTGACCAGGCAGCGCACCGTCGAGGTAGGCCGCACACAGAAGGTGCAGCATCAGGACATCGCGGGCGTCCTCGTCCCCGACCTTGACGGTGTTCTCGTAGGTGAAGATGTCCTTGATCGTGAAGGTCCGGCCGCCGCCGCGGGGGAACCGCGCGTTGAAGGGCAGCATCGAGCGGATCGCGAAGGCGCGGTCCTCGTCATCGAGACGGAACGCCCAACGGGGCTCGTGCAGCAGGAAGTACTCCAAGAGCTCGATGACGTCGGCGGGCTCATCGGACATCAGCGAGGTGATCTTCGCTCCCAGGCGGCTGGCCCAGCGGGCGTGGATGTGGACGACGCCGGCATGGAGGCCTGTGTACCAGTCGAACTGCGAGGTCCCGACAAGGATGAGCTGGTTCATGCGAAGGCCGAGTCTGTCCGCGACCGCCTCCAGCCAGGCCTTGTTGCCGCGCTTCGCCTTGTCCGGGATGTCGTCCCGGCACAGATGCAGGGCCGGTTCGGGAAGGCCGGCCGCAGCAAGGGCCGACTTGGCGTCCATCGGGTCGTTGGTCAGCAGCACCCACGCCACATCGCGTTGATCGAGCCACCGCAGCAGTTCAGCGATCCCCTCGTGCGCACGCCCGGGCCCGTGCAGGACTGCCTTGTAGTCGATCGCGACCGCGCGCACCGTCTTCTTCTCGTCCATCGCCGCCCCCAATGCTGTGCCCTGATCATGAACTGACCCTCTTGCCATGATCTCAGCCGTTCTGACGGGGCATCCGCAGATTCAGGATTCCCCGGCTTGGCGCACCAGCGACGCACCGTCTCGTAGGAGACGACGACACCGCGCTCGAGCATCAGCTCCTCGACCTCGCGGAATGACAGCGGGAAGCGGAAGTACAGCCACACACAGTGGGAGATGACCTCGACCGGGTACCGGTGCCCCTTGTACGACGGCGACACGGCCCCCACAGACAGCCCCTTCCAGCACGATCTACCAGAAGATCATTCCACCGGTCAGCCAACGCGACAGTGCCCCCGGTGAGTATGGCCGCGAGCGGGGTGCCGTGCCCGCAGGGGCCCCTGCCTCTATGGCCCCGTCGGAGCGCTCCCGACGGGGCCACAAATTTGCTCCTGCATGCAGGTGCGATGCGAAGATCAAGTTTTCCAGTTACGGCTGGATATCACTCACCACTCCACACCGAAATCTCCCCTCCGGGCATGCAGATCACTCGTTTTCCCTTAGGTCCGACAAACCCCCAAGCCTCATACTCCTCGTCCGGAAGGATAGTCAGTTTCGTGCCACTCTCGAATTCGACCACGAGATCCCCGGCTCTTCCCACCTCAGCCTCAGTAATCACGTCATGGGCCAGTCGGACGAGATGGGGAGCAGCAACGTCCGGGGATTCTGGATCGAAAGATACATGACCCCCGGCCGATACTTGAAGAACCGCTTCGGTCTCGATGCGCAGTTCGCAATCACCACTGGTCAGGACTGTGAGAGCCGCGTCGAAGCAGACACGGGTAACTGCTTGACCCTGAAGGTTTAGGTTCATTCTTACCATCCCACCGGAAGTGGATAAGTGCCGTCAGGATTCATCGGGATATGAGTATCAGCTTTCGAGCCGGGCTTTCCGTTGAGCCCGATCGGCTGGCCATGCTTGTTTGTGAAACGCACATAGCCATCCGGGTACCTTGCGGTCGGATTCATCACGCGAAGCATGTCAGCATTTCCGGTAGACCCAGGCTTCTGCCACACACTTCCCTTTCCGGTATCAGCTATCCGTGCCACCCAGTCGTCACCCACTCCAGTGGGACGCTGAGGGCCGATGGCGGGAGTGCATGGTGTCGAATTGTGAACCAGAACCGGCGTGCCCCCCGCCAGCACATAGTACGTGTGGATTCCATCGACCGTGAGGTTGCGGGTTTCCAACTGGTCGCGGAAGGAGTGGACCGCGCCCACGGCGACCGTGGCGCCGGTGCCGGTCCGCAAGGTCATGCCAGGGGTGAGGTCAGCCGCGTCGATCCATGTGCCGGCCGATGGGGACCAGAATGGGTGGTGGTCGGTTGCGATGATCTCGGCGTCGCCGTCGTCCGTGTTCACCGTGAGGCCGGTGAATTCTTTGTCCTCTTTGGTGATGATGGTGGCGAGGACGGTGCGGGCTTCGGTTTTTCCTGTTTCCGGGTCGGTGGCGAGGACTTTGTCTCCGGCCTGGATGTCGCCGATTTCCTTGACGGAGCCGTCTGCCATGCGGACGCCGGCTTCCGGCAGGAAGCTGTTTCTGCATGGCTTCCCGAGCTTGCCGCCTCGTCCGAGCGCGTACACGACAACGGCGTCAAATCCCACGTTCCCGCATATGGGGCACGAGTCCACCGGGATGCTCTTTACGTGCTTCCAGCCGTCGTAGTACTTCCGGAAGTTCGTACACGTCATGTCGGTGCCCATGCCGTCTCTGCCGCAGCGATAGCGGAAGTAGTGCTCATAGTTCAGTTCGGGGCTGACGTGCGGCATGTAGGTTCCGGCGGCCTGCATCTGCCCGACGGTCGGTGCGTCCTGGTCGTCCCCCAGGTAGTTGTTCACCAGGTCCGTCGGAGCGCTCGGTGCCTCGCCGTCTCCCAAATCCGTGACTACCGGCGGAGGAGCGGGATCGTCCCCGCCGGTGTTGATTTTGCCGGGCCCGCACTCTTCCCACCCCGTGCCTTCGCACTCGGCCCGGATCAGACCGGTGGGGTCGGCGTAATTGATGGGGTCGTTGCCGCTGTAGCTGTAGGCAGAAAGGTTCTGCGGGTCGTAGGGCGTGCTGAGCGGGTCGGGGCTGAGGAAGCGCCCGAGGCGAGGGTCGTACGCTCTCGCGCCCAGCATGGACAGCCCGGTGCTGGTGTCTTCGACCTTGTCGAGGAAGCCGTTGTCCGTGCCGGTGGGCAAGGCACCGCTGCGTTCGTCGCCGAACGGGGTGTAGCGGCGGCGGGTCGAGGTACCGGACGTCGCGTCTACGGCGATCTGGGTGGAGGCCTGGGTGTCGCCCATCAGGTAGATGAGTTTGCCGTTGGTGGCGGTGGTGCCCTCGGTGGTGCGCATGGCGACGGTGGCGGTGCCGCTGGTGTAGTGGCGGGTGGCGGTGACGGTGGTGCCGTCGGTGCGCAGTTCCATGCTGCCGAGGGTGGCGACGGTCTCGACCGGGGTGGTGCGGACGAGGAGGTTGCCGTCGGCGTCGTAGGCGTAGCGGGTCAGTTCGCTGCCGCTGGTCTTGGTGGTCTTGACTGTGGCCAGTTGGGCGAGTTTGGTCCAGGTGTAGTCGATGGTCGTTGCTGTGCCGGTGGGGGGTTGTTCGATGCGCTTGAGCATCGTGCCGTCGTCGTCGTAGGTGACGGTGTCGGTCTGGGTGGTGGTGCTGCCGGTTTTGTGGAGGATCTTGCGGACGCCGTGGGGCCAGTTGGCGTTGGCGGTGGTCCAGGTGCCGGCGTCGTCGTAGCCGGGGTAGAGGTAGTCGCGCAGGGCGGCGGTGCCGGCGGTGTTGGTGTCGGTGACCGACTGGAGGTTGCCCATGCGGTCGTAGGTGTAGGCGGTCTGGTACGGGGTGGTGCCCTGGTTGTTGGTGGTGGTCTGTGTGGTGTTCGCGCAGATGCCTGCCGTGGTGTGGGTGAAGGCGCTCGTCAGGCGGCTCTGGTCGTCGTAGCGGAAGCACTGCGACTGGGCGGTCTGGCCGGTGGCCTGTTCGCGCAGTTCGGTGATCCGGCCGGCCAGGTCGTAGGTGTAGGTGTCCTGCTGCTTTTCGGTGATCAGTTCGTTGACGTTGGTGGTCGTCGCGATGGACTTGAGCCAGCGGGTGCCGTTGTCGTCGTCGTAGTCGTAGGTGCGGTGGGCGCTGACGCCGTTGCCGTCGAAGTCGGCGCCGTATGTCCGTCCGACGAGACGGTCGTAGGAGTCGTAGGCGGTGTCGTCGATATAGACGGCGGCGCCAAGCGTGCTGGTCAGGCGGTCCGGCAGGCCGTAGGTGTCGTAGGAGGCGGTCACCGTCTCCGCGGCGAGGCCGCCTGCGGCGGGGTAGGTCACCTTGGTGAGATGGCCTGCGGCGTCGTAGGCGAACGAGGTCGTGTAGGTGCCGGCCAGGCCGCTGACTGCGGCGGGGATCGTGACGGTGCTGCTCAGTGCGCGGCCGCGGGTGTCGAAGGATCCGGTTTTGGTGGTGTAGGTGTTGCCTGCCGTGTCGCGGCTGGTGGTGGAGGTGATCTGGCCCTTGCCGTTGGTGACGCTCAGGCCATCCCAGGTCCAGGCGGCGAGTTCGTCCGCACCGCTGACAATGGATGTCTTGCGGCCGAGGTTGTCGTATCCGTGGTTCAGGACGGTCTTGCCGCCGTTACCCGTGGTCTTGCTGATCTGCCCGTTGGCGTCGTAGACGGTCGTCGAGGTGCCCGCGTCGGGGTCGTCGACGGTGAGGCGCTGCCCGGCCCAGTCGTAGGTGTAGAAGGTGTTGTTGCCCCTGGGGTCGCTGATCTGCTTCAGCTCGCCCTTGCCGGTGTAGCTGTAGGACGTGGTGTAGGTGGCGCTGCCGCTGTGCTCGACGACCTTGGAGACCTGACCGTAGACATCGGTGTACGTGTCGATCGGCGTGCCGACGGCTGGCTGGACGACGGTGTGGTCGCCGTTGTAGGTGGTGGTGACCTTGCCTTCGGCCTGGGTGACGCCGTCGGCTTGGAGCCGGGAGATCACGGTGCGGCCGGCCCAGTCCAGGACCAGATCGTTGTAGGAGGGCAGGTCGGCGACGTCGGCGCTGGAGGGGCCGCCGGAACCGGCGGTTCCCTGGTTGCGGAAGACCGCCGAGGTCCCGGTGACCTGGCCCGCCGAGTCGTAGCGGGTGACCGCCACCTGCCGGAACGGAACCATCTGCGGTGCCGGCCAGTCGAGGCCGTCGGGCAGCGGGGTCTGCGTCTCCCGGGCACGGCCGAGGCCGTCCATGTAGGCGTACGAGGACAGGTACGTCGAGCCAGACTGCAGGACGCGGGTCCCCACGTGCGGGTAGCCGTCCACCGTGTCCGGAACCCCGTCGCCGCTGGTCGAGGTGGGGATGCTGTAGCTGTACGTCATCGACGGCGAGCTGCCGGTTTCGGTGGGCTTCCACACCTCCACGACGCGGCCCGCAGAGTCCAGGGTGACCTTGGTGGAGTGGCCGTTGACGTCTTTGGCGGTGGTCGGGGCGCCCCAGAAGCGGGAGATCCACACGGTGGAGGTCAGACCGGTGCGGGCGGAGGCGGCGCCGTCCGGGTCGGGAGTCGTGGTGGTGATGCCGTTCAGGGGCCAGGTGTTGGCTGGACTGTAGGTGGTGGTGGTGCGGTTGTGCAGGCCGTCCTCGGTCCACACCACGCGGCCGGCGTCGTCGTAGCCGGACCACGCCGAGCGGTAGGTACCGGACTTGGTGTAGGTGCGGGTCTCGGTGGGGTTGCCGTCGACGGGCTTGTTGGCGGCCACCGTTGCGGCGCCGTCGTACAGGGTGGTGGCGTAGCCGTCCTGGTTGCTGTCTGTGATGTCCGGGCAGCCCACCGAGTAGTGCTTGACCTGGTCCTGCAGGACGGTCCAGCGCAGGGCGCCGGTGGAGTCGTAGGCGTCGGTGTTGTAGGCCCGGCCGTAGGTGGTGCAGCGGTTGTCGGCGACGCCCGGCTCGCCCTTGTCGTGGGTGCGCATGGGCAGGCCGAAGGTGGTGGAGGCGGCTTCGGAGGCGCTGTACTCGTTCTCCACCGAGCGTTCGCGCCAGCCGCCGCTGACCTTGGTGCTGGTGGTGGTTTCGGACTCGCGGACGAAGCGGGCGTCGGGCAGGCCGGCGTACTGGGCGGTGTTGCGGGACCAGTACGAGTGGTAGGTGCGCTCGTGGGAGACGTCCTGGTCATCGCGCAGGGAGGTGGACAGGACCTTGCCGGACAGCCAGTCGTGGTCGGTGTATGCGGCGCCGTCACCGTTGTCGACCGTGACGGTTTTCGTCGCCGACGCGTCCGTCTTGGACGTGCGGTCCCCGTCCAGGCCGCGGTAGAGCCAGTACTTCTTGGTCTTCTTTCCCGTGCCCGAGCCGGTGGAGACCTTCACCTCCTGATAGCCGCGCCAGTCGGACCAGGTTTCGTCCTCGTCCTTGGTGAGCGGGTCGTCGGTGAACCGCCAGCCGGCGCCGTCCTCGTAGGTGTATGAGGTGGTCATCACCGGGGCGCCGTCCTGGTTGGTCGTCACCGTCGGATCGACCTCGACCTGGGTGACCAGGAACTTCTTGAACCAGCCGGTGCGGGATTCGGTCTCGCCCTCGGGGGTCCACTTCTGCCAGTAGCAGTCCTTGGTGTTGGTGGCCTGGCTGGGCAGATTGTCGATGTCGCAGGGGTTGGCGAAGCCGTAGGAGACGGTGGTGGTGGCGCCGAGGTCGCCGTGGATCTCCTTGATCCGGGGGAAGTTCAGCTCGGTGGAGCCGACCTTGTTGTCCAGGTCGATCCGGTCGAAGTTGATCACCGGCAGGACGAGGTCGGTGCCGCTGCTATAGGTGCGGCGCTGGACGTAGTCCAGCCACAGCGTCTTGCCGATGGTCCCGTCCGGGTTCGGCATGCCGTACTTGTTCTGGTACTGCTGCACCAGGTCCCAGCCGGTGCCGTCCTGGTCACTGACGTAGGTCTTGATGTCCCAGAGCATGTCCGTGGAGAAGAACGTCGGGTAGTACGTCTTGCCCGCACAGTTGTAGTCCGCGGACGTGCCGTCGCACATCAGGTCGATGGGCACGTCGGGGTAGGAGGTCGGCTTGTCGTCGAACGTGGGGCACGCCGCGGGCGTATCGCGCAGCGGGTCGTTCTCCTGGACCCGCTCGATGCACCGGTTGACGTGGCTCAGCTCGACCTTCGCGGGAACCTTGCCGTCGATGATCTGCGAGGACCAGCCGTACTGGATCTCCTTCACATAGCCCGAGGAGACGTACTGGCGGGCCTTGTCGGTGTTCGCGACCGAGCGGTAGTGGTTGTACTCCTTGTCGTAGAAGTACATCGTCTCGACCTCGTTGGCATCGACCGCCCTATCGAGGTTCCAGCGCCAGGCCTGCGTGCACGGCTCGGGGAACTGATCGTGGCAGGGCTCGCCGGTGTCGTTGCCGACCACGGGGACGGTGAAGACGGAGGCAGTCGCGGTGCTGGTGCGCTCGGAGCGGCCCCAGCCGAAGTAGTAACGCTGCCCGTCCTGAGTGGAGATCAGCCAGTACTCGCCGTTGCGGCCCGCGCCGTGCCCGTCGAACAGACGCTGCACCCGCCAGCCCGGATCGTCCTTCACGTGGTAAGCACCGCTGCCGGTGTTGTCCTGGACCAGCTCCGAGGTGACCCCGTTGAGGTTGATGACGTAGACCGCGCCGGACGGCTCCAGGACGGAGTTCGGCGAGTCCCAGCACATGTCCCCGATCGTCGGCAGCCCGTCCTCGGTGCAGTTGCGGTACCGGCGCTCGATGTAGCCGACGCTCAGGTCCCAGCCCATACCCGCCCAGGACGACTGGTTGTTCGACGCCGACGTACGGCCGTCCACCGACTGCGAGTTGTATGTCATCGCCAGCGACGGAGCGGAGCCCATCGGCGGCTTCGGCAGCTCGACGGGCAGGCTGTAGGTGAAGGCGCCCGAGCCCGTCGACACGTCCCACGATCCCGTGGGTGCCAGCGTCGAGGCCCGGTAGTCGCCCTGGTCGGAGGAGGATCCCGTGTTCAGCAGGAACACGCTGCCGCCACTGGTGCCGGCCTCGCGCATCAGCTGCGGCGCGGGGCCGTCCGCCGTCATGTCGGCCGCCGCCGGCACCGTCGCGGTCAGCGTGCCCGAAGCGGTGTCGTTCTCCACCGGCACGGCCTCACGGTCCGTGCAGCCCGCCGCCTCCGGTGTTTCCAGCGCGCAGGCCGGGGCCTTCACCAGACGCAGGCGCGAGGCGAAGTCAGCGCCGTAGGCGTACTTGAAACCGGAATAGTCGATGTCGACCTGGACCTCGCCGGGGACGTCGACCCCGTCGGTCCGGGTGACCTGCAGCCCCAGGCCGATCCCTCCCGCCGGGGCCACCGCCTCACGGTCCAGCACTTGCACATCGACCTGATCCGGGGAGACCAGGTCCGGGGCGGACTCGCTCGACGAGGACTCTGCGGGAGCCGGCGTGGAAGTGGGCTCTTTCTCCGGGCTCGCGCCCGGCGCAGGGCCTTCCGTAGGATTCAGGGTCGCGCTCGGCGAGGCGGTGTCGTCCTTCGCCAGGCGGGCCGCACCCAACTGGGCCTCGGCCCCGGCCTTCTCCACGACCGGAGCCACCTCGACGACATCCGCTACCTGCGTGTCCTCACCGCTCGGGCTCTCCGCGGAGGACGAGGCGGACGGCTCGGGAGCCACCGTGCCCGGCTCCCCTGGAGCCGCCTCGGCCAGATCGACCGTCGCCTCCCCCGCGCTCGGCCACTCCGGGGCCGGCAGCGCCTTGCCGACCTCCTCGGCCTTCTGCACCGGAACCGAGCCCAGAGACTGCGACGGAACCACCGGCGTCGTGTCAGCAGCGGCCGCCCTCGCCTGCTGCGGCGACACCACCGACACCGTCGACAGCAAAGCCGCGAGCATCGCACCCGCAACGCCGACCGAGACAACACGCGCACGCCGAGCAGCCACTCGAACTCCCACCCCATGCAGACCACGCCAGCGCGCGAACCGCAGCTCACATGTACCGACCGTCGGCATCAGGACAGGGCGGCCGCGCTCCCCAGCACGGAAACGGAATGACCTGTTCCTGAATTGGATCAGTGAACGTGGACAGTAGCTGCTGTGAATAAGCCGTGAACAGGCCAACTCGAAGAAAGGTTTCAGCCACCACGAGTGATCTCGACCACGCGCCGAACATGCAGCACGCCAGCCACTACCGCCCCGACCCCCGATGCAGTCCGCAAACGGCACTACCACGCCGAAGGAACAGGCCGCCAGCGGCAAGATGTTGCCAGAGCGGAGGTGGCGACTGCGTGCACGTGGAGGGCACCTGGATCCTCAACGCCATCGCCACGAGAACGGCAGGAAAGTGATCGTGCAGGCCGTGCTCATGCGCCGCGAAGTTGCTTCGGGCTCGCGGATACCGGACGGAGCGGCGAACAGCACGATGCCGTCGTCCCGGACTCTCGGACCGAGCATGTCGAGAACCTCGTCGCAGAGCGGTTCCGGAGGCGGCAAATGGCCCGGTCTCGTCACCCCGCCCCGTCGCCGCGCTCCGGCGGACGCGCCGCGTCCGCGGCGCGTCCGCGGCGCACACAGCCAGGCTGCCGTCGACGTCGCGCCGCCCGGGCGCGAAGAAGGCGGCCCCTCACTGCATCGGGTGAGCTGCGGCTGTTCGGCTCCGGGTGCCGCATCGCGCACGCTCGAATATCGGCATGCCGTCCTCGCCAGCCCGCCGCCCGCGCTTACGCAGCACAACCCGACGTGTTGTCCAACCTCGGACGGTACAAGACTCCGCGTCCGGTCGGCTTCGCGGCCGTGCGCCGCGTGAAGGCTTGGACTGGGCCCGTCGGATCGAATTGGTGTCGGTGCTGCTGGCCTCCCTCGTCGCCGTCGCCGGGCTGTGGTACTCCAACGTCCAGACCACGCAGACCAATGTCCAGGCACGAGCGGACAGGGCCCTCGCCAAAGAAGGACAGATCACCGACCGGTACACGGCAGCAGTCGGAAACCTCGGAGCGAAGGAGATGGATGTGCGCCTGGGCGGAATCTATGCCCTCCAGCGCATCATGCAGGACTCACACCGTGATCACCCCACCATCGCCAACGTCCTATCCACGTACGTCCGCATCCACGCCACTGCTCGCCCTCCCAAGGACGGGGACGTCCCGGCCGATGTGCAGGCGGCCCTCACGGTCCTCGGCACCCGCGATACCGTCCACGACAAGGAGTTCCGCCCAGATTTCCATGGCGCACACCTGAACGGTGCGATTCTGGTGAACGCCCATCTGGCTGGTGCAGATCTGTATGGCACAGATCTGAGGGGCGCGCGCCTCGACGGTGCGAACCTGCGCCGCGCGAACCTGCGGAAGGCGGACTTGAGGAACGCGCACCTGGGTGATGCAGATCTGTACGACGCTCGCCTCGCTAGAGCGGACTTGAGCAGCGCGCACCTGGTCGGTGCAAACCTGTACGACGCTCACCTCGCTAGGGCGGATTTGAGCGGCGCAAACCTGGTCAGCGCAGACCTACGCGCCGCCTACCTGGAGGGAGCGGACTTGAGCCGCGCGCAGCTGATGAGCGCGGATCTACGCGCCGCGCATCTGGTTGAAGCGGACTTGAGCCGCGCGAACCTGAAGAACGCGGACCTACGCGACGCATTTCTGTACCGCGTGTGCCTGAGCGGCGCGTACCTGTACAACGCGCGTGGCGTCACATTTGACGAGTGCGCCAGCACGTAGCCCGACGCTGGGCGTTGTCACGTTGTTGGCTGTGACTGCCTGACGGCGCGTCGGGGCAGGGTGGGCTTGGGAGCCGGGCCTGTGCTCAGGCCGCGGTGGCAAGGCCGGCGACGCCGGTGATCTGCTCCCACATGGTGAAGCGGACGGTCATCTCGGCTCGGTAGTCGTGGGCGGGCATCAGATGGCGGCGGGGCTGGAAGTGGGGCGAGGTACCGCTGGACGCGGACAGGAACCGCTGGGCCCCTCCCACGGAGCGGAAGCCCTTCATCGCCCGTTCACGCTGCCGGGTCGGCTGGTGGCTGTTCTCCGCCCGGTTGTTCAGGTACTTCGACTGGCGGTGCTCGACGCAGGGGCATGACCTCGCGGTGGGCAGCGCCGTAGGAGCGGAGCCTGTCGGTGACGACCACCCGCGCCACCGCACCCGTCCCCTTCATCAGCCTGCGGAAGAAACGCATGGCCGCGGCCTTGTCCCGCCGGTTCTGCACCAGAATTTCCAGCACGATGCCGTTTTGGTCGACGGCCCGCCATAGGTACTGCAACCGCCCGTTGATCTTGATGAAGACCTCGTCCAGGTGCTTCCCAATGCTGATGTCAAGCCGCGGCTGTGGCTGGGGGGGGTGTGACCTGGTAGCACCGTCGGTCACGGATCAAGGCCCACAGGACGTTGACGCGGCGGCGGGCGAGCGCGAGGAGAGCCTGGACGTGGCG
>NZ_JBEOYO010000080.1:0-34152 GCF_040297125.1 Streptomyces sp. NPDC001868 | reverse complement strand
CAGTTCCCCGCGCCCCTAGAAGCAACGGCCCCTGGGGGCCGTTGAAAAAGCACGGGGCGCAGCCCCTGCTTTTTCAGGGGCGCGGGGAACTGCGCGAGAAGCCCCACGCACCCTCACCCGACAACACACCCCTCACCTCAACAGCACTCGGCGTCAAGGCCACGAGGCAACCGCTCCCCCCCGAACACCGCACACGTCGCCTCGTCACCCCCCAACGCGGCCACGGCCAGCAGCAGCGACCCCGCGGTCCAGGAGGTCAGCTCCTCGGGCCAGATGGCGCGGTCCTCGAAGACGTAACCCGTCCAGTACAGACCGGAGTCGGCGTCACGGAGGTGCTGGATGGACTGGAGGACGTCCAGCGCACGGTCGGACTCGCCCATCGCCCAGAGCGCCAGGGCGAGTTCGGCGGACTCCCCGCCGGTCACCCACGGGTTGGGGTCCACGCAGCGGACGCCGACGCCGGGCACGACGAAACGGTCCCAGCCCTCCTCGACACGGGACTTGGCCTCGCTGCCGGTGAGCGCGCCGCCGAGCACGGGGTAGTACCAGTCCATCGAGTAGCGGTCCTTGTCGAGGAACCGCTCGGGGTGCCGGCGTATCGCGTGCCGCAGCGCGCCGACCGCCAACTCCCAGTCCGGCTGCGGCTCCTCGCGCTGTTCGGCGATGGCGAGCGCGCAGCGCAGCGCGTGGTGGATCGACGAACTCCCGGTCAGCAGGGCGTCGTTCACCGCCGTGCCGTCGTCCTCGCGCTTCCAGCCGATCTGGCCGCCGGGCTGCTGGAGCCGCAGGACGCATTCGATGGCCGCGTAGACGGCGGGCCACATGCGGTCGAGGAAGGTGTCGTCGCCGGTGGCCAGGTAGTGGTGCCAGACGCCGACGGCGATGTACGCGACGAAGTTGGTCTCGCGGCCCCGGTCGGTGACGTCGGCGGCGTCCCCGTCGGCGTAGGCGGCGTACCAGGAGCCGTCCTCGTTCTGGTGGCGGCGCAGCCATTCGTAGGCGCGCTCGGCGGCCTCGTGCTCGCCGGCCGCGTCCAGGGCCATGGCCGCCTCGGTGTGGTCCCACGGGTCGAGGTGGTGCCCCCGGAACCACGGGATGGCACCGTCCGCGCGCTGCACCGCGAGGATGCCGCGCACGGTGGCGGCGGCCTCCTCCGCGGTGAGGACCCCGGGCAGGACCAGGTGTTCTGTCCGGGGAGTGGTCACTTGGCGGCCACCGAGTCAGCGGCGGCAGAGGCGGCAGCGGCGACGGGCAGATGCGGCTTGGTCGCGTAGGCGACGAAGCTCTTGCCGATCAGCGGGTTCAGCGCCTCCTCGGCGACCCGGGTGGCCAGCGGCTTCTTCATGATGTCCCAGACCAGCAGCTTGTGGTACGCCCGCACGGGCAGCGCCTTGTCGTTGTCGACGCCGAACGCGCACTTCAGCCACCAGTACGGCGAGTGCAGGGCGTGCGCGTGGTGGGTGCCGTACGGCTTGAGGCCCGCCTCGCGGATCTTCGCCAGCAGTTCGTCCGCCTTGTAGATGCGGATGTGGCCGCCCTCGACCTCGTGGTACGCGTCGGAGAGCGCCCAGCAGACCTTCTCGGGCCCGTAGCGCGGGACCGTGATGGCTATCCGGCCGCCGGGCCTCAACACCCGGACCATCTCGGCGAGTACGCCCTTGTCGTCGGGGATGTGCTCCATCACCTCGGAGATGATGACGACGTCGAAGGACTCGTCGGGGAAGGGCAGCGCGAGGGCGTCGCCCTCCATGGCCGTCGCGGTGGCGCCCTCGGGGGCCTCGCCCGCCTCCTTCATCGCCGCGAACCACTTGGCGACCTCGCGGATCTCGTCGCCGTTCTGGTCGAGGGCCACGACCTGGGCGCCACGCCGGTAGCACTCGAAGGCGTGCCGGCCCGCTCCACAGCCGAGATCCAGGACCCGGTCCCCCGGGGCGAGCGGGAACCGGGAGAAATCGACGGTCAGCACGTGGCCCTGCTTTCGAGATAGTTGCTGGTGGAGGCCGCAGAGGTAGGTGTGGAGGGGTCGGTGCGGCCGATCGCCTCGCGGTAGTGGGCCACCGTGCCCTCGGCGGCGCGGGCCCAGGTGAACCGCTGGAGCACCCGCTCGCGTCCCGCGCGGCCGAGCCGCAGCCGGAGGTCCGGGTCGCCGAGGAGCCGGCTGAGCCCCGCGGCCAGGGCGCCGGGGTCGCCCGGGGGCACCGCGAGGCAGGTCTCGCCGTCGGGTCCCGCGACCTCCGGTATGGCCCCGCCGGTGGTGGCGACCAGCGGCGTACCGGTGGCCATGGCCTCGGCGGCGGGCAGCGAGAACCCCTCGTACAGCGAGGGCACACAGGCGACCTCGGCCGAGCGCACCAGGTCGACCAGTTCGGCGTCGGAGATGCCCTTGACGAACTCGACGGCGTCTTCGAGGCCGTACCGCTCGACGGCCTGGGCGACGGGCCCCTCGGTGGGCCGCTTACCGACGACGACCAGATGGGCCCCGGGGTGCTCGGCGCGCACCTTGGCGAGCGCCTCGACGAGGAAGACGAGCCCCTTGAGCGGCACGTCCGCGCTGGAGGTGGTGACGATGCGGCCCGGCACCTGCGCCACGGCCGGATTCGGCGAGAAGAGGTCGGTGTCGGCGCCTATGTGCACGACGTGCATCCGGTCGTCCCGTACGCCGAGGTGGTCGACGATCTCCTGACGGGAGGTGCCGGAGACGGTGAGCACGGACGGCAGCCGCCGGGCGACCCGCTTCTGCATACGGGTGAAGGCGTACCAGCGGCGCACGGACATCCGCCGCTGCCACCCCTCGGCCGCGTCCAGCTCCAACTGCCGGTCGACGGTGATGGGGTGGTGGACGGTGGTGACGAGCGGCGCGCCGACATCGCCCAACAGCCCGTATCCGAGCGTCTGGTTGTCGTGGACGACGTCGAACTCGCCGCGCCGGGCGCGCAGATGGCGGCGGGCGCGGAGGGAGAAGGTCAGTGGTTCCGGGAAGCCGCCGGTCCACATCGTCGCCACTTCGAGGGCGTCGATCCAGTCGCGGTACTCGCCCCGCTTCGGGGTGCGGAAGGGGTCGGGCTGCCGGTAGAGGTCGAGGCTGGGCAGCTCGGTGAGGGAGAGCCGGTCGTCGTGGCCCTCGTCGAGCACGGGGTAGGGCTGGGAGCCGATCACCTCGACCCGGTGGCCGAGGCGGGCCAGCTCGCGCGAGAGATGCCGTACGTAGACACCCTGGCCCCCGCAGAACGGGTTCCCTTTATAGGTGAGGAGCGCGATGTTGAGCGGTCGCTCGCCGTCCGCGGCGAGGTCACGTCGGGACCCCGCCTGACTGGCCTCAGCGGTCACTCCTGGCCCCCTTCTCACTGCGATTTCCCGTGAGATTACGACGAGACGGTAATCTAGAACAAGTTTCAGAGTTGATCGTTCAAGAGGCTCTGAATCTACCGGCTGGTAGAACCGCTGTGAGAGGTGGATCAGGTGATTCACGCCACGGCCGACGCCACGGCGGACGCCCTGGCATGCTATTTGATCGCATACCCTCACCGACCGTCACGACTGCACGGAACGAGACCCATGCCCGCGGAAGTCAAGGTGGAGACCAAGCTGGAGGCCAAGGTGGATGCCGGCGCCGCGCGATCGGACTCCCCGCCCCTCACGGAGCGGCAGGAGGCCCGTCGGCGCCGCATCCTGCACGCGAGCGCCCAGCTGGCCAGCCGGGGCGGTTTCGACGCCGTGCAGATGCGTGAGGTGGCCGAGTCCTCCCAGGTCGCCCTGGGGACGCTCTACCGCTACTTCCCCTCCAAGATCCATCTGCTGGTCGCCACGATGCAGGCCCAGCTTGAGCACATGCACGGCACGCTCCGCAAGAAGCCCCCGACGGGCGAGACGGCCGCCGAGCGCGTCGCCGAGACCCTGATGCGCGCGTTCCGCGCCCTCCAGCGCGAGCCCCATCTCGCCGACGCCATGGTCCGCGCCCTCACCTTCGCCGACCGCAGCGTCAGCCCCGAGGTCGACCAGGTCTCCCACCAGACCACGGCGATCATCCTCGACGCGATGGGCCTGGAGCATCCGACCCCGGAGCAGCTGTCGGCCGTCCGCGTCATCGAGCACACCTGGCACTCGGCCCTGATCACCTGGCTCTCCGGCCGGGCCTCCATCGCCCAGGTGAAGATCGACATCGAGACGGTGTGCCGTCTGATCGACCTCACGGCCCCGGACCAGGGCGAGCGGGCATAGAAACGGGCACAGAACGAAACGGGCATGAAAAAGGGACCTACGAGACGGGTTTCCCGCGCCGGTACCGCTTGTCCGGCTGCAGGTGCTGAGGGTCACCGTCAGGCCCTGTCGTGCGACCCTTCGGCCTCTCAGCCCGACCGTCGACGTCGGCATCGGCGGATATACAACCTCTCGCCCATGTCGGCTACTCCGGTCGGCTCCCTCACTCGTCTCGTAGGCCGATTTCCACGATAGAACACCTATACGGCAACACAACCCCCCAAAGCGGATTTTTTACCCTTTATCCCATGATCTCCAGCCCGCTCCAGCTGCGCCCGATCGCCTTCTCCCCCGCCCACCGGTCGAGCAGTCGCCGGGCCTCGTCCTCCGGGGCCGCCAGGGAGACGCGCTGGGCGCCCTCGTGGGGGCCGGTGGGCTCCTTGTGGAGGGTGCCCTCGCTGCAGCAGGCGCAGTGGACGGTCAGACTGCTCGCCGGTTCGGCGCCGAAGCCGTGGTCGGCGAAGAGGGCGAGCAGGGCCTCCAGGTCGGCGGAGTCGCCGGCCGCGACCGTCACCCGGGAGGTGGGCAGGTCGGACGGCTCGAAGAGGAGGAGTTCGTCGAAGACGGGGAAGGCCGTGCCGTCGACGACGCGTTCGCCGTTGGGCTCGCCGTCGTGGACGACGATCTCGCCGTAGCGGCGGCCGCCGGTCACGGGGACGTTCATCACGCGTCCGCGCGTCGGGCAGAGCCGCTCGATCCAGACCACCTCGCGTTCGCCGCCGGTGTCCAGACGCACACAGGCATGGCCGAAGCCGCCGTCGATCTCGCCCTCGCCGTCCGGGAGTTCGAGGCCGAAGCCGGCCCAGGCGTCGCGGGCGGTGGCCCAGTCGCGGCGGATCGTGGCCGCGATGCCGAGGTTCCAGAACGCGGGGTCGCCCTCGCCCCGGGGCGCTCGGGCGGCGGCCTGGACACCGAGTTCGTACGCCTTGTCCCAGTCGCGCAGGAACTTGTGGCCGAGCGCGGCGTCGTACCACCACTCCGCGCTCGGCTTCTCGTCCGGGAAATGGGCGAGCACCTGTTCGTAGAGGTCGGCGGCGCGCCGCCACTCCTCGGCGTCCCAGGCCGCGTACGCCTGCTTGATCAGCTCTCTGGCCTCGGACTTCCGCACGTTTCCCCGCCCTGCTCTCCCGCTCGCCACCCGCCCGGTCGTCGCTCTCCCGAGCATTCCCGTGGCGGGCGTCCCTGTGCCGAGCGCAGAGCGTAAACCCCCTACTCCTCCGGCGGGAACACCGGCTCCCCGCTGCCCAGCAGGGCGATCGCGATCGCTTCCACCGGGCAGCCTTCCGCCGCCTTCAGGACGCTTTCGTTGGCGTCGGTCTCCGGGTCGGCGGGGTGGGACTGCATGGCGGAGTCGAGGCGGAAGGAGCCGGGGGCGAGGTGGGTGCACTGGGCGGAGCCGATGCAGAGGGAGCGGTCGACCTCGACGTGCCAGCGGTCGCCCATGGCTATGCCTCCCCCGCCTCCCCGGCGGCGGCCGGGGGCTCGTATCCGGCCGGGAGGTGGATCATCTTGTGCTCCAGGTACTCGCCGTACCCCTCGGGGCCGAACTCCCGGCCCAGGCCGGAGTTCTTGTAGCCGCCGAAGGGGCCGAGCATGTCGAGACTGAAGGTGTTGACGGAGTAGGTGCCGGTGCGGACCCGGCGGGCGACGTCGATGCCGCGTTCGGTGTCGGCGGTCCAGACGCTGCCGCTGAGGCCGTAGTCGGAGTCGTCGGCGATGCGTACGGCCTCGGCCTCGTCGCCGTACGGGAGGAGGCAGATCACCGGGCCGAAGATCTCCTCGCGGGCGATGCGCATGGTGTTGTCGACGTCGCCGAAGAGGGTGGGTTCGACGTACCAGCCGCGCTCCAGGCCGGCCGGGCGGCCACCGCCGGTGAGGATCTTGGCGCCCTCTTCCTGCCCGATCCGTATGTAGTCGAGGCTGCGGCGCTGCTGGCGGGCGGCGACGAGGGGGCCGAGTTCGGTGGCCGGGTCGAGGGGGTCGCCGATCTTCAGCGCGGAGGCGTAGGCGGCGAAGGCCTCGGCGAACTCGTCGTAGCGGCTGCGCGGGACGAGGATGCGGGTCTGGGCCACACACGCCTGGCCGTTGATCATCCAGGCGAAGGGGGCGATGCCGTTGACGGCGGTCTGCGCGTCCGCGTCGGGCAGGATCACGGCCGCCGACTTGCCGCCCAACTCCAGGGTGACGCGGGTGAGATTGCGGGCGGCGACCTCCATGACACGTTTGCCGGCGGCGACCGAGCCGGTGAAGGAGACCTTGTCGACGCCCGGGTGTCCGACCAGGTACTCGCTGACCTCGCGGTCGGCGGGAAGGACGGACAGGACGCCCTCGGGCAGTCCGGCCTCGGCGGCTATCTCCGCCAACAGATAGGCGTCCAGGGGGGTTTCGGGCGACACCTTCAGGATGGCCGGGCAGCCGGCGAGCAGCGCGGGGGCGAGCTTCGCGGCGGCGGTGAACTGCGGGACGTTCCAGGGGACGACCGCCGCGACCACCCCGACGGGCTCGCGCCGGACGAGGATCTTGCCGAGTACGCCGTCCCTCGGTTCCTCGTACGTGAATCCGCGCGCCGTCGTGATCGCCGCGTCCCACACCATCATCGAGGCGAGCGCCTGCACCATCACGCTGGAGGTGTACGGGGTGCCGTTCTCGGAGCTGATGATCCGGGCGAACTCCTCGTGGCGTACGGCGAAGGCGTCCTTGATCCGGGCGACGATCGTGATCCGTTCGTCGAGGGTCATACGGGGCCAGGGGCCGTGGTCGAAGGCGTGGCGCGCGGCGGCCACGGCGCGGTCGACGTCCGCGCGCGAGGCGTGCGGGACGCGGCCGATGACCTCTTCCGTGTGCGGCGAGACGACCTCGATGACGTCCGTGCCCAGGGGGTCGGTCAACTCCCCGCCGATGAACAACTGTCCGTGTTCCACGAGTTCGGTCATGGCCGACTGCCTCCCGGGGCCGGGGCCCTTCTCCAGCGAGCTCTCTGACGATCCATCAGATTTGGATAGGGAACTGATACCAGTTCCAGTGGGAGGAGTCCACGGGGCGGGGCGACTTCGCCTCCGAGGGGCGACTTGGGTGGTTGGTCGGCTGCGGGTGGGTGGGGGCTGGTCGCGCAGTTCCCCGCGTCCCTAAAGGATTCAGGTCCTGCGGGCCGAAAGGCGACGGGGCTGCGGGGCTGCGGGGCGAAAAGCACGGGGCGCAGCCCCTGCTTTTCAGGGGCGCGGGGAACTGCGCGAGAAGCCCCACCGGAGCCGCACCCGACAACGCACCCCCTCGGGGCGAAGGGGAAGCCACCTGGAACCCGTTCTAGTTATAGTGGCCGCAGCGCGGCGATCGGCGTATCGACGACAGGGGAACGCATGACACACGTGACCGATCACGGCGGCGGCGTACGGTCCGTCAAGGTCCCCATCCCGGACAACCCACTCGGCCACACCCTCGTCCACGTCGTCGACACCGACCGGGGACCGGTCCTCGTCGACACCGGCTGGGACGACCCGGCGTCATGGGACACGCTCGTCTCGGGCCTCACCGCCTGCGGTACGTCGATCGCGGAGATCCACGGCGTCGTGATCACACACCACCACCCCGACCACCACGGCCTGTCGGGCGCGGTGCGCGAGGCGTCCGGGGCGTGGATCGCGATGCACGCGGCGGACACGGCGATCGTACGGCGGACGCGCGGGACCGGCCCGGACCGCTGGTTCACGTACATGACGGACAAGCTCACGGCGGCGGGCGCCCCCGAGGAACACCTCGCACCGCTCCGTACGCCTCGCCGTCCCCGCGCCCTGCCCGGCTTCTCCCCCGCGCTCCCCGACCGCGAGATCGTCCCCGGCGAACTCCTCGACCTCCCCGGCCGCCGCGTCCGCGCGATCTGGACGCCGGGCCACACGCCCGGCCATGTCTGCCTCCATCTGGAGGAGGCACACCCCTCCCAACTCCCGGGCCACGGGCGGCTGTTCTCCGGCGACCACCTCCTCCCCGAGATCAGCCCGCACATCGGCCTGTACGAGGACCCGGACGACGACACCGTCACCGACCCGCTCGGCGACTACCTCGACTCCCTGGAACGCGTCGGCCGTCTCGCCCCCGCCGAGGTCCTCCCCGCCCATCAGTACGCGTTCACCGACACCGCCGCGCGCGTACGGGAGTTGCTGGCCCACCACGAGTCCCGCCTCACCGGCCTGCTCACCCTCCTCGCCACCCCCCTCACCCCCTGGCAACTCGCCGAACGCATGGAGTGGAACCGCCCCTGGCCCCAGATCCCCTTCTCCTCCCGCAACATCGCGGTCTCGGAGGCGGAGGCCCATCTGCGGCGCCTGGTGAAGCTGGGCCGGGCGGAGGCGGTGGCGGGGAGCGATCCGGTGACGTACGTGGCGGTGTGAGTGCGAGGGGTGGTTGTCGGGGCCGGTGACCTGGTGGTGGTACAGGCCCGCCACTCCTTGAGGCCGTAGCACCTCAGACCGTCGCAGCCCAAGCCGTCGCGCCCCAAGCCGTCGCGTCTCAGACCGCTGTGCCCCCGGCCGTCGCGCCTCAGACCGCTGTGCCTCCGGCCGTCGCGCCTCGGGCCGTCGCGCCTCGGGCCGTCACTCCCGGATCCGCGAGGGAGCGGATCAACTCCTCGGCGGCTGCCACGAGTTCCACTTCGCGCACGGTCATCGTCGGGTTGCCCGCCCGGCGTCGTGCCGCCTCGACGAGGCCCTCCTCCGTCAGGGCGGAGGGGCCGTCGGGCTGGTGGGCGAGGAGGGAGGCGAGGGTGGCGCGGGCCATCTCGGCACGGAAGTCGGTGGTGTCGACGGCGACTTGGGCGAGGATCATCGCGGAGACACCCCAGTCGAGGCCGGGCGGCCCCTCCTCGGCGTTGTTCCAGTCGATGACCTGGGGGCCGTGGGGCGTGAGGATGACGTTCTCGGGGTGCAGGTCGAGGTGAAGGACGCGAGGGGTGGGGGTGGCGGTGGCGGTGGGCGGGACCTGGCTGCGGGGTGGGAGGGTGTGCAGGTCGTGCAGGAGGCGGGCCAGGATGGCGCCGACCCGTGCCGGGTCCAGCAGGCCGGTGGCGAAGGCCTCCACCAGCGTCGGGCCGGACAGCCGTTCCAGCACCATGTCCGTACGGGTCGCCGAGCGCACGCGCGGGACTGGGTACCCGTGCCCCCGTACGTACTCCATGACCTCGGCCTCCGCGACCGCGTCACCCCAGCCGTCCCGGTAGCGCCGCAGCACCCAGGGTTCGTCGGGGTGGAGTTCGTACACGTCGGCCGTGCGGCCTGAAGCGAGCAGTCTCCCCGTAGGCATGGCCCGAACCTATCCCGCCCTGTCCCGGCGCACAGACGGCCCTCAGGGTTTTGGCTACCGGCAGGTAGAGTGACCAGGTCGTCATCACACCGTACGGGGGGAAGCCGGTGCAAATCCGGCGCTGACCCGCAACCGTGAGCCGGCCCCGTTGAGGGGGCGGCGAGTCGGACTGCCCTGGACGGAATTGTGACCGGCTCGCATCACCGGCGGCCCGCCGGTGTACGGCACCGTCGAGGAATACGGAGCCGAGCCGCCCGGTACTTCGCCGTGCGCCCGGCTCCCCGTCAGGGAGAGGCAGCCGCCGATCATGAATGTCCGCCGCAGCGCCGCGGTAGTCGCCGTACTGGCCGTCACAGCCGGGCTCGGTACCGGACTCGGTACCGGTTTCGCGTCGGCTGCCTTCGCCGACGACGCCGCTCCCTCCGCCTCTCCGTCGCAGGCGATCCCCACCGGTCTGTACGGCTCCACCGAACCCACCTACGACGGCGTCTGGCGGCAGTCCCTCGCCCTGCTCGCACTGGACACCGTCGGAGAAAAGCCCGGTGCCGGGGCCGTGGAGTGGCTCGTGGGGCAGCAGTGTGCGAGCGGGGCGTTCGCGGCGTACCGGGCCGACGCCACCGCGAAGTGCGACGCCAAGACGGCCGTCGACACCAACAGCACGGCCGCCGCGGTGCAGGCGCTCGCAGCGGTCGGCGGGCGGGACGCCGAGGCCGGGCGGGCTGTGGGCTGGCTGAAGGACAACCAGAACAAGGACGGCGGCTGGGGCTACACCGCCGGCGGGCCCAGCGACGCGAACTCGACGTCCGTCGTCATCGGCGCGCTGACCGCCGTGGGCGAGGCCCCCGAGAAGCAGGAGAAGGCCGGCAAGTCGCCCTACGACGCCCTCCGCGCCCTCGCCCTCCCCTGCGGGGACGACGGGGATGGGGACGACGGGGAGGGGGACGGTGGGAAGAAGGACGGGGGCGCCTTCGCCTATCAGCCCGACAAGAAGGGCGGTCTCGCCGCGAACGCCGACGCCACGGCCGCCGCCGTACTCGGCGTCCTGGGTGAGGGGTTCGTGGCCGAGGCGGGGAAGGAAGGGAAGGAGGCGGCGGCGTCCGGCGGGAAGTGCGTTCCGGGGGACTCCCCGGAGGATCTGGCCCACAACGGCGCCGTATACCTGGCCGGTGACCTCGCCGCCGACGGCTATCTGAAGTCCGCCCTCGCCGGTGCGGAGGACCAGCCCGACCACGGCAACACCGCCGACGCGGTCGTCGCGCTCGCCGCCGCCGGGGACAACGACGCGACCGGGAAGCCGCTCGCCTGGCTGGAGAAGAACTACGGCGTCTGGGCGGCCAAGGCCGGGCCCGCCGCGTACGCCCAGCTCGTCTTCGCCGTACACGCCTCCGGCGGCGATCCGCGCGACTTCGGCGGCGCCGACCTCGTGGCCCAGCTGAAGGACACCGGTCCGGCGCGTGACGTGGACGACTACTCCTCCGTGCCGGTCGATGACACAGCCGCCGGGGAGGCGGACGGTGACGGTCTCGGCGCGGGCGCGTGGTCGGCGATCGGGCTCGGGCTCGTCGTCGCGGCCGTCGTCGGGTTCGTGCTGGTGCGGGCCCGTGGGAAGCGGCGGGAGGCGTGACCGGCCGGCGGAGGGCCGCCGGGCCGGGGGCGCCCCGGGCGCCCCGGCCGCGTGGTGTGTCGCTGCTGCTGAGCGGTGTCGTGCTGCTCGTGCTGGGGTGCGTGAGCGTGGGGCAGGCCCATGCCGCCGCGTACCGGTACTGGTCGTTCTGGGAGCGGGAGGGTTCCGCCTGGGCGTATGCCACGCAGGGGCCGTCCACCGCGCGGCCGTCCGACGGGGATGTGTGGGGGTTCCGGTTCGCGGTCAGCCGGGACTCCGGGGACGCGGTTCGGCCGCGTGGGGCCGCCGACTTCGCCGCGATCTGCGGGGACACGGACGCGCGGGGCGGGGAGAAGCGGGTCGCGCTGGTCATCGACTTCGGTACGGCGGCGGACGCGCCAGGTGGTGAGACGCCTCCGGCGGCGCGTACGGCGTGTGCGCGGGTGCCGGGCGACGCGACCGCGGCGGAGGCGTTGGCCTCTGTGGCCAAGCCGCTTCGGTACGACACGAATGCGCTGCTCTGTGCGATCTCGGGGTATCCGAGGGAGGGGTGTGGGGAGGCGGTGGGTTCCGAGGACGACGCCACTGCTGACGCCAGCGCCGATGCTCCGAGTTCGCCGTCTGCCGCGTCCTCCGGCGACGAGGGGGAAGGGCCGTCCGTCGGGCTGTTCGTGGGGGTCGGGGTGGTCGCCGTGCTGGGGGCCGCCGGGGTGTGGCAGGCGCGGCGGCGTCGGGGGTAGGGCGTCATGCGGTGGTTCACGGGGCGCCCGGAGGTGGGGTCGGCCGGGGGGAGGTTTCGCGGCTCGGCGGTACGAGGTGCCGCCGAGCCCACCCTCCCCCACTCTCGACTTCGCTCGAGCGGGGGGACCCCCATCGCCCCAGCGGCACGATTGCCCGCGGTTTGTGGGGCAACAGGGGCAGATGGACCCGACCCTGCAGCGCATCCGCGCGCGGCCAAGAGGGCAGGTGGAGCCGACCCAGCAGCACCGCGACGCGCGGTTGTGACAGCGGCGAGAGGAATCGGCCCCGCACCACAGTTGCCCCCTGCCCGGGCGACCAGGGCTTTCGGTGTGCACCCCCTCGCCTGGTGGATCTGGGCGCTCGGGCTGGCTGCCGCCGCGTCGCGGACGACCAACCCGCTGCTGCTCGCTCTGCTGGTGGCGGTCGCCGGGTATGTCGTGGCGACGCATCGGACCGACGCGCCCTGGGCCCGGTCGTACGCCGCGTTCGTGAAGCTGGGGCTGGTGGTTCTGGTCGTGCGGCTGGGGTTCGCGGTCGTGCTGGGGTCGCCCATCCCGGGGACGCACACCCTGTTCACGCTGCCCGAAGTGCCGCTCCCCGACTGGTCGCAGGGGATCCGGCTGGGTGGCCGGGTCACGGCGGAGGGGTTTCTGTTCGCGCTGTACGACGGCCTGCGGCTGGCCACCCTGCTGATCTGTGTCGGCTCCGCGAACGCCCTCGCGAACCCGGCGCGGCTGCTCAAGTCGCTCCCCGGCGCCCTGTACGAGGCGGGCGTCGCCGTGGTCGTGGCGATGACGTTCGCCCCGCATCTGGTCGCGGACGTCCAGCGCTTGCGGGCCGCCCGGCGGCTGCGCGGGCGGCCGGACCGGGGCGTACGGGGGCTGCTGCACGTCGGACTGCCGGTGCTGGAGGGCGCGTTGGAGCGATCGGTCGCGCTCGCCGCCGCGATGGACTCGCGCGGCTACGGCCGTACGGCGCGGGTCCCCGCCCGGGTCCGCCGGACGACCGCCGCGCTCACCCTCGGCGGGCTGCTCGGGGTCTGCGCGGGAACGTACGGCGTACTGACCGCCGAGGGCGGCACCTACGGCCTGCCCGTACTGCTCACCGGGCTGGCCGCCGCGCTCACGGGCCTGCGGCTGGGCGGCCGTCGCTCACCGCGCACCCGCTACCGGCCGGACGTGTGGGGCGTGCGCGCGTGGCTGGTGGCCGGGTCCGGCGTCGCCGTCGCCGTGCTGCTGATCGTCTCCGCCGCGTACGACTCGGCCGCCCTGCATCCCACCGTCATCCCTCTCACCTCGCCCTCCTTCCCTCTCCGGCCGGCCGCCGCGATCCTGCTGGGCCTGCTCCCGGCGTTCGTGGTCCCCACCCCGCCCCCTCTCTCCGATGTCTCCGAGGAACTTGCATGATCCGCTTCGACGATGTCTCCGTGACGTACGACGGAGCGGCCGAACCCACCGTCCAGGGCGTCGACTTCGAGGTCCCGGAGGGTGAACTCGTGCTGCTCGTCGGCCCGTCGGGCGTCGGCAAGTCGACGGTGCTCGGCGCGGTGAGCGGGCTCGTGCCGCACTTCACCGGCGGGACCCTGCGCGGCCGGGTCACGGTGGCCGGGCGGGACACCCGTACGCACAAGCCGCGTGAACTCGCCGACGTGGTGGGCACGGTGGGGCAGGACCCGCTGTCGCACTTCGTGACGGACACCGTCGAGGACGAACTCGCCTACGGGATGGAGTCGTTGGGGATCGCGCCGGATGTCATGCGGCGCCGGGTGGAGGAGACGCTCGACCTACTGGGCCTCGCCGGGCTCCGCGACCGTCCCATCGCCACGCTCTCCGGCGGCCAGCAGCAGCGCGTCGCCATCGGGTCCGTCCTCACCCCGCATCCGCGCGTACTCGTCCTCGACGAGCCGACCTCCGCCCTGGACCCGGCCGCCGCCGAGGAGGTCCTGGCCGTACTGCAACGACTCGTGCACGACCTCGGCACGACCGTCCTCATGGCCGAACACCGCCTGGAGCGCGTCGTCCAGTACGCCGACCAGGTAGCCCTCCTCCCGGCCCCCGGCGCTCCGCTGACCCTGGGCACCCCCGCCGAGATGATGGCGATCTCCCCGGTCTACCCACCGGTGGTGGACCTGGGCCGCCTGGCGGACTGGTCCCCCCTGCCCTTGACGGTCCGAGACGCCCGCCGCCGATCGGGACCACTACGGGAACGCCTCGCGACACGAACGCCGGACGCCACCCCCGCCCCAAAGGGGCGCGGGGAACTGCGCGACCAGCCACGAACCACCCGCACGCCGCACACAACAGAACCCCCCGAGCTCTCCCCGCCACCGAAACCCCCACTCCTCCGTCACCTCCTCCACCGCAAGCCAGCCAGACCATCCGCCCCTGACACACCCTCAATTCCCCCCACCCCGGCGGTAGTCGACGCCCTCCACATCCACCGCGGCCGAGTCCACGCCCTCACCCACGTCACCCTCACCGTCACCCCCGGCGAGACGATCGCCGTCATGGGCCGCAACGGCGCCGGCAAGTCCACGCTGCTCTCCGCCCTCGTCGGCCTGGTGGCACCGGCGGCCGGTTCGGTGCGCGTGGGCGGGCTGACGCCGCACCGCACGGCGCCCAGGGACCTCGTACGCCGCGTGGGACTTGTACCGCAGGAACCCCGCGACCTCCTGTACACGGACACGGTCGCGGCGGAGTGCGCGGCGGCCGACCGGGACGCGGGGGCCGAGCCGGGCACCTGCCGGGCGCTCGTCTCCGAGCTGCTCCCGGCGATCGGGGACGACACGCACCCCCGCGACCTGTCGGAGGGCCAGCGTCTGGCCCTCGCGCTCGCGGTCGTCCTCACGGCCCGCCCCCCGCTGCTGCTCCTCGACGAGCCGACCCGGGGCCTCGACTACGCGGCCAAGTCCCGTCTGGTCGGGACGCTGCGCGCGCTCGCCGCCGACGGTCACGCCATCGTCCTGGCCACCCACGACGTGGAACTGGCCGCCGAGCTGGCCCATCGCGTCCTGATCCTCGCCGACGGCGAGATCGTCGCCGACGGCCCGACCCCCGAGGTCGTCGTCGGCTCCCCGTCCTTCGCCCCGCAGGTGACGAAGATCCTCGCGCCGCAGAAGTGGCTGACCACGGCCCAGGTACGACATGCTCTGCGGGCGGCGGCACCGGACCGGCCGGAGCAGGACGCGCCCACCCCCGGGGAGCAGCCGTGAGCCGCCCCGTCCCCCTCTCCCCCCGTACCGTCGCCGCCCTCGTCCTCGTCAGCCTCATCGGCGCCGCGGCCTTCAGCTGGCCTTTCTTCGCGGACCCCGGGTCCCAGGTGACCGCGCACGCGAAGGACGCGCCCTGGCTGTTCGCGGGGCTGCTCGTGCTGCTGGTCGGGGTCGTCGGCGCGACGCTCTCCGAGGCCGGGCTCGGGGCGAAGGCGGTGGCGATGCTCGGGGTGCTCGCGGCGACCGGCGCGGCGCTGCGCCCCATCGGGGCCGGGACCGCCGGCATCGAGCCGATGTTCTTCCTCATGGTGCTGAGCGGGCGGGTCCTCGGCCCCGGCTTCGGTTTCACGCTCGGCGCGGTGACGATGTTCTCGTCCGCGCTGCTCACGGGCGGGGTGGGGCCGTGGATGCCGTTCCAGATGCTGGCGATGGGATGGTTCGCGATGGGCGCCGGACTGCTGCCGGGCGCGCACCGTCTGCGGGGGCGCGGCGAACTCGCCCTGCTCGCCGCCTACGGCTTCGTCGCCGCCTTCGCGTACGGCACGGTCATGAACCTCTACGGCTGGCCCTTCATCGACACGCTCGCCTCGGACATCGCCTTCGACGGGGCGGCGGACCCGGCCACCAACCTGGTCCGTTTCGTCGCGTACTGCCTGGCCACGTCCCTCGGCTGGGACCTGGGGCGCGCGGTCGTCACCGTCGTCCTGACCCTCACCCTCGGCGCCCCCGTCCTGAAGGCACTGCGCCGGGCCACCCGGAGGGCCGCCTTCGAGAGCGCGGTCACATTCACCCCGCCCACCCGGTGACCCACGTGGCAGGCACCGCACACCGTCCGTCACCTGAGCCGTGAACCACCCCACAGGGCCCACATCACATACGAACCGGGCTCGTAGATCGAAGTACGTGACATGCACACGACCTTATCGGGGCTGACCTGCGCATTGAGAGCCACGTCACAGAGAGGGCCTTCGGGGCGAATACGACTACAACTAGCAAAAGGGGTCATTGCGGACGGCCGCCTCGGCTGTTTCTCTGGATGAGTCGCAACGGCGCCGACGAGCCCACCCGGGCCTCGGCGCCGACGTACGCCCCCCACCACCTCGTGTGGTGAAGGCATGCCCGCGACGGCCCTGTCCCCGAAGAAAAGGTTCCACGTGACCATCTCCGTTCTCCGCCGCATCGCCACCCCGAAGAAGGCCCTCACCGGTGTCACCCTGGCCGCTGCCGCCACCGGTGCCCTGTTCGCCGCCGCGCCCGCCCAGGCCGCCGCGTCGGAGGCCTCTCAGGCCCAGGCGGTCGCGAAGAAGATGATCGCGAACCCGACCCAGTACGAGTGCTTCTCCCACATCGTCGACCATGAGAGCGACTGGGACGTCAACGCGACGAACGCGTCCTCCGGTGCCTACGGTCTGGTCCAGGCGCTCCCCGGCTCGAAGATGTCCTCCGCCGGCTCCGACTGGAAGACCAACGCCGCCACCCAGATCAAGTGGGGCGTGGACTACATGAAGGACCGCTACGGCAGCCCCTGTGGCGCGTGGAACTTCTGGCAGGCCAACAACTGGTACTGATTCACCGGTACTGATCAACTGATACCGGCCCACTGGTACTGATCCGGCCCGGCCGGCACAGACCGAAGGCGGCGGCCCCCGATCCCCGGGGCCGCCGCCTTCGCCGTCCCCCGGCCCTTGGCCCTTGCCCCCCGGCCCTTGGCCCTTGGCCCTCGGCCAGTTGACAGCCCGTCCGGATGCGGTGCCCATGGCCGGGGCGGAGAATGGGGAGAGTCCCTCCCACGCCACGCGCATCGGGAGCCGTGATGGACCGAGCGGAACTCTTGGCCGTGTTCTACGGGGAGGGGCCCGTCCCCGTTCTCTGGGCGACCGGTTGTCCGGTGCACTTCGACGTGTGGCTGGCCTTCGCCACGCCGCCACCAGCAGCGACATCACCACCGCCACCGCCACCGCCACCTCCAGCGCCTGCGCCCCCGTCTCCCTACCGGCAGGATCTGATCCTCGCCGTCCGTGAGGAGTACGGCGTCGAGCGGGCGTTGGAGCGGCTGCAGGGACTGCGGTTGACGGAGGCGTGCCGGCCCGTGGCGGCCGGGAGTTTCGTGGTGGCGCAGGTGACGCTGGAGGAGTTGGTGACGGCGTTACTGCCGTTGACCAGTCTCGCGGGGGTGGTGCGGGTCGCGCACGAACTCGCCGTCGAGAGCGGGGCGCAGGGGATCGAGGCGGCGCTGGACGGGCACATCCGGGCCCCGGCGACCAGCGAGATCCACGACAACATGCAGCGCCGGCAGGAACGCGGCCGGCAGCTCACCTGGTTCCTGAACCTGCTCCGGCGGGTCGTGGCGGACGCCGGCCCGGACGGACAGGACGTGACCGACGCGCTCGTCCGCATGCTGGCCGCCGCCGTCCCGGACACGTACCCGGTGCGGGGCGCCCACAGCCCCGTCGGCCAGGTCGTCGACCGGCGGCTGAAGTACCCCATCGTCTCCGTGACGACGAACCGCCGGGCGACCCGCGCGGTCGTACGGTCCCGGCGCACGATCAAGGCCGACGCCGCCGAGCAGGTGTTCTCGGTGGACAGCGCCTCCATCGGCTGGGCGGTGGTCGACAGCGGCATCGACGCGCGGCACTCCGCGTTCCACGAGTGGGACACCACCGTCTCGCCGCCGCGGAGGCTGGAGTCGCGCATCGCCCGCTCCTTCGACTTCACCTGCGTACGGGCGAAGCTCCCCGACGACGCTCTGGTCAACGGGCTGGTGAACTGGTCGGCCGCCCTGCCCTCGGTCGAGAACGACCCGGACCCCGGCCCGCCCCCGCCGGGACGGCCCGATCCCTACGTACCGCCCGGCGACCAGCACGGCACGCACATCGCGGGCATCATCGGCGGGTCGTGGCCGGAGCTGGAGTTCCGCGGGATCTGTCCGCGTATCCGGCTGTACGACTTCCGGGTGCTCAACGACGACGGTGAGGGCGACGAGTTCTCCATCGTCACCGCGCTCCAGGCGATCCGGCACATCAACGAGCAGGCCGGGCGGTTCGTCATCGCCGGGGTCAACCTCAGTCTGTCGGTGCCGCACGACGTCGCCACCCACTCCACGGGCTGGACACCGGTGTGCGTCGAGTGCGACCGGCTGACCCGGTCGGGTGTGGTGGTCGTGACGGCGGCCGGGAACGCCGGGTTCACCGGGACCGTACGCACCCTGGGCACCGGCTACCACGACATCAGCATCTCCGATCCCGGCAACGCGGAGTCGGTCATCACCGTCGGCTCCACCCACCGCAGCAATCCGCACCGCCACGGCGTCAGTTACTTCTCCAGCCGTGGCCCCACCGGCGACGGCCGGCCCAAGCCCGACCTGGTGGCGCCGGGGGAGGACATCGACGGTCCGATCCCCGGCGAGGGCATCGCCGCCATGCACGGCACCAGCCAGGCGGCGGCCCATGTCAGCGGGGCGGCGGCCATGCTGCTGGCCCGCTACCGCGAGTTGCTCGGCCGCCCCGAGCGCGTGAAGGAGATCCTGTGCGCGACGGCGACCGACCTCGCCCGTGAACGCGACTTCCAGGGCCATGGGCTCGTCGACGTACTGCGTGCCATGCAGTCCGTGTGACGGCCGACCGACCGGCCCGGCGAGGCGGACGACCATGCTGACCTTCGATTTCCTCGACGCCCGCCACGGCGACTGCTTCCTGGTCCGCTGGGACGCGGAGGACGCCCGGGGCCGCCCGCGCGACGAGCGGGTCATGCTCGTCGACGGCGGGCCCGCCGGTGTCTACCGGGCCTCCCTCCAGGGCCGGTTGCACGAGCTCACCGGCCGGAACGGAGGCCGCGCGAGCCGGGAAGGAGGACAAGGCCGGGAGCGGGGCCGAGGTGTTGACACCCCCGCGCACGACGGCCCCTCGTCCTCCGGCTCCCCTCCCCACCTCGACGTCGTCTGCCTCTCCCATGTCGACGACGACCACGCCGGCGGTCTCGTACGTCTCTTCCGGGACATGCGGCAGGCCCAGCAGGACGGGGAGGCGCTGCCCTACGACGTGGACGCCCTGTGGTTCAACTCGGTGGAGGACCTGGTCGACCACCGCGCCCCCGGCCTGAGCGCCTCCGTCCACCCGCTCCTCGAACGCGCCGCCGCCTCCGACGCGGCCGTGACCGCCAGTTACAACCAGGGCCGGGACATCCGCGACGCGGCCGCCGCCCTGCACCTGGACGGCAACGCCCCCTTCCGGAGCCCCCTCACCGAGGGTGCCGAGGCGACCCTGCACGATCTGGACGTCACGGTCGTCGCCCCGGACGAGGGCGCCCTGGCCGAGCTGGAGGAGAAGTGGCGCAAGGCGAGGCGGCGCGGTGATCCGGAGGTCATCTCGGCGGCGTACGCGGACAGTTCGGTGCAGAACCTCTCCAGCATCGTGCTGCTGCTGCGGCACGAGGACGGCACCGCGCTGCTCACCGGTGACGCCCGGGGCGACCATGTCCTCGCCGGGCTGCGCGCCCTCGACCTGCTCGACGACGACGCCCCGCTCCACCTCGACCTGCTGAAGCTCCCGCACCACGGCAGCGACCGCAACGTGGAGCCCGACTTCTTCGAGCGGATCCGGGCCGACCATTACGTCATCTCGGCCGACGGCGTCCGCCACCACCACCCCGGCGAGGACACCCTGCGTCTGCTGGTCGGGTCCCGCGCCCCCGAGGACGAGTACGTCGTCCATCTCACCAACCACATCCCCTTCGCCGAGGAGGTGCTGGCGGAACTGGGCGCGGACCGTGCGTTCGAGGTCGACGTCCGAGGACCCGCCGACCAGGCGCTCGTCATCACGATCGGAGACCGGCCATGACCAAGTCCCGGCACGGGGAGGACACCTTCACGCGGCACACGGAGGACACGTTCACCCGCCCCGCCCCACCTGCCCCCACGCCCGCCCCCGCCTCGGGCCCGCCCGGTGACCCGGCGTGGGCCGTGGACTCCCCCGCCCTCGGCACCGGTCTGACCGTCCGCCCCTGCGGGGACCCCCTCCGCCCGGCCGAACCACCGCCCGCAAACGGCACCCCGGTCGCCCTCGCCCTCTCCGGCGGCGGCTTCCGCGCCACGCTCTCCTCCCTGGGCTTCATCCGGCTGCTGGCCGACACCGGGCTGCTCCGCCGTCTTCGCTACTCCTCCTCCGTGTCCGGCGGTTCGATAGCCAACGCCTGCCTCGCCACCGCCTGGCCCGCGCTGCGCGAGCGGGACTTCACCCCGGCGGCCGTGGACGACCTCGTCATCGCCCCCGTCGTCGACCGGGTCTCCGCCCACTCCCTCAAACGGGCCCTCCTGCGGGACGTCTGGCGCACCCTCGGTCCCACCACCCGCACCGACCTGCTGGCCCGCCGCCTCGACGACTGGTTCCTCGGACAGACCGAGCTGGAGGACCTCGACCCGCAGGTCCGCTGGATCGTCAACGCCGCCAACCTGACCACCGGCGTCCGCTTCACCTTCGAACGCGATGTGTACGGCGACTACTCGATCGGCCTCGCCCGCACGGCCGGCACGGGCCTGCGCCTCAGCCGCGCGGTCTCGGCGTCGGCCGCCGTCCCCGGTGCCTTCCCGCCCGTGGTCCTCGACGACGCGCCCTTCCCCTGCGCCGCCCACCGGCCCGCCCTCCTGGACGGCGGTATCTACGACAACACCGGCCTGGAGGCCCTGGACAGCGACAACTACCGCCATACGTTCCTGTGCGCCCTGAATTCCGGTGGTCTGCTGCGCCCCGGCATGTACGGCCGCGTCCCGGTGATCCGGGACCTGGCGAGAGCCAACTCGCTCCTCTACCGGCAGAGCACCGCGCTCCGCACCCGGGCCACCGTCGAACGCTTCCGGCGCGGTGCGGCACTCGGTCCCGTCGGTGAGCTGCCGCCCGGTGCCCGCCGGGGCATCCTGGTGCAGCTCTCCACGGACTTCGCGTTCGCCGACCCGCTGCTGCACCGCTGGCGGGCGACGTTCCCCGAGCACCGCGCCCACGACGGCCGCGACCTCGCCCTGGTCCCCACCGTCTTCGACCGCCTCACCCCGTCCCTGTGCCGGGCCCTCGTCCACCGGGGCTGGTGGCTGGGCGGCGCGGGTCTCGCGTCCTACCACCCCGAACTTCTCCCGTCGGACCTGACGACCCTCCGACCACCGCAGCAGTGACCGAATCGAGGGAGGTGGGGGGTGTCTGGGGTGCGTTGTCGAGTGCGGCCCGGTGGGGCTTCTCGCGCAGTTCCCCGCGCCCCTAAAAGCTTCAGGCCCCTGCGGGCCTGAAAGACCACGGCCCCGCCGGCCTGAAAGACGGCGGGGCTGTCGGCCTGAAAGGCGACGGGGCTGCGGGTTGAAAAGCGACGGGGCTGCGGGTTGAAAAGCACGGGGCGCAGCCCCTGCTTTTCAGGGGCGCGGGGAACTGCGCGACCAGCCCCCACCGGACCCGCACCCGCCAACGCACCCCAGACACCCACCCCCGGCCGCGCGGCATCAACACACCCGGTCCGCCCCCTCGTCCGACAGATACAGCACCCGCTCCTGACGCGTGAGATCCCGGTGGACGGCCCGGCAGATGCCGGTGATCGCCTCGTCCGGGCGGGGAAGGTCCACATCCCAGAGCCGGAGGCGATCGTCGTGGCCACCGGTGACGAGGGTGCGGCCGTCGGGGCTGAAGGCCAGCTGCCGGGCCCCCGCGACCGGCAACGTCACGCGGGCGTAGCGCGTGCCGGTGTCCCACAGCCGTACCGTGCCCCCGCCGCTGGTGGCCAGCGTGCGGCCGTCCGGGCTGAAAGCCACCCGCACGCCGCCCTCCGAGAGACTCACGGTCAGGGTGGCGTCGAGTTCCCCCGTGGCGGTGTTCCACAGCCGCACCATGCCGTCGCTCTCGGCGGAGGCGAGCACGCGGCCGTCCGGGCTGAACGCCATCGACTCCACCTGCCGGAACATCCGGACGGGGTCGTCCTCGGCCCCCTTCGGCGTGGCCCGGCCCGCGGGTTCGGTGAGCGTGCCGCGGACGCGGCCGGTGGAGGCGTCCCGCAGCCGGATCTCCCCCGCCTGGCCTCCGGTGGTGGCGAAGACATCGCCCTGGGGGCTGAACACCGGCTGCGAGCCGTCCCCGACCCTGCGCAGTTCGACGCGGGGCCGCCCGGTCCCGGTGTCCCACAGCACCAGGCCCTCGCCGACCGTCACCAGCGTGCGGCCGTCGGGGCTGAACGCCATCCCGTTGACGAACCGGTCCGCGAGAGTGATCCGCGGCCGGCGGGTGCGAACGTCCCACAACTGCGTCTCGATGTCGTCGGTGAGGCGAGTGTCCTGCCATCGGGGCTGAAGAGGACCGGCCCCACCAGGGTCGGCTTCTCGTCGAGCACGGCTCGCGAGCGGCGGGTGGCCATGTCCCACAGCCGTACCGTGCTGGTGATGTCCTCGATCTCGGCGGTCGAGCGGACGCTGCCGGTGACGAGGGTGTCGCCGTCGGGGCCGAACGCCACGGACTCCAGGCGCCCCCCGGGGACGGCCACCGTGGCGCGGGGGCGGTTCGCGCCCACGTTCCACAGCCGGACCCCGACGTCGCCGCCGCCGGAGCTGTCGGCCTCGTCGCCCGTAGCCAGTTCGTTCCCGTCGGGGCTGAACGCCACCGACATCACGGGGCTGGTGTGGCCGGTGAGGGTGGTGTCGACGCGTCCGGTGGCGAGGTCCCACAGGCGTACGGTGCTGTCGTAGCTGCCGGCGGCCAGGGTCTTCCCGTCGGGGCTGAACTCCATCGCCTCGACACGGCTGCTGGCGCTGGTGAGGGTGGTCCGCTGCTTCCCGTCGGCGACGTCCCACAGATGGACGGTGCCGTCCTCGGTACCCGTGGCCAGGGTTTTCCCGCCGGGGCCGAACGCCAGGGAACTGACCACGCCCGTACCGCTCTTGAGGGTGGACAGCACTCTCCCGGTGTCCAGGTCCCACAGCTGTGCGGTGTGGTCCCGGGTGCTGGTGGCGAGGGTGCGTCCGTCGGGGCTGAAGGCCACCGCCATCTCCAGACCGGTGGGGCCCTTGAGCGTGGTCGTGACGCGTCCGGTGGTCATGTCCCGTACCTGTCCGCCCTCGGCGACGGCCAGGGCGCGGCCGTGGCGGTCGTAGCCCACCGCCGCCATGTTGTCGTCGTCGGGCCCGTCCACGGCGACCGTCGCCCGGACCCGCCCGGTGTCCAGGTCCCACAGGCGCGCGTCGTCGCCGTGGCTGGTGGCGAGGGTCCTGCCGTCCGGGGAGAAGGTGACGGTGCGGACGAGGTCGGGGCCGTCCGCGTTCTTCGGGCCGGTGAGCACGGTCCGGGTCCGTCCCGTCGCCGTGTCCCACAGCCGTACCGTGCCGTCGTAGCCGGCGGAGGCGAGGGTCTTCCCGTCGGCGCTGTAGACCAGGGCGGACACGGTTTCGGTGTGCCCGGTCAGCCGGCGTTCCAGGGGGACGGCCGCGGCGGCGTACAGGCTCCGGGTGGCCTCGCGGGTGGGGCTCGTGCGGTACGCCTTGATGGCCAGCAGCGAGGCCAGATCGGTGTCGCTGTCCAGCAGGGCGGCGGACTGGGCGGCCAACTGGCGGGACAGTCCGACGCGTTGGGCGTTCACGGCGCTCTGGCGCTGCCAGTAGGCGACCGCGGTCGCGGTGAGCGCGAGGGCCAGGAGGCAGGCGAGGGAGGTGACGAGGACCCGCAGCCGGCGGGTGGTCCGGGCGCCGGCGCGTTCCTCCTCGTCGAGGGCGGTGAGGCCGGCCGTGAGGAAGGCGGCCTCCTGGTCGGTCAGATCGTCGGTGTGGCGCGGCCCGCCGAAGTACTCCCGCGCCGTGACGAGCCGGCTCCCCCGGTACAGCGCGCCCTCGTCGCGGCCCAGCTCCTCCCAGGCGCGCGCCGCCTCGGTCAGCTGCCGGTGTGCGCGCAGCCGGTCGCGGTCCTCCTCGATCCAGCCGCGCAGCCGGGGCCAGGCGGTGAGGAGCGCCTCGTGAGCGACCTCGACGGTCGGGCCGTCGAGGGTGAGCAGCCGGGCCCGGGTGAGGGCCTCCAGGACCTGGGCGACCTCCGCCCGTCCGGTGCCCGTGGTCTCCAGCTCGGCCCGGTCGGCGGGCCGGCGGGTGTCGGGGGTGCCGTCGCCGGGGGAGATCAGCCGCAGCAGCACCCGGCGGGCCGTGGCCGCCTCGCCCTCGGTGAACCGGCCGTACATGTCCTCGGCGGTCTTGGCGATCGCCCCGTCCAGGCCGCCGGCCGCCTCGTACCCGGCGAGGGTCAGTGTCTTGCCCCGGCGGCGCCGCCAGGTCTCCAGCAGGACGTGCGACAGCAGCGGCAGCCCGCCGGGCGCGTCGGTGATCTCGTCGACCAGCCGGGTGGTCAGCGCCCGCTCCACGGTCAGTCCGGCGGCGGCGGCCGGTTTGACGACGACCTCCCGCAGCTCCGCCGGACTCATCGGCCCGGCCAGCAGATTGGCGTCCCCGAGCGCGCCGGCCAGCTCGCGGTGCTCGGCGCACCGGCCGTAGAAGTCCGCCCGCACCGCCAACAGCACCCGCAGTCCGCTCTCCGGCTCGCGCGCGGTCAGCAACAGGTCGATGAACCGGGCGCGTTCGGCCGCGTCGTGGCAGAGGGTGAAGACCTCCTCGAACTGGTCGACGACCACGAGCGTGTCCCCGTCGCCGCCGGAGCCGCTCGCCTCGCGCAGCAGCTCATGGGTGCGGGCCAGCTGATCGCCGGGCGTCAGGATCCGGATCCCGGACAACCGCGGGCCGCGCTCCCCCTCCTTCCCCGGTTCCCCCGGTTCCTGGAGGACGGGTATCAGACCGGCGCGCAGCAGGGAGGACTTGCCGATCCCCGACGGGCCGAAGACCGCCGCGAACCGTCGGCGGCGCAGCAGCCCGACGAGCTCGGCGGTGAGCCGGTCACGGCCGAAGAAGAGCCCGCTGTCGTCGGTCTCGAACCGGGCCAGCCCCCGGTACGGCGGCTCCGTGCCGCCCGCCCCGTCGTCCGCCGGGTCGAACGCGGCGGCCTCCTCGACCGCCCGCCGCCACCGGACCTCCCACTCGTCCGGGTCTCCCCCGCAGGCCCGTACGAAGGCCAGCGCCACCGGCAGTGTGGGCAGCTGCTCGCCGCCGGCCGCCTGGGAGAGGGTGGTGATCGAGTAGCCCGCCTGCCCGGCCATCACCCGGTAGGTGAGACCGCCCGCCTCGGTCCGCAGTTTCCGCAACTCGAACGCGAACCGCTGCACCGGCCCGGCCCCCGGATCGACCGGCACCTCACGACGACCCGCCACCGCGCTGTTCCCCTCCCACCACACCCGCACCATTCCCGGACAACCAACGTACGCATCCGGCCACCTAAGCGGAGAGATCGCGTCCGGCCATTGTTTGGCAGGCTCGACACCCCTGCCAAACAATGCGCGACCCGGTGAGATCGGTGGTGTGGGCGGCACGGGGGACCTGCCGCCCGCACGACGGGGGATCGAGCGGCACGGCCACGGGGGACCTGCCGCTCACGGGGGAAGAGGCGGCACGGGGGAACACGCCGCCACGGGGGAAAGAGGCGGCACGACCGGCCGCCACGGGGGAAGGCCCTGCTGGCCGGGGGACGACCAGCAGGGCCACTATCCGCTTCCACTTCCGGGGCGGCCCTCGGGGGCCGTCCAGGGGCGCGGGGAACCGCGCGACCAGCCCCCACCGACCCGCGGACGAACCCCCCACGAGACAGCGCGCCGCCCGCCGTGCCCGCCGCGTCACAGCCGCTGGATGATCGTCCCGGTCGCCAGTCCGCCGCCCGCGCACATCGTCACCAGCGCGAACTCCTTGTCGGTCCGCTCCAGTTCGTGCAGCGCGGTCGTGATGAGCCGCGCGCCCGTCGCCCCCACCGGATGCCCGAGCGCGATGGCGCCACCGTTGACGTTGACCTTCGCCAGGTCCTGGTCGAAGACCTGCGCCCAGCTCAGCACCACCGACGCGAAGGCCTCGTTGATCTCGACCAGGTCGATGTCCTTCAACGACATCCCGGCCTTGCCCAGCACCGCCTTGGTGGCGTCGATCGGCCCGTCGAGGTGGAAGTGCGGGTCGGAGCCCACCAGCGCCTGGGCGACGATCCGCGCCCGGGGCCGCAGCTTCAGCGCGCGGGCCATCCGCTTCGACGCCCACATGATGGCCGCCGCGCCGTCGCTGATCTGGGACGAGTTGCCCGCCGTGTGGACGGCCGTCGGCATGATCGGCTTCAGCCGGGCCAGCGCCTCCATCGACGTGTCCCGCAGCCCCTCGTCGTGGTCGACGAGCCGCCACATGCCCTGCCCGGCGCCCTGTTCGGCCTCGGTCGTCGGCACCTGGACGGCGAACGTCTCCTTCTTGAACCGCTCCTCGGCCCACGCGGCGGCGGCCCGCTCCTGGGAGACCAGCCCCAGCGCGTCCACGTTCTCCCGCGTCAGTCCCCGGTGCCGGGCGATCCGTTCCGCCGCCTCGAACTGGTTGGGCAGATCGACGTTCCACTCCTCCGGGAACGGCTTCCCGGGCCCGTGCTTGGACCCCGACCCGAGCGGCACCCGGGACATGGCCTCGACGCCGCAGCTGATCCCGACGTCGATGACACCGGCCGCGACCATGTTGGCCACCATGTGCGACGCCTGCTGCGAGGAGCCGCACTGACAGTCGACGGTCGTCGCGGCCGTCTCGTACGGCAGGCCCATGGTCAGCCAGGCCGTGCGCGCGGGGTTCATGGACTGTTCGCCGGCGTGGGTCACCGTGCCGCCGACGATCTGCTCGACGCAGTCGGCGGGGATGCCGGTGCGGCCGAGGAGTTCACGGTAGGTCTCGCCCAGGAGGTAGGCGGGGTGCAGGTTGGCGAGCGCGCCGCCGCGCCTGCCGATGGGGGTGCGTACGGCTTCGACGATCACGGGTTCCGCGGCCATGGGGAATCCTCTCAACGGTTACCCGCGCGGCGCGGGGCGTCCCGGCCCGGCCCGCCACGCAGAACTAGTACGCGTTCTAGTTCTCTCCAGCAGTCTGCTGAGCCCGGCTCCGGGACCGCAAGGGGCGTGCGGCAATTGAAAGTCGACCGAAGGGCCCGTACCCCTTGCTTGTTCTAGAACCCGTTACTACGGTCACCGCAAATCCCTGTATCTGATGCTCCGTCAGGAGTCGCCGATGCCCTGTCCAGCGCTGCCCGACGGGTTCGACTTCACCGACCCCGACCTGCTGCACCACCGTGTCCCCCTCCCGGAGTTCGCCGAACTGCGCCGCACGGAACCGGTCCACTGGATCCCGCAGGCGCCGGGCATCGCGGGCTTCGCGGACGAGGGCTACTGGGCCGTCACCCGGCACGCGGACGTCAAGTACGTCTCCACGCACCCGGAGTTGTTCTCCTCGACGGTCAACACCGCGATCATCCGTTTCAACGAGCACATCGAGCGCGACGCGATCGACGCCCAGCGGCTGATCCTGCTGAACATGGACCCGCCGGAGCACACCCGGGTCCGCCAGATCGTGCAGCGCGTCTTCACGCCGAGGGCGATCCGCGCGCTGGAGGACAACCTGCGCCACCGCGCCCTGAACATCGCCCGGGAGGCCGTCGCCCACCCCGGCCCCTTCGACTTCGTCACCGAGGTCGCCTGCGAACTCCCCCTGCAGGCCATCGCCGAGCTGATCGGCATCCCGCAGGAGGACCGCATCCGGATCTTCGAGTGGTCGAACCGGATGATCTCGTACGACGACCCGGAGTACGCCATCACCGAGGAGGTCGGCCAGCAGTCGGCGATGGAACTCATCGCGTACGCCATGAACATGGCCGCCGACCGCAAGCAGTGCCCGGCGAAGGACATCGTCACCACGCTGGTGGCCGCTGAGGACGAGGGGAACCTCGCCTCCGATGAGTTCGGCTTCTTCGTGCTGATGCTGGCGGTCGCGGGCAACGAGACGACCCGCAACGCCATCACCCACGGCATGCACGCCTTCCTCACCCACCCCGACCAGTGGGAGCTCTACAAGCGTGAGCGCCCCGCGACGACGGCCGAGGAGATCGTCCGCTGGGCCGCCCCGGTCAACTCCTTCCAGCGCACCGCCACCCAGGACGTCGAACTCGGCGGCAAGCAGATCAGGAAGGGCGACCGCGTCGGCATCTTCTACGCCTCCGCCAACCACGACCCGGAGGTCTTCGACAACCCCGACACCTTCGACATCACCCGCGACCCCAACCCCCACCTCGGCTTCGGCGGCGGAGGCCCGCACTTCTGCCTCGGCAAGTCCCTGGCCGTCCTGGAGATCGACCTGATCTTCAACGCGATCGCCGACGCGATGCCGGGCCTCCGCCTCGCCGGCGAACCCAGCCGGTTGCGCTCCGCCTGGATCAACGGGGTGAAGCACCTCCAGGTGACCACGGTCTGAGCCGGGCACCGCCCCTTCGCACTCGGGCCGACGGCCTCCCGGCGCCGTCGGCCCGTCCTGCTGGAGGCAGGGGCTCTACTCCTACGCCCCGCCCCTGCCTCCGTCGTCTCCTCCACCGTCGCGCCGGACGGCCGTCGCGAGTCTGTCCGTCGTCTCCGGTTGCTCGCGCAGTTCCCCGCGCCCCTTTCGGGGCGCGGTGGTGCGGGGCCCTGTCAGGAGGTACGTCAGGCCGAAGCCCGCGCCCACCACCGCCGCGCCGCCGACCGCGTCGAGGACCCAGTGGTTGCCGGTCGCCACGATCGCCAGGACCGTGAAGAAGGGGTGCATCAGGCCCAGCACCTTCATCCACACCCTGGGGGCGACGATCGCGATCGTGAGGCCGCACCACAGGGACCAGCCGAAGTGGAGGGACGGCATCGCCGCGTACTGGTTGGCGAGTTCGGTGAGTTTGCCGTAGTCCGGCTTGGAGAAGTCCTGGACGCCGTGGATGGTGTCGATGATGCCGAGGCCGGGCATCAGGCGCGGCGGGGCCAGCGGGTAGAAGAAGAAGCCGATCAGCGCGAGGACCGTGGTGAAGCCGATCGCCGTGCGGGCCCAGCGGTAGTCGGCGGGGCGGCGCCAGTAGAGGACGCCGAGGACGGTCAGCGGGACCACGAAGTGGAACGACGTGTAGTAGAAGTCGAAGAAGCTCCGCAGCCAGCCGATCCCGACCACCGTGTGGTTGACCCAGTGCTCGATGTCGAGGAACAGGGCCTTCTCGACGGCCAGGATCTGCCCGGCGTGGTCCTCGGCGGCGGCCCGGCTGCCGGTGGCCTCCAGGCGGGTGCGCTGGTAGGCGGCGTAGGTGACGCGGATCAGGAGCAGTTCGAGGAGCAGGTTCGGGCGGGTGGCCACCCGGCGCAGCAGCGGGGCCCAGCTGAAGCGGGTCCCGGCCTTCGGGGCGTACTCGGTGGGGATCGGCGCCCGGTAGTACTCGGAGGTGCGGGACAGGAACGGCACGACGAGCGCGGCGGCGAGCGCGGCCAGCAGGACCACGTTGTCACGCAGGGGGTGCAGGACGCCCACGTTCGGCACCATCATCTTCGCGGGCAGCGTCATCACCAGGACGACGGCGACCGGCCACACATACCGCGACGAGGCCTTCTTGCCGACCCGGCCGACCACCGCGAGCAGCACCCACAGCAGCTGGTGCTTCCAGGACGTCGGCGAGACGGCGACGACGACACAGCCGGTGAGGGCGACCGCGAGCAGCAGCTGTCCGTCGCGGGCGTAGTGGATGGCCCGCCGCATGCCGAGTACGGAGACGGCGGCGGCCAGCGCGAAGAAGACGACGATCTCCAGCGGACCTTCCAGGCCGAGGCGGAGCAGCGCGCCGTGCAGGGACTGGTTGGCGAGGTCGTCCGCCCGGCCGCCGAGGCCGACGCCGGCGAGGTGGTGCACCCAGTAGGTGAACGAGTCGTGCGGCATCGCGGCCCAGGCCAGCGCGGTGGCCGAGGCGAAGGTGATCCCGGTGCTCGCGGCGGCCCGCTTGCGGCCGGTGAACCACAGCAGCGGCACGAAGAGCAGCACGGTCGGCTGGAAGGCCGCGGCGAGCCCTATGAACGCGCCGCTGGTCCGCTCGCCCCGCACCGCGAAGCAGCCCGCGAGGACGAGCAGGACGGGGATGATGCTGGTCTGGCCCAGGTACAGCGTGTTGCGCACCGGCAGCGACAGCATCAGCAGGGTGACCGCGACGGGGGCCGCGAGCAGGGCCGTCCGGCGGGTGACGGGCTGGGGCAGAGCGCGGGCGGCGACCAGGCCGAGGGCGACGACCAGCAGGAGGGTGCCGAAGGTCCAGCCCCAGCCGAGCGCCTGTTCGGCCGTTCGGGTGAGGGGCTTGAGGACGAGGCCGCCGAACGGGGTGCCCGTGAACCGCGTCGAGTCGTACAGCGAGCCGTTCACATGCAGGACTCCGCTGGGCCCGACCCAGGTCTCCAGATCCGTCAGCCGCTCGCCCTTGGGCGTGCCGAGCACGAGGGCGATCTGCCGCACCGCAAGGATCGCGGCGACCAGCCAGAGCAAGACTCTCAGCTTCCCCAGCCGTGCCACCGTCAAGCCCGCTCCGGCGGCACCGCCCGGTCTGCTCTGCTCCGTCGCCACGCGCTGCCGTCCTCCCGCCCCGTTCACGTCCCACCGAGAAGGCTCGCACCGTCCCGGTTGTGAGACGCGGGCAACCCCCTCTTCACCTGAGAGTCGCCCCTGTTTTGTCCGGATGACGATAGTGCGCGGAAGGTTGCCCGCACGCTCAAGGGCGCGACGCGGGTCACGGATGCACATCATGGGCGGCTTTGTGACAGGCCACTGACAAACACCTGGGAGCATGGCCCGGAGCAAGGCGGCACGTCAGCGGGGCAGTGGGAGGGCACGGGGGATGAAGGGTTCTGTACGGGGGCGCGCGCGTCCCGCGGAATGGGCGCACAAGGGGCGCGGGGCGCGCGGGCGGCTGCTGGTGGTCGTCCTCGCGCTGCTGGGGCTTCAGCTGGCCTCGCTCGTGGCACCGGCGTACGCCTGCGGCTGCGGCGCGATGGTGCCGGACGGCGAGCGGAGCGTGTCCGTGAGCCGCGAGAGGTCCGTCGTGCGCTGGGACGGCCGCGAGGAACAGATCGTGATGAGCCTGACGGTCTCCGGTGACGCCCGTACGGCCGCCTGGATCATGCCGGTGCCGAACCGGGCGACGGTGAGGCTGGGCGACGCGGCCGTCTTCGACCGGCTCGTCGAGGAGACCGCGCCCACGTACGAGAAGCGCGAGTACTACTGGCCCCGCTCGCACGACTGGCCGTTCGACCTGTTCGAGAGCGACGGCATGGCGGGCGACGCCGCGCCCGGGGGCCCCCGGTCCTCGGTGGACGTCGTCGGCCGTGAGCGGCTCGGCCCGTTCGACGTGGCCCGGCTGACCGCCACCGACTCCGGCGCCCTCGGCGACTGGCTCGACGAGAACGGCTTCACGCTCCCGGACCGGCTGGACGCGGCACTGGAGCCGTACGTCGAGCGGAAGTGGGAGTACGTGGCGATCCGGCTGGCGCCGGAGGACACCGCCTCCGGCCTGCCGCTCTCCGGCACCCTCGACCCGCTCCACCTCACCTTCGCCAGTGCCGAGCCGGTCTACCCGATGCGGCTGTCCCGGCTCGCCACCACCCCGCAGGCCCTCGACCTGTACGTCCTCGCCGCGCACCGGATGGAGCCGGGCTCGGCGATCGGCGGGGAGGAGCCCGAGGTGACGTTCGCGGGCCGCCTCGGCTCGCCCGACGGCCCGCTCGGCGACCTCACCGGGGGCGGTACGGACTTCCTCACCGCCGTCGAGCAGAGCTTCCCGCGGCCGGAGCGGATCTCCGGCGACCACACGCTGCGGCGGACCGCGGCCGACGACACCTATCGAAAGGTCATCTACGTGGACGAGATGCAGACCCTGTGGGGCATGCCCGAGTGGCTGGTGTGGTTCGGCTTCGGCATGGCCGCGCTGGCGATCAAGGCGGTGGCCGTCGCGATCGTGCTCAGGCGCAACGCGAAGCAGCAACTGCCGCCGGTGCCACCGCCGGGCGCGGCCCTCACACCGCCGGGCGGCTACTACCCGCCGGGGGCACCGGGCGCCTATGCGCCGGGGGCGCCAGGCGGCTATCCGCCGGGGGCACCGGGCGCCTATCCGCCGGGGGTATCAGGCACCTATCCGCCGGGCGCCCACCCGCACGGTGTGCCCGCGCCGGCGCCGTCGGCGGATCCGAAGTCCGCGCCGAACGACTGAGACACACCCCGGAACCGCTGACAGAACGCCCACCCCGCGCCTATATTCATTAGCGCACCTACTTAGCCGTTCTAAGTAATCGCCTGAAAGGCGCGGGAGGCACAGCTTCATGAGCGAGTCGCGGACCTGGGACGACGTCGACGCCTACTTCACCACCCAGCTCGCCCCGAACGACGAGGCCCTGGAGGCGGCGCTGCGCGACAACGAGGCGGCCGGGCTCCCGGCCATCGACGTCGCCGCCAACCAGGGCAAGTTCCTGCATCTCCTCGCCCAGATCCAGGGCGCCCGCCGCATCCTGGAGATCGGCACCCTCGGCGGCTACAGCACCATCTGGCTGGCCCGGGCGCTGCCCGCCGACGGCCGGCTGATCTCCCTGGAGTACAGCGCCCGGCACGCGGAGGTCGCCTGCCGCAACATCGCCCGCGCCGGACTCGACGGGCTCGTCGAGGTACGCGTCGGCCCCGCCCTGGAGTCGCTGCCCAAGCTGACCGACGAGAACCCCGAGCCGTTCGACCTGGTCTTCGTCGACGCGGACAAGGCCAACAACCCGCACTACGTGGAGTGGGCCCTGCGGCTCACCCGGGCCGGCAGCGTCATCGTCGTCGACAACGTCGTACGCGGCGGCCGGGTCGCCGACGCCGGCAGCACCGAGCCGGACGTCCGCGGCACCCGGGCCGCCATCGAACTCATCGCCGCGCACCCGAAGTTGAGCGGCACGGCGATCCAGACGGTGGGCACCAAGGGGTACGACGGCTTCGCGCTGGCCCGGGTGCTGGACTGACCCGCCGTGGTCGGGGGCGGGCCCCGTCAGGCCTCGTGGTAGAAGCCCACGTTGACGCTGCGGGGGCCCGTGCGGTCGTAGATGACGAGTTCGCCGGAGCTGCCGTGCGGGAGCTTCGCCGTGCCGCCGTACGGGAGCGGCGAGGGCTGGTGGCCGAGCAGGGTCAGCCGCACCTCGGAGGAGGGGTCGGCGTGCGAGCCGCGCAGCCAGGTGACCTGCCAGCTCCCGTCCGGGGCGCACAGGAACTCCAGATGCACCCGGGAGACGAAGAGCCAGTCGTCCGGTGTCGCGAGCCGGCACACCGCCCGATCGCGGCCCACCCGGAGCACGCCGCCCGGCTCGCTGGGCGCGTCGGCCATCAGCATGCCGGCCGTCGCCCCGGCGTCCGCCTCGGAGACCGAGGCCATGGTGAGTTCGAGCACGTACCGCTCCTAACGGGTCAAACTCCAATTGTCGCTGCGCACGGCGCGTTTGAGGCGCCGCCGCCGCATGATAATTCGCCGGATCGTCCTGTTGTGCGGGCTCCGGCACAATGGAGGCATGACCGAGCGAAAGCCCCCCGGTGTCAGCTTCGAGTCCTTCGTCGACAAACAGATCCGCGACGCGGAGGCGCGCGGCGACTTCAAGGCCCTCCCCGGCGTGGGCCGACCGCTGCGCGACGACGACACGACGTACGACGAACTCTGGTGGATCAAGCGGAAGATGGCCCGTGAGGGCATGTCCGTCCTGCCACCGACACTGGCCCTGCGCAAGGAGGCGGAGGACGCGCTCGCGACCGCCGCCGAGGCTCCTTCCGAACGCGTCGTCCGCAAGATCGTGACCGATATCAACGCCAAGATCAGCGAAATGATGTTCCGACCGCCACCGGGACCGCCGCTGGGTCTGAAGCCGTACGACGTGGAAGAGATCGTCCGGCAGTGGCGTGAGCGCCGGGGCACCGCCTAGTAGTGCTTGGTCAGGTCGGTATCGGTTGTGGCATGTCGCGGTGACAGGTGGGGCAGGCGCCGGTCCAGACCGCGAGGAGTAGCTGAAGTTCGCGGGCGACCTTGTAGAGGCTCAGGCCGACGCCGTCTCTTTTGGGGACCGGGTGATGCGCTGGAGGGTGCAGAAGGCGTGGGCTGCGGAGACG
>NZ_JBEOYO010000079.1:0-34577 GCF_040297125.1 Streptomyces sp. NPDC001868 | reverse complement strand
ACCCCCCGGGCGCCCCCCCCCCCGGGGCCGCGCCGCCCCCCCCGGCCCGGCAGGACCCGTCGGCCGCGGTCGTGGCGGCGGCCCGGGCGACGGCGCCGGACGGGGCCGCGGTGAGCGTGGGCCGCGAGGGCGACTTCGTACGGGTCGTGGTCTCGGCCCCGGCGCCGGGGCCCGACGCGCTGGGACTCGATCTCAGCCATGCGGCCGTGGCGCTGGCGGAGGAGACGGTCGGGGCGGCTGGGACGGAGGGGGTGGGGGCCGGGTGAGCGCGTTCTCGTTGCTCGGGCGGCGGCAGCGGGGCGGGTGCTCGGTTCGCCCACATCGCCCAGATCGCTCGGGCTGCCTTACCCGCTCGGTCCAGTCAGCCCGCCTGACCCGCCTGACCCGCCTGGCCCACTCGGTCCAGTCGGCCCGTTCGGTTCGGTCGGCCCGTTCGGTTCGGTTGGTCCGCTCGGGCCGTTCGATTCGTTCGGACAGAGGCTCCGCGACTGTCTGGGCCGTCGGTGCGATTGCCGCGCTGTGCGCCGTGTTCGGGGCCGTACTCGCCTTGGGGCAGGCCGTTGTGATCCGGCATCAGGCGGAGGCGGCGGCCGACCTCGCGGCCCTCGCCGCCGCCGACCACTGGATGAAGGGCGGCGAGGGGGCCTGTGCGACGGCGGAACGGGTGGCGGGGGCTCAGGGCGGCCGACTCGTGCGCTGCGAGGTCGAGGGAGAGATCTCGGACGTCACGGCGGCCTCGGGCATGGGCCCGCTCACCGCCGAGTCCAGGGCACGGGCCGGCCCACCGGGCACGACAGCCCCCGCTGCGGGTCAGGAGGCCCGCTGGAGAGCCCCGTGAGGGGCGCGGGGAGCGGCGCGACCGGCGCCACACACGACCGGTTGCCGCCCGACCTCAGTGGCTCCCGAGCAGCCCTAGTCAGGCGCCGCCGAGCCCGACGGTGTCACGCCCTCCGGCGGAGCGTCGGGTGCCGCCCTGAGGAGTTCGGTCAGCAGGCGTACGGCTCCCCGCTTGTGCAAAGGGTCGTTGCCGTTGCCGCACTTGGGGGACTGGATGCAGGACGGGCAGCCGGCGTCGCACTCGCAGGAGGCGATGGCCTGGCGGGTGGCGGTGAGCCAGGCGCGGGCGGTGTGGAAGGCACGCTCGGCGAAGCCCGCGCCGCCCGGGTGGCCGTCGTAGACGAAGACCGTCGGGAGCAGGGTGTCCGGGTGGAGCGGGACCGAGACGCCTCCGATGTCCCAGCGGTCGCAGGTCGCGAAGAGGGGCAGCATGCCGATCGAGGCGTGTTCGGCGGCGTGCAGGGCGCCACCGAGGATCTCCGGGTTGATCCGGGCCGCGTCCAGCTGGTCCTCGGTGACGGTCCACCAGACGGCGCGGGTGCGCAGCGTACGAGGAGGGAGGTCGAGTTTGGACTCGCCGAGCACCTCGCCGGTGATCAGGCGGCGACGGAGGAAGGAGACGACCTGGTTGGTGACTTCGACGGAGCCGTAGCACAACCGGCCGGCGCCCCAGGGGACTTCTGTGTCGGTCTCCAGGACGGAGATGGAGGTGGTGTCGCGGGCGACCGTCGAATAGGGCGGCTCGGCCTGCTCGACGAGGGCGACGGAGTCCTCCAGGTCCAGTTCGCGCACCAGGTACGTACGGCCCTGGTGCAGATGGACCGCGCCCTCGTGGACGGTGGTGTGGGCGGCGCCGGCGTCGACCGTGCCGAGGAGGCGGCCCGTGCCGGTCTCGACGACCTGGACGGGGCGGCCGCCCTGGCCCCGGATGTCGGTGAGGTCGGCGGCGCGTTCGCGGCGGGTCCAGTGCCAGGCCTTGGCGCGGCGGCGGAGGAGTTTCGCGGCCTCCAGCTGCGGCAGCAGCTCCTCGCAGGCCGGGCCGAACAGGTCGAGGTCCTCGTCCGTCAGGGGCAGTTCGGCGGCGGCGGCGCAGAGGTGGGGGGCGAGGACGTACGGGTTGTCGGGGTCGAGGACGGTCGATTCCACCGGTTGGTCGAACAGGGCCTCGGGGTGGTGGACGAGGAAGGTGTCCAGCGGGTCGTCGCGGGCGACGAGGACGGCGAGGGCGCCCTGGCCGGAGCGTCCGGCGCGGCCGGCCTGCTGCCACAGGGAGGCGCGGGTGCCCGGATAGCCGGCGATGAGGACGGCGTCCAGGCCGGAGATGTCGATGCCGAGTTCGAGGGCGGTGGTGGCGGCGAGGCCGAGGAGTTCGCCGGAGTGCAGGGCGCGTTCGAGGGCGCGGCGTTCCTCGGGGAGATAGCCGCCTCGGTACGCCGCCACTCGGCGGGCCAGGGAGCGGTCCACCTCCGCCAGACGTTCCTGGGCGATCACCGAGATCAGCTCGGCGCCGCGCCGGGAGCGTACGAAGGCGACCGAGCGGACGCCCTGGACGACCAGGTCGGTGAGGAGGTCGGCGGTCTCGGCGGTGGCCGTGCGGCGGACGGGGGCGCCCTTCTCGCCGTGGAGTTCGGTGAGCGGGGGTTCCCAGAGGGCGAACACCAGTTCACCACGGGGTGAGGCGTCGTCCGCGACCTCGGTGACGGGGACGCCGGTGAGACGGCGGGCGGCGACCGAGGGCTCGGCGGCGGTGGCGGAGGCGAGGAGGAAGACGGGTTCGGCGCCGTAGCGGGCGCAGAGGCGGCGCAGGCGGCGCAGTACCTGGGCGACATGGGAGCCGAAGACGCCGCGGTAGGTGTGGCACTCGTCGATGACGACGTACTTGAGGGCGCGCAGGAAGGAGGACCAGCGGGGGTGGGAGGGGAGGATCCCGCGGTGGAGCATGTCGGGGTTGGTGAGGACGTAGTTGGCGTACTGGCGCACCCACTCGCGTTCCTCGACGGGGGTGTCGCCGTCGTACACGGCCGGACGTACAGCGTTTCCGAGAGGTTGTGAAAGTTCCTTCACGGATCGGCGCTGGTCGGCTGCGAGGGCCTTGGTGGGGGCGAGGTAGAGCGTGGTCGCCCCACGGCCGTTGGGGGCCTCGGAGCCGTCCAGGAGGCGCGACAGGACCGGGACGAGATAGGCCAGCGACTTGCCGGAGGCGGTGCCCGTGGCGACGACGACCGACTCGCCGTCGAGCGCGTGCTCGGCGACGCGTGCCTGGTGGGCCCAGGGATGTTCGATTCCCGCGGCCTGTACGGCGGCGATGACCTCCGATCGGATCCGGTCGGGCCAGACGGCATGGCGACCCGCACGTGGGGGCACATGCTCCGTATGAGTGATGCGCGAAGCCCGGCTCGGCCCCGAGGCGAGGCGGTCCAGGACCGTGCTCGGCGAGGGGCTGGAAGCGGTGTCCGTCGGGGATCGATCGGATCGGTGATTCTTGGCCATCGGCATCGAGTGTGTCACCGGCGTGACGGACAATGGAGCCAAGGCGTCGTGCACGCCTGCCGGTAAGTGATTGAATGCCATCGCGGCTGGCGAACCGTCCCGGGGGCTTTCAAGCCGAGGTGTCCCGAGGGGCGAACGCTCGATAGCAAGGTGCTGGAGGATCCGTGGACCTGTCCCTGTCGACCCGTACTGTCGGCGATCGTACGGTCGTCGAGGTCGGTGGCGAAATCGACGTTTATACCGCGCCCAAGCTGCGTGAGCAGCTGGTCGAGCTGGTCAACGACGGGAGTTTCCACCTCGTCGTCGACATGGAGGGCGTCGACTTCCTCGACTCCACCGGGCTCGGCGTGCTGGTGGGCGGCCTGAAGCGCGTACGGGCCCATGAGGGCTCGCTGCGTCTGGTGTGCAACCAGGAGCGGATTTTGAAGATCTTCCGCATCACCGGTCTGACCAAGGTGTTCCCGATTCACACCTCGGTCGACGAAGCGGTGGCGGCCACCGACTGATCGCGCCCGCCCGGGCCCCGTGCCCGGAACGGCAAGAGACAAGTGAGGGGGACCGGGCCCATGGGCCCGGCCCTCCGACCGCACGCCCGTAGTTCCGAGGGGGATGCATGGCCACCGTTGAACTCCGCTTCAGCGCGCTGCCCGAGCACGTCCGGACCGCCCGACTGGTGGCGGCAGCGGTGGCGCGCAGGGCCGGAGTGGACGAGGCCGTCCTCGACGAGGTCAGGCTGGCCGTCGGCGAGGCGTGCACCCGTGCCGTCGGACTGCATCAGAGCAGCGGTATCTCGGCGCCGGTGCATGTGTCGCTGATCGAGGAGGAGAAGCAGTTCTCCATCGAGGTCGGCGACGAGGCGCCGCACGCCGTCCCCGGTGACCGGTCGTCGGGCGCCGGCGACGCGGACGCCGAGATCGAGGAGGACGACATGGGCCTCGCGGTCATCAGCGGACTCGTCGACGACGTCGAGGTCTCCGCCGGTGAGAACGGCGGGCTGATCCGTATGACCTGGCCGACGACACCGTCGGTGGCCGTGCTGCCCTGATCTTCTCAACTTCACGTAGTACCGCGAGGGCCCTGCTGAGCAGGGCCCTTCGTGTTTTGTTCGGCATTTATTCCGATCACCGTTCATCGGAACACCGGAATTCGTGAAGGAATTCACGATCAATCACGCGATAATTTGATCAAGCGTCAATGCCTTTGAGGGGTTACTTCTTTCGAGTAATGTGGTGGCGCGTGGATCATTTGCTCAAGAGCATGTGAAGGCCAATTCCGCTTGCCGCGCACTGTTTTGATCAGGTTCCGCTCCCTACAATCCGTCCACATCTTGAGCTCAGCCCAAGCGTCAAGGAGGACGAATGGCGGGGCTTTCTACCCCTCAAAGGTTTGACCACACCACGGACCTCGCAGCCGCGGTACTGACCGACGACAACCGGATCATCGTCATGGTGATCGGCTTCGTGGCGCTGGCAGCGCTCGCCGTCGCCGGGGTCCTGGTGCGCCAGGTCCTCGCCGCGGGCGAGGGCACCGACAGCATGAAGAAGATCGCGACCGCGATCCAGGAAGGCGCGAACGCCTATCTGGCACGGCAGTTGCGCACGCTCGGCGTATTCGCCGTGGTCGTGTTCTTCCTGCTCATGCTGCTTCCCGCGGACGACTGGAATCAGCGCGCCGGACGATCGGTGTTCTTCTTGATCGGCGCGGCGTTCTCGGCGGCCACCGGTTATATCGGTATGTGGCTCGCCGTGCGCAGCAATGTGCGCGTCGCCGCGGCCGCCCGGGAAGCGACACCGGCGGAAGGCGAGCCGGAAAAGGATCTCACCGCCGTCTCGCACAAGGCGATGAAGATCGCATTTCGCACCGGCGGCGTCGTCGGCATGTTCACGGTGGGGCTCGGCCTCCTCGGCGCGTCCTGCGTGGTCCTCGTCTACGCGGCCGACGCACCGAAGGTGCTGGAGGGCTTCGGACTCGGGGCCGCACTCATCGCCATGTTCATGCGGGTCGGCGGCGGCATCTTCACCAAGGCCGCCGACGTCGGCGCCGACCTGGTCGGCAAGGTCGAGCAGGGCATTCCGGAGGACGATCCGCGCAATGCCGCGACCATCGCCGACAACGTGGGCGACAACGTCGGCGACTGCGCGGGCATGGCGGCCGACCTCTTCGAGTCGTACGCCGTGACGCTCGTCGCCGCGCTGATCCTCGGCAAGGCGGCGTTCGGTGACTCCGGGCTCGCGTTCCCGCTGATCGTGCCCGCGATCGGCGTACTCACCGCGATGATCGGGATCTTCGCGGTGGCGCCGCGCCGGACCGACCGCAGCGGGATGTCCGCCATCAACCGCGGCTTCTTCATCTCCGCGGTGATCTCGCTGGTGCTCGTCGCCATCGCCGTCTACGCCTATCTGCCGTCGTCGTACGCCGAGCTCGAAGGCGTCACGGACACGGCGATCGCGGGCCACGACGGCGACCCGCGGGTCCTCGCGGTCCTCGCGGTGGCCATCGGCATCGTGCTGGCCGCACTGATCCAGCAACTGACCGGCTACTTCACCGAGACCACCCGGCGCCCCGTACGGGACATCGGCAAGAGTTCGCTGACCGGCGCGGCCACCGTCGTCCTCGCCGGTATCTCCATCGGTCTCGAATCGGCCGTCTACACCGCCCTGTTGATCGGCCTCGGCGTGTACGGGGCGTTCCTGCTCGGCGGTACGTCGATCATGCTCGCGCTGTTCGCGGTGGCGCTGGCCGGGACCGGTCTGCTCACCACGGTCGGCGTCATCGTCGCCATGGACACCTTCGGGCCGGTCTCCGACAACGCGCAGGGCATCGCCGAGATGTCCGGCGACGTCGAGGGCGCGGGCGCGCAGGTGCTCACCGACCTGGACGCCGTCGGCAACACCACCAAGGCCATCACCAAGGGCATCGCCATCGCCACGGCCGTCCTCGCGGCCGCCGCGCTGTTCGGCTCGTACCGCGACGCGATCCTGACGGCCGCGAACGACGTCGGCGAGAAGGTCTCCGGCGAAGGCGCGCCCATGAACCTGATGATGGACATCTCGCAGCCCAACAACCTCGTCGGGCTCATCGCGGGCGCCGCGGTCGTCTTCCTCTTCTCGGGGCTGGCGATCAACGCGGTCTCGCGGTCGGCGGGCGCGGTGGTCTACGAGGTGCGGCGGCAGTTCCGCGAGCACCCCGGGATCATGGACTACAGCGAGAAGCCGGAGTACGGCCGGGTCGTCGACATCTGCACCAAGGACGCCCTGCGGGAGCTGGCCACGCCTGGTCTGCTCGCCGTCATGGCGCCCATCGCGATCGGGTTCACGCTCGGGGTCGGCGCGCTCGGCGCCTATCTCGCCGGCGCGATCGGCACCGGGACGCTGATGGCGGTGTTCCTCGCCAACTCCGGTGGCGCGTGGGACAACGCCAAGAAGCTCGTCGAGGACGGCCATCACGGCGGCAAGGGCAGCGAGGCCCATGCCGCGACCGTCATCGGCGACACCGTGGGCGACCCGTTCAAGGACACGGCGGGACCGGCCATCAACCCGCTGCTGAAGGTGATGAACCTCGTCGCGCTGCTCATCGCGCCCGCGGTCGTCCAGTTCAGCTACGGCGAGGACAAGAGCGTCGCGCTGCGCGTCGCCATCGCGGTGGCCTCGATCGCCGTGATCGTCGGGGCGGTCTACGTGTCGAAGCGGCGCGGGATCGCCGTGGGTGACGAAGGCAACTCCGAGCGGATGGCCAAGTCGGCGGATCCGGCGGTGGTTTCGTAGGCGGTCCTGCGGCCGGGCCTACGAGGGTCCTGCTCAAGGGGCGGGCGGGCGGCGCGTGTTGACGCGCCGCCCGCCCGCTTTCGTATACGCGGAGATGCTTCGTGAGCCTTCTCTCTCTTGGTGCAAACGGTTACAAAAGGTGCACGTGGGGTGCTCGGCACACAGGTGGCTCCCATTCGGCGTGTATGTTCCGGGGCCGAGAGCCATGGAAGGGACCAATCCGGTGAACAAGAAGCTCGCGGCCGCACTGTCCGGCGGTGCGGTACTGGTACTGGCGCTGTCCGGCTGCAGCGGCGACGACGAGACGAACGACAAGCTGAACTCCTGGGCCAAGGAGGTCTGCGACTCCGTGCAGCCGCAGATCAAGAAGATCGCGGCGGCCAACGCCTCGATCCAGAAGGAGACCTCGGACGACAGCGCGCCGGCGGACGTGCAGAAGGCCGACTCCCAGGGCTTCCAGGACATCTCCGACGCGTACAAGGCGATGGCGACGGCCATTCAGCAGGCCGGGGCGCCGGACGTCGAGGACGGTCAGAAGAAGCAGAAGGCCGCGGTCGCCGAGCTGAACCAGCTGTCGACGGCGTACGGCGAGCTGAAGAAGAAGTCGGACGCGCTGAACACCAAGGACCAGGCGAAGTTCGCGGACGGGCTCGAAGGGGTCGCGACCGAGCTGGAGAAGCTGAGCAAGACCGGGAGCGACGCGCTGAAGGAGCTGGAGAAGGGGGAGGTGGGACAGGCGATGGCTGAGCAGCCGAGCTGCAAGTCCGCGACCTCCTCCGGGGTGGTCTCGGCGCCGGCTTCCGCGACCAAGAGTTGAACTGGGCCGGTGCTTGATCAGGCGCCCGGTGGTTGATGCTGGGCGGCGGTGGGTTCCGAGGCTCGGCGGTGACGAGGTGCCGCTGCGCCCACCCGTGCCGCCCCAGCGGCACGATCGCCCGCAGCTACGACGGCGGGGCGGACGTACCGCCGCCATGGCTGAGCAGGGGCGCGGTGCGCGGCTACGCTGGGCGGTGTGAGTGACTTCAGGCTGTCTTCGTTGCCCTCTGCCGACCGGTCCGATGTCGCTGTGCGGCTGCGGGAGGCGCTGCTCGGTGCCGACTTCACCGCTGACGGGCTGCTCGAACTGCTCGGCGCCTCCGCGTACGCCGCCCTCGCGCGGAGCGAGGTCGTGCCGGCGCTCAGGGCGACGCGGGGAGACACGGCCCTCGAGGCGCTCGTGCGGCTGTTCCTGTTGCAGCAGGCGGTCGACCGCGCGCGCGTGGAGGCGGTGCTCCCCGTCGACGCGTGCGTGGAGAGCGGATGGCTCGTCCGCGTCGGCGAGAAGGGCGACGAGATCGCCGCCGCCGTCGACGTGCGGCCGTACGGCGGGCCCGGTGGTGAGGACTGGTTCATCGTGTCCGACCTGGGGTGCGCGGTCGGCGGGGCCGGGGGGATCGGGAGCCGGGACGAGGGTGTCGTGCTGGGAGTCGGCGGGGCGTCCACGACCCTCGCCGGGATCACGGTGCGGACGCCCGTCGGATCCGCCCTCGACCTCGGGACCGGCTCCGGCATCCAGGCGCTGCACGCCGCGCAGCACGCCACGCGCGTGACGGCGACCGATCTCAACCCGCGCGCGCTGCACATCACGGCGCTCACGCTGGCGCTCTCCGGAGCCCCGGCCGCCGATCTGCGGCAGGGCTCGCTCTTCGAGCCGGTCCGGGCGGACGAGACGTACGACCTCATCGTGTCCAACCCGCCGTTCGTGATCTCGCCCGGTGCCCGGCTGACGTACCGAGACGGCGGGATGGGCGGGGACGAACTCTGCCAGACGCTCGTTCAGCAGGCGGGGGCGCGACTGAACGAGGGCGGGTTCGCGCAGTTCCTGGCCAACTGGCAGCACGTGGAGGGGGAGGACTGGCAGGAGCGGCTCAGGTCGTGGGTGCCGCGCGGGTGCGACGCGTGGATCGTGCAGCGGGAGGTCCAGGACGTCACGCAGTACGCGGAGTTGTGGCTGCGGGACGCCGGTGATCACCGCGGTGATGTGGCCGAGTACCAGGCGCGGTACGACGCGTGGCTCGACGAGTTCGAGGCGCGGAAGGTGAAGGGCGTCGGCTTCGGGTGGATCACGCTGCGGAAGTCGGCCGCCGCGGACTCCGAGCCCTCGGTCGTCGTGGAGGAGTGGCCGCATCCGGTCGAACAGCCGCTCGGTGAGGCCGTGCGGCAGCACTTCGCGCGCGTCGACTACCTGCGGGCGAACGACGACGCGGCGCTTCTCGCCGCGCACTTCCGGCTCACCGCCGAGGTCGTCCAGGAGCAGGTCGGGCTGCCCGGCGCCGAGGACCCCGAGCATGTGGTGCTGCGTCAGAACCGGGGCATGCGCCGGGCCGCGAAGGTCGACACGGTCGGCGCGGGATTCGCCGGTGTGTGCGACGGCACGCTCAGCGCGGGGCGGATTCTGGACGCCATCGCCCAGCTCGTCAACGAGGACCCGGTGGCGCTGCGTGACCGCACACCGGGCCAGATCCGGCTCCTCGTCGAACAGGGGTTCCTCGAACCGGCTCGGTGAGTCGGTTCGGCAGGCCGGCCTCCGTAGGTCGGTCCGGTAATCGGTAAGTCGGCTCGGCTCGGGTCGGTTCGGTGAGCCGGTTCGAGCCGGTCGGGGAGGGCCCGGCGCGGGAGGGAGCGGGCCCCGCCCCGGCCCCGTACCCGGTGACGATTTCTGAACCGTCCGGTGACGGTACTGGTACCCCGCGCGGCGCCCGTTCCCGTGACGTGCGGGGCGGGTTCGTACCCCTGGTTCGCATGCGTCCCCTCTGCCTGGATTGGTCCGCAAAAGGGCTCCTGTCAGTGGTGCGTGCGAAGCTATTTTCAAGAGACGGATCCGACGTGTCCTCGGGGGAGGCACGCGCTGTCTCTGGGGGATCGGGGGGTCGCGATGGTGGGGGCCATGCCGGCGGAGGGCCGGGGAAGGATCATCAACGACCGGTACCGACTGCTGCGCACCCTGGGCACGGGTGGCATGGGCCGGGTCTGGCTCGCGTACGACGAGGAGTTGGCCTGCGAGGTCTCCATCAAGGAGATCTCCCTGCCCGACGTCCCGATGGACGCGACCGAGCCCGCCCAGCGCATCGCCCGGGCCCGCAGCGAGGCCCGGCACGCCGCCCGGCTGCGCGGACATCCGCATGTGGCGACGGTCCACGACGTGGTGCTCCACGAGGGCCTGCCGTGGATCGTCATGGAGTACGTGCCGGACGCCATCGACCTCCAGGCGGCCGTACGGCAGCGGGGGCCGCTCTCGCCCGAGCAGGTCGCCCGGATCGGGCTCGCCGTCCTCGACGCGCTCACGGCGGGACACCGGATCGGCATACTGCACCGGGATGTGAAACCGGCCAACATCCTGCTGGCGGCCGACGCCTCGGACGACCTCCACGCGCGCGTGCTGCTCACCGACTACGGCATCGCCCTCCAGCCGGAGTCCCACGAACCCCGGCTCACCGCCACCGCCGGCATCCTCGGCACCCCCGGATATCTGGCGCCCGAGCGGGCGCGGGGCGAGCCGCCCACACCGGCCGCCGACCTGTTCTCCCTCGGCGCCACCCTGTACGCGGCGGTCGAGGGGCGCGGCCCCTTCGACCGGCACGGCGAGTACGCCACGCTCACGGCCCTCCTCGGCGAGGAACCGACGCCGCCCGCCCGCGCCGGTGACCTGGCCCCCGTCCTGCACGGACTGCTCATCAAGGACCCGGTGCGCCGGCTGTCGCCGGAGGCGGCGGCACGCGGCCTGGAGCGGGTGGCCGGCGCGGGCGGAGCGTCGCCGCCGCAGGGCTGGGGAGCCACCCCCGCGTCGGCGCCCGGGAGCTTCGGACCGGCTCCCGGTGCGCCCGGTACCCCTGGCACACCCGGTACGCCCGGCACCCCGGACACGCCCGGCGGCCACGCGATCGCCGGCGCGCCCCCGGGGTACGTGGCGAGCGCACCTCCCGGGTATGTGTCCGCCGGGCAGCACGGCCTCGGGGGCACACCGAACACGCCGGGCGCACCCCACACGCCGTACACACCGCAGACCCCGGGGGGCCCGTACGCACCACAGACCCCAGGTGCCCCGAACACCCCCGGTGGACCCGCCGCGCCGAACACCCCGAACACCCCGCCGGGCGGGGCGCAGGGTGGCCCGTCGCCGTACGACCCGTGGCAGCAGCCGCGGAGTCCCTACGACAGCTACAACCCGTACGGGGGCGGCGGATCCGCACCGTACGGAGGCGCACCGGGCGGCAACCGGCCCGGACCGTACGGCGGCGGTGCCGGTGGCCAGGCGCCGCCTGCGTACGGCGGCACGGTGGGCAATCAGTCGCTGCCGTACACGGCCGGCCCGGCGGCGCCGTACGGGGGCGGTCGGCCGCCGGGGAACGCGGGGTTCCCGACCGTCACGGCCGGGGGCCCGCCGCCGCCCGGTGGGCCGAAGCGGAAGACGCCCCCGGCGGCGATCGTCGCGATCGTGGTCGCCGTGCTCCTGGTGGCCGGCGGCGGGACCTGGGCCGCGGTGAAGTGGACGGGTGACCCGGACCCCAAGCGCTCCGACAGCCCGGAGGCACTCGTGTCACAGCCGGGCTCGGAGTATCCCTACGGCGAGCGGGCGGCCCTCAAGAAGCCGCTGGAGGTGGGGGACTGCGTCAAGGCGGTCTGGACGGGGGCGGCGTTCAAGTCGGTGCCCGACCTCGGCGTGGTGGACTGCGACGAGGACTGGCCGGACGGCCAGGTGGTGGCGATAGAGACGGCGTCCGATCACGCGGACGCCGCGGCCGGCGGCGCGCGGCGCTGCGCCGGCCAGGCCGACGCGACGGCCGAGGCGCTGCCCGACGCGGGTGTCTACGCGCTCGTCCCGACGAAGGCGGGCTTCACCACCGCCAGGGGCGGTACGGCATGTCTCGTTCTCGGCAGGCACGTCCCGATCGGCGGCGAGGTGGGCCGACTCCGTGACACGGGCATGAATCTGTGGCCCACTCAGATGGCCGTCGGCGACTGCTGGGACTACACCACGAGGGAGGACGAGGGATACGACGCCCCCCTGACCGACTGTGCCGAAGCGCACACCGACCAGGTCGTCGGATCGGTCCAGGCACCCGCCAACATGACCTTCGACGGCGCCCTCGCCGAAGGCGGAAAGCTGTGCACCAACAGGTTCGAGTCGAGTTGGGCGCCCGGTGCTGACCTGATCGTGTCGGGATGGGTGTCCGACAAAGAGGAATGGAAGAAGGGCTTCAACAAGGTGGTGTGCACGGTGCGCAACGCCGATGTGTCGAGGACGACCGGGAAGATACCCACGCCCGGCTCGGTCTGAGAGCCCGGACGTCTCGCGTTCACCTCGGGTTCGCGCGCCCGCTTCCCGTCCGTGCCAGCCTCCCGTCGCGGGGTGGCGAGGGCTGGGAGGACGGGACATGGAGAGCGGACCGGCGATCTTCGTGGGGGTGGTGTTCGCCCTGTTCGGGGGCGGGCTGCTGCTGTGGACCGCGAGGCGGCTGCGCCGGGGCGAGCCGGTCGCCCAGGGGGTGCGTCCCGTGATGTCGGCGACACTCGCGAGCGTCGTCGCGGTCACCGCCCTCGCGCTCGGCGCGTGGTGCTTCGCGCAGCTCTGAGCGGGGCGGGGAGCAGGCGCCGGGGAGCGGGCACGGTAACCGGTAAGTGACCCTCCGTATCGGCCCCGAACGCATCGCCCCACACGCCGGGCGGCAGGAATGGCGGTAGTCGGGTTACCGTTCGAGTGGCCGTTGCGGGCTTTTCCCGTTTGACACGGGGGCGGGATGTACCGTCACACTCCGCAGCGTCAGCATGACCCGATCCCCGGGCCAACCGCCGAGCCCCGTGCGAGGCAACGGCCTCCGGGGGTGCCCGCCCCCGGGACGCAAGCCTGGGGAAACCCAGCGTCGACCGGAGAGAAGAGCGAAGTTGTCCCCGACCAGCGAGACCGCGAAGGGCGGCCGCCGACTCGTCATTGTCGAGTCGCCTGCCAAGGCGAAGACGATCAAGGGCTATCTCGGCCCCGGCTACATCGTCGAGGCGAGCGTGGGGCACATCCGCGACCTTCCCAACGGCGCCGCGGAGGTGCCCGAGCAGTACACCGGCGAGGTGCGCCGCCTCGGCGTGGACGTCGAGCATGACTTCGCGCCCATCTATGTGGTCAACGCGGACAAGAAGGCACAGGTCAGGAAGCTCAAGGATCTGCTGAAGGAATCCGACGAGCTCTTCCTCGCCACCGATGAGGACCGCGAGGGCGAGGCCATCGCCTGGCACCTCCAGGAGGTCCTCAAGCCCAAGGTCCCGGTCAAGCGGATGGTCTTCCACGAGATCACCAAGGCCGCGATCCAGGCCGCCGTCGCCAACCCCCGCGAGCTGAACCAGAAGCTGGTCGACGCCCAGGAGACCCGCCGCATCCTCGACCGCCTCTACGGCTACGAGGTCTCGCCGGTCCTGTGGAAGAAGGTCATGCCGCGGCTGTCGGCGGGCCGCGTCCAGTCCGTCGCGACCCGGCTCGTCGTGGAGCGGGAGCGCGAGCGGATCGCCTTCCGCTCGGCCGAGTACTGGGACCTGACCGGCACCTTCGCGACCGGCCGCGCCGGCGACGCCTCCGACCCGTCGTCCCTGGTCGCCCGCCTGCAGTCCGTGGACGGCCGCCGGGTCGCCCAGGGCCGCGACTTCGACTCGCTCGGGCAGCTCAAGAGCGCGAACATCCTGCACCTGGACGAGGCCAATGCCCGCGCGCTGGCCGCCGCCCTGGAGAACACCCGGTTCGCGGTCCGCTCCGTCGAGTCCAAGCCGTACCGCCGCTCGCCGTACGCCCCCTTCCGTACGACCACGCTCCAGCAGGAGGCCTCGCGCAAGCTCGGCTTCGGGGCCAAGGCGACGATGCAGGTGGCACAGAAGCTGTACGAGAACGGCTTCATCACCTATATGCGTACGGACTCCACGACGCTCAGCGACACCGCCGTGTCCGCCGCCCGCGCCCAGGTCACACAGCTGTACGGCGCCGACTACCTGCCGGCCCAGCCGCGTACGTACGCCGGGAAGGTCAAGAACGCGCAGGAGGCGCACGAGGCGATCCGACCCTCGGGTGATCGTTTCCGCACGCCCGCCGAGACCGGTCTGACCGGCGACCAGTTCAAGCTCTACGAGCTGATCTGGAAGCGGACGGTCGCCTCCCAGATGAAGGACGCGGTCGGCAACAGCGTCACGGTGAAGATCGGCGGCACCGCCTCCGACGGCCGGGACGCCGAGTTCAGCGCCTCCGGCAAGACGATCACCTTCCACGGCTTCCTCAAGGCCTATGTCGAGGGCGCCGACGACCCGAACGCCGAGCTGGACGACCGCGAGCGCAGGCTGCCGCAGGTCAGCGAGGGTGACGCGCTCTCCGCCGAGGAGATCACGGTCGACGGGCACGCCACCAAGCCCCCGGCCCGCTACACCGAGGCGTCGCTGGTCAAGGAGCTCGAAGAGCGTGAGATCGGCCGCCCGTCGACGTACGCGTCGATCATCGGCACGATCCTCGACCGGGGCTATGTGTTCAAGAAGGGCACGGCCCTGGTGCCGTCCTTCCTGAGCTTCGCCGTGGTCAACCTCCTGGAGAAGCACTTCGGCCGGCTCGTCGACTACGACTTCACCGCCAAGATGGAGGACGACCTCGACCGCATCGCACGTGGCGAAGCCCAGGCGGTGCCGTGGCTCAAGCGCTTCTACTTCGGCGAGGGCCCGGGCTCGAACGGCACGGCGGCGGCCGAGGCGGGCAACGGCGACGGCGACCACCTCGGCGGACTGAAGGAACTGGTCACCGACCTGGGCGCGATCGACGCCCGCGAGGTCTCGTCCTTCCCCGTCGGCGACGGCATCGTGCTCCGCGTCGGGCGCTACGGCCCGTACGTCGAGCGGGGCGAGAAGGACGCCGAGGGCCACCAGCGGGCCGACGTGCCAGAGGACCTGGCACCCGACGAGCTGAGCGTCGAGTTCGCGGAGGAGCTGCTCGCCAAGCCGAGCGGTGACTTCGAGCTGGGCGCCGACCCGGCGACGGGCCACCAGATCATCGCCCGCGACGGCCGCTACGGCCCGTACGTCACCGAGGTGCTCCCCGAGGGCACCCCGAAGACCGGCAAGAACGCGGTCAAGCCGCGTACGGCCTCGCTGTTCAAGTCGATGTCCCTGGACACGGTGACGCTGGCCGACGCGCTGAAACTGATGTCCCTGCCGAGGGTCGTCGGAGCCGACGCCGAGGGCCAGGAGATCACCGCGCAGAACGGCCGGTACGGCCCGTATCTGAAGAAGGGCACGGACTCGCGGTCGCTGCAGACCGAGGACCAGCTCTTCACGATCACCCTCGAAGAGGCGCTGGCGATCTACGCCCAGCCCAAGCAGCGCGGGCGGGCCGCCGCCAAGCCTCCGCTGAAGGAGCTCGGCGAGGACCCGGTCAGCGCGAAGCCGGTCGTGGTGAAGGACGGCCGCTTCGGGCCGTACGTCACCGACGGCGAGACCAACGCGACGCTGCGGTCCGGGGACAGTGTGGAGACCATCACGCCCGAGCGTGGGTTCGAGCTGCTCGCGGAGAAGCGGGCGAAGGCTCCCGCCAAGAAGACGGCGAAGAAGGCGCCCGCGAAGAAGACGGCGACCAAGACCGCCGCGAAGAAGGCCGCGCCGGCCAAGAAGACCGCCGCGAAGAAGACGGCGACTTCGAAGACCGCCGCCGCGAAGAAGGCGGCTCCTGCGAAGAAGGTGGCTGCGAAGAAGGCGGCGGCTTCGGGGGACGGCGCCTAGTAGCTCGGGGGTGCGGGTGATGGTGCGGCTGCTGGTTGGGTGTGGCTGGTCGCGCAGTTCCCCGCGCCCCTAAGGGCGCGCTCGTGTCGCGCAGTTCCTTGCGCCCTAAGGACGTGCTCGTGTCGCGCAGTTCCTCGCGCCCCTATGGGTGCGCTGGTGCTGGGCGGTGGCTGGAAGCTTCGCTTTTGGGTTGCCGAATGTGTGCGGGTTTTGTGTGACTTGGCGCTGGGGCGGGCGTGCGTTCGGGCGCTGCTTCGGGGTGTCGGTGGGTGCCGATAGGCTGAAAGCATGATGCGAGCCGAGCAGCCGACGGCCCACCACCCGGCCTCCGATGACGCCCTGGCGGCCGATTCCAGGGAGCGCGCCGTCCGGGCGCTGCTGCGACGGCCACAGCTGAAACGGTTGTGGGGCGCACAGCTCGTGGGCGGAGTGGGCGATGTGCTCGCTCTCTTCGTGCTGGTGCTCCTCGCTTTCCAGGTGGCGATCGCCGAAGCCGCCTTCGGGGGCGGATACCGGGGCGTGGCGCTCACCGTGGCGGCCGTCTTCGGCACGCGCGCCCTCGCGACACTGCTCTTCGGCGCCGTACTCCTCGGGCCGCTCACCGCGCTGACCTCGCGGGAGGGGCCGCTCGACCGCCGCTGGACCATGGTCGGCGCGGACGGGGTGCGGGTCCTGCTGCTGATCGTCGCGCCCCTGTGGATCGACTGGACCCCGGACAACGCGCTCGCGGTGCTGCTGGTCACCGTGTTCGTCGCCGGGGTCGCCGAGCGGTTCTGGACGGTCTGCCGGGAGAGCGCGGCGCCCGCGCTGCTGCCCGCGCCGCCGCCGGAGGGTGCGACCGTACGGCCGCTGCCGGACCACATGGACGCGCTGCGACGCCTGGCACTGCGCACGACCTTCGTCGCCGTGCCCCTCGCGGCCGCCGTCCTCGTCGTCGCGTCCCTGCTCAACAATCTGCTGGGCGCGGGCATCGACTGGTTCGGACAGCACCAGGCGGCGCTCGCCTCGTACGTCGCCGCCGGGCTCTTCGCCGCCTCGCTGTCCCTGGTGACCTTCCTCGAACTGCCCAGGACGCGCACCCCGCGCGCGCGGTCGCCGCTGGAGGGGCTGCGCCGGCCCAAGACCGGCACCGGTGTGGACAAGGGACGTACGGGTGCGATCCCGCTTCTGGTGCCCGCGTGCGGCGCGGTGGCCGGCGCGGTCGCCGCGGTGGTCGCCGTCGCCGTGCTGCACGCCAAGGACCTGGGCGGCGGGCCGGTGATGTACGGGCTGTTCGTCGGCGCGCTGACGAGCGGTGTGGTCATCGGGATCCGTCGGGCGCCGTCCGTGCTGCCCTCGCTGTCCCGGCGCCGGCTGCTCGCTCTCGCGATCGCCTTCACCGGTGTCGCGCTGCTCGCCGCCGGGCTGACCCCGGATGTCACGAGTGTGCTGTTGATCCTGGGACTGGCCGGTGTCGGTGCGGGCATCGCCGCGAACACCGGGCACACGCTGCTCGACCTGGAGGCCGAGGACTTCCGGCGGGCGCGGACCACCGAGCATCTCCACGCCGTCGTACGGGTGTTCGTGGCGTTGGCGGTGCTCGTCGCTCCGCTGGTCGCCGCCGTCATCGGGCCGCACCGGCTGGAGAGCGGCAAGTTCGTGTTCGCGCACGGAGGCGCGGCGTTCACGCTGATGCTGGTGGGGGCGTTGCTGCTGCCGGTGGCCGCGCTGGTGCTCGCCAAGGTCGACGACCGGTCCGGGGTGCCGCTGCGGAAGGATCTCCGGGACGCGCTGCTGAAGGGGGACGATCCGGTTCAGGCGCCCGCCGAGACCGGGTTCTTCATCGCTCTGGAGGGCGGTGACGGGGCCGGGAAGTCCACTCAGGTCGAGGCGCTCGCCGAATGGATCCGGGCCAAGGGCCACGAGGTCGTAGTGACGCGGGAGCCGGGAGCCACGCCGGTGGGCAAGCGGCTGCGGTCGATCCTGCTGGACGTGTCGAGTGCCGGGTTGTCGCACCGGGCCGAGGCGCTGCTGTACGCGGCGGATCGCGCCGAGCATGTGGACACCGTGGTGCGGCCCGCGCTGGAGCGGGGCGCGATCGTCATCTCCGACCGGTACATCGACTCGTCCGTGGCCTATCAGGGAGCCGGGCGGGACCTTTCCCCGACGGAGATCGCCCGGATCTCGCGCTGGGCGACCGACGGGCTCGTACCTCATCTGACGGTGCTGCTGGATGTGTCGCCCGAGGCGGCGCGGGAGCGGTTCACCGAGGCGCCGGACCGGTTGGAGTCCGAGCCGGCCGAGTTCCACGAGCGCGTGCGGGCGGGGTTCCTGACGCTCGCCGCCGCGGATGCCGGGCGCTATCTGGTGGTCGACGCCGCGCAGGACCCCGAGGCGGTGACCACGGTGGTCCGGGCCCGGCTCGATGTGATGCTGCCGCTGTCCGAGGCCGAGGTGAAGGCGCAGGAGGAGGCCCGGCGCAAGGCCGAGGAGGAAGCGCGGCGCAAGGCCGAGGAAGAGGCCGCGCGCAAGGCCGAGGAGGAGCGGCTGGAGCGCGAGCGCCAGGAGGAGCTCGCCCGGCTGCGTGCCGAGGAGGAGGAGCGCAAGCGGCGCGAGCTGGAGGAGGCTCAGCGGCGCGAGGCGGAGCGGCAGGCGGAGGAGGCCCGGCAGCGGGCCGAGGAGGCGCGTCGCCGTGCCGAGGAGGAGCAGGCGCGGCTCCTCGCGGAGGAGAAGGCCCGGGCCGAGGAGGAGGAGCGGCGACGGGTCGAGGAGGAACGACGCCGTAAGCAGGCCGCGGAGGAGCAGCGGTTGCGGGCCGAGGCGGAGGCCATCCGTCTGGAGAAGCAGCGGAAGGCCGAGGAGGCGTTGCTCCGCGCCGAGGAGGCCCGGCGGGTGGCCGCCGCGGCGGAGGCCGAGCGGGCGGCTCGGGTCGAGGCGGAGCGGGTTGCCGCGGAACGGGCCGCGGCCGAGCGCGCTGCCGCCGAGCGGACGGCCGCGGCTGACCGGGCCGAGGTCGCCCAGCGGGACGCTCGCGCTGAGGCGGAGCGGGCCGCGGCGGCTGGGCGGGGGACCGGGACCGCGCACTCCGCTGAGGCTTCGACGGACGACGCGATCACTGTGCCCACGCCGGTGGTGACGCCGACGAACGCGTCCGGTGGGCCTGTGGACGAGACGGCCGTGCTGCCGCCGGTGCGGGGGGACGGGCCGGGCGGGTCCGGGGCGCGGGGTGGGACTCGCTCGTCGGGTGGTTGGTCCGGTTCGCCGGGTGGGTCCGGTTCGTCGAGCGGGGCGGACTCCGAGACGACGGCGAAGTTGCCCAAGCCGCCGGTGCCGCCTTCGGGTGGGGCCGCGGAGGATGAGACGGCGGTGTTGCCGCAGGTGCCGTCGGAGGCATCGTTCGCCGTGCCTTCGGGTGCGTCTTCGGACGCGCCTGGGGATGTGCCTTCGGACGGGCCGTCGGGGGCGGCCGATGAGACGGCTGTGCTGCCGCCGGTGCGGGAGGACCGGGTGCCGCCGGGGTACTTCCGGGACGAGCGGCCGGCCCGGCCCGAGCCCGATGGGGAGGGCCGGACGCGGGAGCTTCCGCAGGTCGACGAGGAAGGGGTGCCGAGGCGCCGGCCTAGGTCGGACTGGGCCGAGGAGACCCCGCTGGACGACCTGCCCACGCTGGCGGACGAGCTGTTGGGTCCGCGCGGCGAGGACGACGCGGACGAGGGGCGGGGCTGGGGTCGGCGGCGCCGCTGAGGAGCCGGTGGGGTGCCGGTGGGGTGAGGTCGGCTGGTGCGTCCTGCTGGGGGCGCCCCCCAGCAGGCGCGCCGTCGAGCTGACCTCGCACTCCGGCCTCGGCTTTCCGCCCAAGCCCCTCGTCCCAAGTCCCTCGTCCCGGGCCATTCCACCGCGCCTCATTCCACCGCGCCTCATTCCGCCTCACCTCGGCCCTCCTCACCCCGCCTCACCTCGTCCCAGGTGGCTGCGGCGCGGGGTCGGGTGGGGCGGAGGTGTCCGGCGGGCCGCGTTGTCGGTGGGGTCGCGCACAATGGGGCGCGGAGAGGTCTTGTGGGACGGAGGGTGGTGGGTCATGGCCGTGTGGGACGACCTGGTGGGGCAGGAGCGGCTGAGCGAGCAGCTCGACGCGGCTGCTCGGGACGCCGACGCGATCGTCACGGCGGCGACGATGAGAACCGCGCCTCCGGAGGCGTCGAAGATGACGCACGCGTGGCTGTTCACGGGGCCGCCGGGGTCGGGGCGGGCGACGGCGGCGCGGGCGTTCGCGGCGGCGTTGCAGTGCGTGAGCCCGGACCGGGCGCTCGGCGGAAGCCCGGGGTGCGGGTTCTGCGACGGATGCCATACGGCGCTGGTGGGGACGCACGCGGACGTCAGCACCGTGGCGGCGGTGGGCACACAGATCCTCGCCGACGACATGCGGGACACGGTGCGGAAGTCGTTCACGTCGCCGGCGAACGGCCGGTGGCAGGTGATCCTGGTCGAGGACGCCGAGCGGTTGAACGAGAAGTCGGCCAACGCGGTGTTGAAGGCCGTGGAGGAGCCCGCCCCCCGGACGGTGTGGCTGCTGTGCGCGCCGTCGCTGGAGGACGTGCTGCCGACGATCCGGTCGCGCTGCCGGCACGTCGGACTGCTCACACCGTCGGTGGACGCGGTGGCGGACATGCTCGTACGGCGCGAGGGCATCGAGCCGGAGGCGGCCGCGGTGGCCGCTCGGGCCACTCAGGGGCACATCGAGCGGGCTCGGCGACTGGCCACCGATCCACGGGCCCGGGAGCGGCGGGCCGCCGTACTGAAGCTGCCGCTGCGGGTGGAGGACATCGGGGGGTGTCTCAAGGCCGCGCAGGAGTTGGTGGACGCCGCTTCGGAGGAGTCGAAGCAGCTCGCCGAAGAGGTCGACACCAAGGAGACCGAGGAGCTCAAGGCGGCGATGGGCGCCGCGCAGGGCGGGCGTATGCCGCGCGGCACGGCCGGCGTGATGAAGGACCTGGAGGACAAGCAGAAGCGGCGGCGCACGCGGGCGCAGCGGGACAGCCTGGACCTCGCTCTGACCGAGCTCACCGGGTTCTACCGGGACGTTCTGGTCCTGCAGCTGGGATCGCGGGTCGCGCTCGCCAATGCCGAGGTGCGGGACAACCTGGAGCGGATGGCCCGGGGTGGCACGCCGGAGGCGACCCTGCGGCGGATCGACGCGATCGCGGCCTGCAGGGAGGCGCTGGAGCGGAACGTGTCGCCCCTGCTGGCCGTGGAGGCGATGACGATGGCGCTGCGGGCGGGGTGACGCCACGGGTGCGGTAGGTGCGTGACGTCACGGGGTGCGGTAGGTGGCGGGGCGTTCGGTTGACTGTGTCACTCGTACGAGGAGCATTCGTTGCTGTTCGTGATCGATTGAGTGGTTCTGGTTACGCTCGCGAGATGTACATCAGGCGTACTTCCCGGCCGCATCGGTCCCTGCGGTCCGGCGGCGTGTTGCTCGCTGCCGCCACGCTGCTCGTCGCGGGCTGCTCCTCCGGCGGCCCCAGTACGGCGGCCAAGGTGGCGGACGGGGGGCCCGCCCTCGGCGCGCTCCCCCGGGCGACGCCGTCGCCGCTGACCCCGTACTACGGGCAGAAGCTGAGGTGGCGCGACTGCGCGACCCCCGGTTTCCAGTGCGCCACGATGAAGGCCCCCCTCGACTACGCGAAGCCGGGCGAGGGCGACATCAGGCTGGCCGTCTCGCGGAAGAAGGCGACCGGGCCGGGCAAGCGGCTCGGCTCGTTGCTGGTCAATCCGGGCGGGCCCGGCGGGTCGGCGGTCGGGTATGTGCAGGGGTACGCGGGCATCGGCTACCCGGCCGAGGTGCGGGCGCGGTACGACATGGTGGCCGTCGACCCGCGAGGCGTGGCCGGCAGCGAGCCGGTCGAATGTCTCACCGGACGCCAGATGGACACGTACACGCAGACCGACCTCACCCCGGACGACACGGGGGAGAGGGCCGAGCTGGTCGCGGCGTACAAGCGGTTCGCGGAGGGGTGCGGGGAGCGGGCGCCGAAGCTGCTGCGGCATGTCTCCACGGTCGAGGCGGCCCGGGACATGGACATCCTGCGGGCCGTGCTGGGCGACGAGAAGCTGACATATGTCGGCGCCTCGTACGGGACGTTCCTGGGGGCGACGTACGCGGGACTGTTCCCGAAGCGGGTCGGTCGGCTGGTGCTGGACGGCGCGCTGGACCCGTCGCTGCCCGCCCACCGGCTCAACCGCGAGCAGACGGCGGGCTTCGAGACGGCCTTCCAGGCCTTCGCGAAGGACTGTGTGGGCCGGAAGGACTGCGTGCTGGGGCGTACGCCCGCGCAGGTCGCCGAGAATCTGCGCGCGCTCTTCGAGCGGCTGGACGCCCGGCCGCTCCCGACCGGTGACGGCGACGGCCGGCGGCTCGGCGAGTCCCTGGCCACGACGGGCGTGATCGCGGCGATGTACGACGAGGGTGCCTGGCCCCGACTGCGCCAGGCGCTCACCGAGGCGGTCAAGAAGGACGACGGCGCCGGTCTGCTCGCCCTCTCGGACAGCTACTTCGAACGCGACCCCGACGGCACCTACTCCAACCTGATGTACGCCAACGCCGCCGTGAACTGCCTCGACCTCCCGGCCGCCTTCAACACCCCCGACGAGGTCGAACGGGCCCTCCCCGACTTCGAGAAGGCCTCCCCGGTCTTCGGCCGGGCCCTCGCGTGGGCCTCCCTGAACTGCGCGTACTGGCCGGTGAGGGCGACGGGCGGGCCGCACCGTATCGAGGCGAAGGGCGCCGCCCCGATCGTCGTCGTCGGCACCACGCGGGACCCCGCCACCCCCTACCGCTGGGCCCGGGCCCTCGCCTCCCAGCTCTCCTCCGCCCGCCTCCTCACCTACGACGGCGACGGCCACACCGCCTACGGCCGAGGCAGCGCCTGCGTCGACTCCGCGATCAACGCCTACCTCCTCCGCGGCACACCCCCGACCGACGGAAAGCGCTGCTCAGCATCCTGATCACGCGGCGCCCCGACGCCAGGCCCGGGCCCGCCTCCGGGGTGCTCCGGCCCCTGGTTCGGAGCACCTTCGAAACTGTGTAGACTTACCGACGTTGCTGATCGCACCATAGTGCGGACAGCGCGCCGCCTTAGCTCAGATGGCCAGAGCAACGCACTCGTAATGCGTAGGTCTCGGGTTCGAATCCCGAAGGCGGCTCCATGGTGAACCCCAGGTCAAGCCTTTGACCTGGGGTTTCTTGTTTTGGGTGACCTTGGAATTGACCCAAGTAGCGCCTCTGGGGTCTGTGCATCGTAATGCGTGGGTCGGGGGTTTCGTTTCTGTGACCGTGCAGACGGCCTGAGCCTCTGAACTGGTCTTTTGCTCATCCGGGAGGGGTGGGTCAGGCAGGCGCGATGAGGTTCGGTGGACAACCGGTGGACAGGTGCGCCTGACGCTCCATCAGCAGCCTGCGGTTGCACCTGGACCGACGGGTGAAAATGCGATCGCCTTCGATGCGGCGACGGAAGCAGCGGGACTGTCAGGTCTGGACAATTTCAGGTCGGACACGGTCAGCTACCCGTCTGCGATGCCGTCGTATGAGGGATAGCGTCCTCGGGCTCGTAGTGGCCGTTCCAGTTCGAGCTGCGCAAGGAGCCGGAGGCGCCCGCACATGCTGTGCTGGTCCTGCGCCAGTCCGTGCCGAACCTTGGCGGGCCACCGCGTCGACGACCTTTGGCAGGAGGGGCGCACGTCCTTCGCGTCGAAGCGGATGATGAAGGTCAGCCGTCCGGGAACGTCCTCCGGAGGCAACGTTGGCCCCAGCCTGACAGCGATGGGTTGTGCGCAGCGTGCGCGAGGCCAGCGTTGGCTCCATCGTGCCGGTGCGTCGGCTCTCCGGCCACGGTCCGGCCGAAGTGGGCGAATCCGTTGTATCCGCCGCGTGCTTGCTCCCGCGCCAAGGGCTGCTCATGGGCATGGGCGGTGCGTGCGGTGGAGGGTTGTGGGGCGGTTCAGTCTCGGAATGCCCTTGATCCGGTAAAGGGAGTCCCATACGTTTCTTTGGCCACTGCTGTACGGCATGGCCACATCAATTTCGTAGCGGGCTCTGGGGAGAGCCTGGAGGGGGACAAGGGTATGACCAACCCTTGGTTTCGGGGGCTTCGTGCTGCCCGGACGCTCGGCGTGCTGCTTGGCGGCGCCGTCGTCCTGGGCTCGTTGCCCGCCGTCACCGGTCCGGCCACCGCGGCCGGCAGCACACCGCCTGCCTCGACCGAGGCAGGCGCGTTCGCACTGGCCGCTGAGACCGGCGAACCAGTGGAGATCATTCAGCAGCGTACCGAGGACGAGCTCGTCTTCGCCAACCCGGACGGCTCGTTGACCAGCGAGACCAGTGTCCAGCCGCAGCGGGTGGAGCGTCCCGACGGCAGCTGGGAGAAGGCCGACGCGACCCTCGAACGCCGCCCGGACGGCACGGTCGGTCCCAAGGCCGCCGTCGTCGACCTCACCTTCGCGAAGGCCGGCTCGTCCGACTTCGTCACACTCGGCGAGGAGGGCAAGTCCTTCACACTGAGCTGGCCCACACCGCTGCCCGAGCCGGTCCTGTCCGGGGACACCGCCGAGTACCGCGAGGTGCTCCCCGGCGTGGATCTGCTGGCCAGTGCCTCCGTCACCGGCTACTCGTACGTCCTGGAGGTCAAGACGCCGGAGGCGGCCCGTAGCTCTGAGCTGGCCGAACTGCGGCTGCCCGTACGGGCGGAGGGCCTCGACCTGTCCACCGGACCGACCGGTGGTCTCCAGGCCGTGGACGCCTCCGGCGAGCGGGTCTTCGGCGGCCAGGCGCCCAAGATGTGGGACTCCGCAGACTCCGGCGACGAGGTCCCGGCGGACGCTGTGCCCGCCTCCGGGTCCCAGACCCCGCCGCAGGAGGCGCCGGACGCTGCGGCCAAGGTCGCCGACATGGCCCTCGACGTGTCCCCGTCCGCTGTCACCGTCGAGCCCGACCGCGCCCTGCTCACCGCCGCCGACACCGACTTCCCGGTCTACATCGACCCCGAGGCCGGTATGTCCAAGAGCGAGTGGCTGTACGTGTCCAGCGCCAACCCGAGCACCGAGTTCCACAAGTTCAAGAAGGACGAGGGTGTCGGCCGCTGCTCGGCCGACACCATCGGCGGCATCTATTACGTGTGCAGCGGCTCGCCGTACACGAACCGGATGTATTTCCAGTTCGCCACGAAGGGCTGGAAGAACCGGACGATCTCCAAGGCGGTCTTCGAGGTCTACGAGACGTTCTCCTTCTCCTGCTCCAAGAGCACCGTGAACCTGCACATGGTCGCCGAGGGCGGTGTCGACTCCGCCACCAACTGGAACAACAGGCCCAAGGACGGCGACCTGATGGTCGACAAGACCGTCGCCTACGGTCGGGGTGACAGCTGCAGCCCGGACGCGCCGCCCAGTTGGGTCGACTTCGCGGACAACGCCGAGGAGAGCAACGAGAACCTCACCTCCTCCGTCCGCAAGAAGGCCGCCGGCGAGGACCCGATCGCCTTCTCGCTGCGGGCCGCCGACGAGGGCGACCCGAACTCCTGGAAGCGGTTCCGGGGTGACAACGCCAAGCTCGTCGTCACGTACAACACCCGTCCGAACAAGCCCACCGGGGAGAAGCTGAGCAACCCGGAGGAGAAGACCTGCACGACCGACAACACCAAGCGGCCGTGGATCCGGGACGCGACCCCGGCCATGTCCGTCACCGGCACGGACGCCGACTCCCACACCGACGGCACCGGCCAGAACCTCACCGCGACCTTCCGGGTCTGGGACCAGGTCGACGGCCGTCCCATGGTCTACGAGGGCAAGGACGGACCGCAGAACGAGGGCAGGTTCGAGCGGGGGATCCCTGTCAGGGAGCTGAAGCACGGCCACGGCTACAAGTGGCACGCCCAGACCTACGACGGTTCCACCGGCAAGCTCAAGGACTCCGGGTACTCCGAGTGGTCCGACTGGTGCGAGTTCGTGGTGGACGTGGAGCGGCCCGACACCAAGCCGCGCGTCGAACCGGTGGCGAGCGAGGCCGACCTGCCGGCGGGCACCAAGCGGCACTTCACCCTCTCCGCCAACGGCAACTCCGACTCGGTCTTCAAGAACGACGTCGAGTTCTACGAGTGGGACCTCGGCAACGACACCCCCACCCGCAAGGCGGAGCCGGCCACCCTCGGCGGCAACGCGATCATCGAGGTCGCGCCGAGCACCTTCGGCCCGAACGTGCTCTACGCCCGCAGCGTCGACCGGGCCGGCAACCGGGGCCCGCTGGAGAAGTACTTCTTCACCGTTGACCGCGCCTGCGCCGACGTCCTCGCCGACACCTGCGCCGCCGCCGTCTACGGCCTCGACCAGACCTCCGGCACCACCGCCCTCGACACATCCGGCCACGACCGGACGCTGACCGTGAAGGGCGCCGACTGGGTTGCGGGCAACAACTCCGCAGGCGACCCGGCCGACAAGGCGCTGCGCTTCAACGGCACCACCGACCACGCCACCGCCGTGTCCGCTGTCCACACCGGCCAGGCGTTCACCGTCTCGGCGTGGGTGCGGCCCACGAAGCTGGACCAGAACATCTCGGTGATCAGCCAGGCAGGAAGCCAGGGCAACGGCTTCAACCTCTACTACTCCACCGCCTACAAGCGCTGGATCTTCGGCCGGCACATCAGCGATACGGCGGACTCCGACCTCGTACGCGCCATGGCGGCGAGCGAGCGGCCCGCGACCGTGAACAAGTGGGTTCACCTGGCCGGTACGTACGACCCGGCGGCCCGCAGGTTCACGCTCTTCGTCGACGGCGAGGAGCAGGGCAGCGCCACCGTCACCGACGTCTGGAACGCCTCCAAGGGCCTCAACATCGGCCGCGCCCAGTACGGCGCCGACTGGTCCGACCCCTTCGCCGGTGACATCGACGACGTCCGTCTCGTCCCCGGCCTGCTCTCGGGGACGGAGATCTTCCGGCTCGCGAACAACTGACGACCTCTGATGACGTCTCACGACGTCTGACAACCGCTGACGACTCCTGACCAGAGCCGTCCACCCGGGTGCCCGGACCATCGGGCACCCGGGCACTTTCCACACCCATACGGGAGGGGGAGCGCGCGTGCGCGCATCTCGCAGACACAGAACACACCCCTGGGCCAAAGCCCTCGGTGTCACCCTCACATCAGCCCTGACCATCACCCTGCTCCAGGGCACCCCGGCCCTCGGCGACGACCCCGACGAGGCCCGGGAGAAGCGGCGGCCCAAGACCCAGGACGTCGCCTCCACCCCGGTCGTCGAAGAGGACGGCACGGCCACCCCGCTCAAGCACACCAAGGGGTACGGGAAACCGCTGGACCTCAAGGCCACCTGGCCGAAGGCGGGCAGCGCGACGGTCGATCTCGCGGGCTCCAAGAAGCGGAGCGCGCTGTCGAGCGCCAAGGCGGGCTCGCTCCCGGTCCGTGTCGGCCCGCCCAAAGGCATGGCCCGTTCCACGATGGCGGCCGCCACGCCCACCCGCGCCAAGGTGGATGTCCTCAGTCACGCCGCCGCCCAGAAGGCGGGCATCGACGGCCTGTTGCTCAAGGTGACCCGTGCCGACAGCCGCACCACGAACGGCAAGGTCTCCGTCGAGGTCGACTACGCCGCCTTCGCCCAGGCCTACGGCGGCGACTGGGCCCAGCGACTGCGCCTGGTCGAACTTCCCGCCTGCGCGCTGACCACGCCCAAGGCGGCCAAGTGCCAGAGCGTCACCCCGCTGAAGACCGACAACGACGTCCGTGACCAGCGGCTCACCGCCGATGTGGCGGCGCTGTCCGCTGCCAAGGCTCCGCTGCTGGCGGTCGCCGCCGGACCTGCGGGCGGTTCGGGGTCGTACGCCGCGACCTCGCTGGCCCCCTCGGCTTCCTGGCAGGTCGCCGGCCAGACCGGCGGCTTCACCTGGCAGTACCCGCTGCGTGTCCCGCCAGCCGTCGCGGGGCCCTCCCCGCAGCTGGGCCTCGGCTACAACTCGGCATCCACGGACGGCCGTACGGCCTCCAGCAACAACCAGACCTCCTGGGTCGGCGAGGGCTTCGACCTGAGCGCCGGCTACATCGAGCGCTCGTACCGCTCCTGCACGGAGGACGGTCACGACGAGGCCGGGTCGCAGAAGTACGACCTGTGCTGGCACTCCGACAACGCCACCATGAACTTCGGCGGCCGGGCCGGTGAGCTGGTCAAGAAGGGCGAGAACGAGTGGCGGCTGAAGCAGGACGACGGCACCCGGATCGAGCGTAAGTACGACGGCTTCAACTCCGACAACAACGACGAGTACTGGGTCGTCACCACCACCGACGGCACCCGCTACCACTTCGGCAAGGGCAAGCGCGAGTCGGAGGCCGCCGACACCGAGGGCACCGGCGCCACCTTCGAGGTCCCGGTCTTCGGCGACGACAAGGACGAGCCCTGCCACGCCGACACCTTCAAGGACTCCCGCTGCCAGCAGGCCTGGCGCTGGAACCTCGACTACGTCGTCGACGTGCACGGCAACTCGATGACGTACTACTACGGCACCGAGACCAACAAGTACGACAGCGTGCGCGGCGACAAGGTGGTCTCCTACGACCGCGGCGGCTACCTCAAGAGGATCGAGTACGGGGAGCAGACGGGCAAGGAGAACACGACCACCGCGCCCTCGCAGGTCGTCTTCGACGTCGCCGAGCGCTGCACCGGCGCCGCCGCCGACTGCGAGCCGGCCGACCTGAAGGAATCCACCGCCAAGCGCTGGCCGGACGTGCCGTTCGAGCAGATCTGCACCTCCGACACCGAGTGCAAGGACCAGTGGTCCCCGACCTTCTTCTCCCGCAAGCGGCTCGCGAAGGTCACCACGCAGGTCCTGGGCTCCGACGGCAAGACGTACGGGGACGTCGACGAGTGGGACCTGGCGCACAAGTACCAGAGCGCCGACACCACGCACGCCCCGGCCCTGTGGCTGGAGTCGGTCACCCACTCCGGCAAGGACGGAGCCAACAAGCTCCCGAAGGTCACCTTCTACGAACGCCAGGACGCCAACCGCGTCGACACCGCCTCCGACGACCGCCTGCCGATGTACAAGTGGCGTATCCGGGCGATCCAGTCGGAGACCGGAGGCACGATCTCGGTCAACTACAAGCCGACCGAGTGCACCCCGTCGAACCTCCCGACCCCCGAGACGAACACCAAGCGCTGCATGCCGTCCTTCTGGTCGAAGGAGGGCACGGTCGGGGAGAAGGAGGACTGGTTCCACAAGTTCGTCGTCGACACGGTGATCGAGGACGAGGTCACCGTCACCGGCCCGAACAAGGTCACGTCCTACGACTACTCGGGCGCTGCCTGGGCCTTCGACGACAGCGAGCTGGTCAAGACCAAGAAGAAGACCTGGAACCAGTGGCGCGGCTTCCGCTCGGTCACGATGAAGACCGGTGAGGCGGGCAGCAAGCAGCTCCGCACGGAGACCACGTACCTCCAGGGCATGGACGGCGACCGGGAGAAGGAGTCCGGCGGTACCAAGTCCGTCACGGTCACCGCCTCCGACGGCACTAAGATCCGCGACGACGCCCGCCACCAGGGCTTCGTCGTGGAGCAGCGCAGCTTCAACGGCGACACGGAGATCACCGGTTCGGTGAGCACCCCGTGGAAGTCCGAGCCCACCGCGACGGAGGGCAAGGACGAGGCCTCCTTCGCGGCCGTCAAGTCGACGAAGACTCGCACTGCCCTCGACGACGGCAAGGTCCGCCGCGCCGCCATCGAGCACTTCTACGACTCGTACGGCATGCTGGTCCGCTCCTCAGACTCCGGCGACCTGGCGGTCGAGGACGACGACACCTGCACGACGAACGCGTACAACCGCAACACCGACGTCAACCTGCTGACCCTGCTGAGGCGCGTCACCGTCGTACCCGTGAACTGCGACGACGGCGCGCCCACGTCCTTCAATGGCGAGGCGATCTCCGACGTCCGCACCTGGTACGACGACCGCGACACCTACGGCACCACGCCCACCAAGGGCGACGTGGTCCGCAGCGAGAAGGTCAAGGGCTACACGGCCGACGGCACCCCGCAGTACGTGACGACGTCCACGGCCAAGTACGACGTGCACGGCCGTGTCATCGAGTCCGCCGATCAGGCGGGCAACGCGACGAAGACGACGTACACGCCGACGACCGGCGGCCCGGTCACGGGCATGAAGGTCGAGGATCCGCTCGGCAACACCACGACCTCGACGGTCGACCGCCGTTGGGGCCTGGTCACCGCCACGGTCGACGCCAACAAGCAGCGCACCGACCTGGAGTACGACGCCCTCGGCCGTCTGCTGAAGGTCTGGCTCCCGGGCCGCGCCAAAGCGACGGACACACCGAGCCTCGAATACGCCTACCTGATCCGCAACAACGCGCCGGTGGTCACCACCACCAAGTCCCTGCTGCCGAACGGCTCGGTGGCCACCAGCCACCAGCTCTCCGACGGTCTGCTGCGCCCCCGCCAGACCCAGACCCCCTCGGCGAACTCGGGCCGTGTCATCACCACCACCGAGTACGACACCCGCGGCCTGGCGGTGAAGGAGATCGGCCCCTTCTACAACAAGGCGGCCGTCGGCACGACGTTCGTGAACGTCGTCGACGCCTCCGAGGGGACGCCTCGGGAGACGGAGACGGTCTACGACGCGGCGGGCCGGGCGACCGACTCGATCTTCCGCGTGGCCGGCACCGAGAAGTGGCGCACCAAGACCGCGTACCACGGCGACCATACGACGGTCGATCCACCGGCCGGAGCCACGCCGACCGCGACGTACACCGACGCGCAGGGGCAGACGACCAAGGTCCTGGAGTTCAAGGCCTCGTCACCCACGGGCGCGGCGGACACGACCTCGTACGACTACGACACGGCGGGTCGGCTCACCGAGGTCAAGGACACGTCGGGCAACCTCTGGTCGTTCGGCTACGACGTGCGCGGCCGTCAGACCAAGTCGGTCGACCCGGACGCGGGCACGACGTGGATGACGTACAACGACCTCGACCAGGTCAAGACGGTCCGCAACCAGCGCGAGATCACCCTCACCTTCAACTACGACAAGCTGGGCCGTCAGCGTTCGCTGTACAACGGCGACAAGAAGCTGACGACGTGGGAGTACGACAGCGCGACCGTCCCGAACGGCAAGGGGCGTCTGACCTCGGCCACGAAGTGGGTGGGGGACAACGGCTACACCTCGTCGGTCGACGCGTACGACGTGGCGGGCCGACCGACGAAGACCTCGGTGACCATCCCGGCCTCCGAGGGCAAGCTGGCCGGGACGTACACGGCTACGGCGTCGTACAAGCCGGACGGCTCGATCGACGACGTCGGCCTCCCGGCAGCCGGTGGCCTCCCCGCGGAGACCATCACCACCGGCTACACGGCGACCGGTCTGCCGTCCTTCACCCTGGGCGACACCACCGACTACGCCCGCGAGACCCGCTACTCCAACTACGGCGAGATGCTCCAGCTGACGCTGGGCACGGCCAGCGCGGACAAGTACACCTGGCTCACCAACACCTATGAGGAGGGCACTCGGCGCCTGGAGCGCGCTCGCATCGACCGGGAGATCGTCAAGACCCCGGACTCCGACATCACCTACGGCTACGACGCCACCGGCAACATCCAGAAGATCGCCGACACCCCCGAGGGCAAGCAGGCGGACGTCCAGTGCTTCACATACGACTACCTGCGCCGCCTGACCGAGGCCTGGACCCAGGCGGCGACCACCTGCGCGCCGAGCGCCGGTGAGGCGACCGTCGGCGGCCCGGCACCGTACCGGCACTCCTACACGTACGACGCGGCGGGCAACCGCATCGGCGAGGTCCGCCACGCCACCGGCACGACCGGGGACGCAGCGGTCACGCAGACGACGACGTACGTGCCGAAGGCCCAGGACATCAAGGGCGGTCCTCACGCCCACGCCCTGAAGTCGGCGGAGGTCCGCACGGCCACGTCGGGCTCGTCGGCGAAGGAGGTGACGGCGGCTCAGTCCTTCACGTATGACGAGGCGGGGAACACCATCCGCCGTACGAAGGCGGCGACGGACCTCTCTCCGGCGGTCGACCAGAAGCTGGACTGGGACGAGGAGGGCCGCCTTAGCGCCGTCACCCCGTACTTGTCCGGTGACAACCTGGACGAGGCGAACAAGACCTCGTACGTGTACGACGCCTCGGGCGGACGCCTGCTCCGCAAGGAGAAGGGCGCCGTCACGCTGTACCTGGGCAGCCAGGAGATCCGCCTCGACACAGCGAAGAACTCCCTGTCGGGCACGCGCTACTACTCGCACGGCGGCAAGAAGATCGCCGTGCGGACGTCGGCTGGCGTGACCTGGCTGGTCGGCGGCCAGAACGGCACCGCGGAAATCGCTGTCAAGGCGGCGGACTCGGCGATCACCCAGCGCCGCACCCTGCCCTTCGGCGAGGTACGGGGAGTCAAGCCGGCGGCGGGCGCGTGGCCCGGCGACAAGTCCTTCGTCGGCGGCACGGCCGACGCGACGACCGGCCTGATCCAGCTCGGCGCTCGCGCGTACGACCCGGCCGCGGGCCGCTTCGTCTCCGTGGACCCGAAGCTCAACCTCGCGGACCCACAGCACCTCAACGCCTACGCGTACGGCCGCAACAACCCGCTGGCCTTCCCGGACCCGACGGGTCTGTACTGGGGCGAGTCCTGGATCAGCCCGATCGGTCACGGTGCCCTCGACGTCGTGGGCCTGGTCCCGGTCTTCGGCGAGCCCGCCGACCTCCTCAACGGCGTCTGGTACACGGCCGAGGGCAACTACATCGACGCGGGCCTGTCCTACGCCTCGGCGATCCCCATCGCGGGCTACGCGGCCACGGCGGGGAAGGGCGCGCGGTACGTCGACAAGGCCGTGGACGCGGTCGACGCGGCGACGGACACCGTCAAGGCGGCCGACAAGACGAAGGACGCGGTCAAGAACGCCGAGAACGTGACGCCGCCGTCCACTCCCAAGCCCAAGCCGCCGCCCAAGCCGGCTCCGCCGGCCAAGCCCAAGCCGGCTCCGCCGACCAAGAAGGCCGACGGCCCGAAGAAAAGCGAGAAGGCGGACGCCGACAAGCCCGCGAGGCCGAAGAAGGACAACGATCCGGACAACGTCTACATCTACAAGGCTCCATACAAGGGAAAGACCAAGAAGATCGAGGAGGAGGGCTTCAAGCCCGAGGACTACCCTGGCCGCAAGGGCCAGAACCCGGACGGCCACGCCTACTTCGGCCTGGGCGACAAGGGGCTGGGCGTCGCGGAGGACTACGCGGGGCGTGGTCCCTACGATGGGACGGTCGTGGAGATCAAGATCCCCAGGGCCGACTTCGACCAGCATTTCGAGAAGTTCGTCGGTTCGCACAACGGCGTTCCACGCGCCGAGGTCGGAATCCCCAAGGAGATGCTCGGTCTCCTCAACTCATATCCGCTGAGAGTGATGGACGAGCTATGACCAACCCTGAGGTACCCGAGGCCGAGATGCGCCTCGTGGGGAGCGTCGTCGAGGGAGAGGCCACGGCCGTCTTCCCCTGGGGGGTCATCGTGGACCTGGGCCTGTCACGGGACGGCCTCATCGATGTCCTCTACATCGACGACGACGACAACTACCAGGTGGGAGACCGTGTGTCCTGCTATCTGGATGCCTTCGACGAGATGAAGAACAAGTTCATCCTCAGGCCCCCGGGGCAGGTACCGCTCGCGGAACGTCTGCGCAGGCGAGGTCTCTCCTCCTGACCTTCCGGACAACGGCGATCGCCGGGGAGCACGTACGACGAGCTCCCCGGCGATCGTCGTGAGGCCGACCTACTGCTGGACGAACGAGCTATGGACGGGAGAACCACCAGCTGGTCGCCCGGACGCCGGTCCGGGACCTCCACCCGGGGCGAAGGACTACCCTGCGGCGGCAGCTACGACAGGCAGCGAGCGGAAAATGCCTACATTTTGGCAGCAGTGTAGGCGATATGCAGTCGCCAGGGGCCTGGTCGTATGGCTGGCAGCTGTACACCGATGCTGATCGTGCGGGATGCAGCACGGTCAAACGTTGCCCTGGTCGACCTCGTCGACGAACACGGCGCAGCGCCCGGCACCGACTCGACATCGGCGGCCGGGGCTGGTTCGACCAGCATCCGACGGCAACTCTGGCGGAACATGTCCGCGCCAGGACTGTGCAGGTAGCGGCTGGAATGACGTGCCGTTGGGGAGACTTGCGTGGAGGAACCCGCTGGTGGATGGTTTGTGGGGATCCACAGTGACCTCCGGTCGTCTCTCCGGCCGGTCGACAGCATCGTTGGCAGCCCAGAGGCAGTCTCGCTGGCGGGCCGGTGAGAGCCCCACCGGTGGACAGACGGTGGACAGACGCCTTTGGACGGTGCATCACGGGGTGGTACGAGTCAACCTGCTGCACCTGCTCTGATCAGGAAGAACGTCACCACGCAGCACGACGAGGCACCATGCAACACGATCACTCATGGTCTCGTAATGCGTAGGTCTCGGGTTCGAATCCCGAAGGCGGCTCTATTCAGACCCCAGGTTGGATTGATTCTGACCTGGGTTTTGTTGTGTTTGGGGTCGGGCTGCGGGCCGGGTCGGGTGGGCTTGCCCTGGGGTTAGCTTGTTCTTTATCTACCAAGATCGGCCAGGTCTGCCGATGGCCTTGAGGGTCTCGGGGCGTTTGACGGTTTTGCCGACGTCGTAGCGGGGTGC
>NZ_JBEOYO010000078.1:0-35563 GCF_040297125.1 Streptomyces sp. NPDC001868 | reverse complement strand
TGTTCTGTCTGTCCCCCCCCCCCAAAACCGGGGCGCGGGGAACTGCGCGAGAAGCCCCACCGAACCCGCACACACCCACCCACCCCAACCACCCCACCCCTCACCCCGCCCACCCCGCGACACCGCCCCTTACCCCACCTACCCCACAGCCCTCGGGGTCGAAGGGGCGGCGCCCCTGGGGGATGGGACGGGTAGGGGCGGCGGGGGCGAAAACTATTCCGGTGATCGCGCGTCCACCGCCCACCCCACACACCGCCCCAGCACCGTCACGAACTCCGCTGTCTCCCACGGCCCCCGGTCCACACGCCCGGTGTCGGCGACGCCCAGGTCCTGCATGTCATGCCGCCCCCGACAGTGCCCGAGGGTGAAATAGCAGACCTCCCCGAGGCCGTACCGCCTGAGGTACAGCACAGGCCGGGGCACACCGTCGAGGGCCACCGTGTCGCCCTCGGCGAAACCACGGCACGGTCCGGTGTACTCCGCGTGCAGCAGCACCTCCAACTCCCCGTACAGCTCGCACACGTACAGCTCGTCGGTGACGGTGAACGGCCCGATCCCGGCGACCAGCGGATGCCCGGGCCGGGTCACCCGCACCTCGTACGGCTCGATCGGCGGATGGGCGAGGAACCGGCTGCCGAGCACGGCCGCCACCTCGCCCAGGAGCGGCGGGGTGGTGAACACGCGCGGTCCGCCGAAGGCAGGCGGCTCGATCACCGCGTTGGTGCCGTGCAGTGCCAGCCACCGCCCGCCCCGCTCGACGAACCGTGCCAGCGCGGCCTGTTCGGAGGGGCTTGGCCGGACGTCGCAGGTGTAGGTGACCAGGAGGTCGGCTCCCTCCAGCGCGGCGGCACCGGCGTAGTCCTGGAAGACGGTCGTACGTACCTGCGGATGCTCACCGAGCAGTTCCAGCAGCCGCAGCCGCGCGTAGTCGAAGTCGTGCCACCGGCCGCCGCAGACCAGTACGGCGTCCAGGCGGCCGGCGGGGCCCGCCACGGCTCAGTACTGGACGCGGGTCAGCAGCCCGCCGTCCACCACGAGGTTGACCCCGACGCAGAAGGAGCCGGTCCGGCCGAGCAGGAACGCCACGGCGGCGGCCACGTCCTCCGCCGTGCCGTAGCGGCCGATCGGCAGCTTGGCGAGGACCTCCTCGTACACCTCCGGGCGGCTGGTGCGGATGGTCTCCCAGGCGCCGCCGGGGAAGTCGATGGGGCCGGGCGAGACGGTGTTGACGCGGATGCCCTGGGGGGCGAGGGCGTGTGCGAGGGCCGAGGCGTGCTGGACCACGGCGGCCTTCAGAGCGGAGTAGGAGTTGGCGCCGGCGGGGCGGGCGGTGTCGGAGGCGTTGGTGGTGCCGATGGCGACCACGGCGGCCCGGTCGGAGGCCGCCAGGTGGGGCAGGGCCGCCTCGACGAGTCCCGCGAACGGGATCAGATCGCCGCGCAGGCTGGCCTCCCATGACTCGGGGCCCTTGACGTTGCCCGCCGAGACGTTGGACACCAGCAGGTCCAGGCCGCCCAGTTCACCGGCCGCCCGCTCCACGAAGCCGGCGAGCGCGGCCGGGTCGGTGACGTCGACCGGCTCGGCGAACACCGTCGCGCCCTCGCCGCGCAGTTCGGCCGCGGCCTTGGCCAGCGCCTCCTCGCCCCGGGCGCACAGTGCCAGTGCGCAGCCCTCGGCCGCGAGGGTTCCGGCGATCGCCCGGCCGATGCCCCGGCTCGCGCCGGTCACCAGTGCCTTCGCGCCTGTGAGTCCCAGATCCATCGGTGTCACTCCTTCGTGATTGCCGGAACGGGCCCCATGGCCCGGCGGGTGGTCCGGAACGGGCCCCAAGGCCCGGCGGACGGTCGGGCCCCAAGGCCCGGCAGTGGTCGGGCTTCACGGCCCGGCAGGTGGTCGAGCCGCAAGGCCCGGCACCTGGTCGAGCCGCAAGGCCCGGCACGTGGTCAGGTCTCATGGCCCGGCAGGTAGTCGTCCCTCACTTGCTGGGCAGCCGCGAGAACGGCACCCGGTCCACGCGCGGCTCCGGCGGCAGCCCCAGTACGCGCTCGCCGATGAGGTTGCGCTGGATCTGGTCGGTGCCTCCGGCCAGCCGGTAGCCGGGGGCGCCGAGCAGATGGTGGGTCCAGGCGAACGTGCCCGGCTCTCCGGTGTCGGCGCAGATCCGGGCGCCCATGAGTTCGGCGGCGATCTGGCCGGTGCGGGTGAGCAGGTCGGAGGCCATCAGTTTGGTCAGCGACGCCTCGGGGCCGGGCCGGCCGCCGGAGGCGTTCGTTCTGGCGACACGGTCCACGGTGGCGGCGCGCAGCGCGGTGCGGACGTACAGGTCGGCGAGGCGTTGGCGGACCAGCGGGTCGTCGGTGCGGTCGAGCGAGCGGGCGAGGGCGAGGACGTCCGTGAAGGTGCCGCCCTTGCGCCGGTTGCCGCTGCCGGAGGCGGTCCGTTCGAAGCCGAGGGTGGCGGTGGCGACCTCCCAGCCCTGTCCCGGGCGCCCGATCCGGAGCCGGTCCGGGACGCGGACACCGCTGAGGAAGACCTCGTTGAAGGAGGAGCCGCCGCTCATCTGGCGGATGGGGCGCACCTCCACGCCGGGGGCGTCCATCGGGACGAGGAAGGCGGTGATGCCCGCCTGTTTGACGACGTCGGGGTCGGTGCGGGCGAGCAGCAGGCCGTAGTCGGCGAACTGGGCTCCCGAGGTCCACACCTTCTGCCCGTCGATCACCCAGTCTCCGCCGTCCTCCTGACGGGCGCGGGTGCGCAGGGCCGCGAGGTCGGAGCCGGCGCCGGGTTCGCTGAAGAGCTGGCAGGCCAGCAGGTCGGTGCGGAGGAACGCGCGTGCGTGGTCCTGGCGCTGTTCGGCCGTTCCGAACAGGGAGACGGCCATCGCGACCAGGCGGACGGTGACACTGATCAGTTCGGTGGACGGCGGCACGTCGAAGGCCGCTTCCTCCTCGGCGAAGGCGGCGAGGTGGGCGGCGGTCAGGCCCGCCCCGCCCAGGTCGGCGGGCAGGGTGAGCGCCTGGTACCCGGCGTCGAAGCGGGCCCGCTGGTAGGCGCGGCAGTGCTCCAGCAGCAGGCGTTCCTCGTCCTCGGGGAGGTTGTGGAACACGGCGAGGTCGGCGGTCTGTCCGGTCGTCTCCGGCGCTCGCGCCGGTTCGAGCACGGTGGCCAGCCACTGTCGGACCTGTGCGCGCCACACGTCCGGTTCGGGCGGGGACATGGCTCCTCCTTGGAACGGCACTTACCGGATGACAGTTGCAGTAACGACGATCAGGGAAGCAGTCGAACCATCCACTCGACCATACGGTGATGTGCTCGGCTGGCTCCGAGTGTTCCGCACTTTCTTGATAAACGCTACAGTCTCCGCATCGACTCTCCCTGAACGAGGGAGTGGACCGATGAGCCGCCGGAGGAGCCATGTCGCAGTTGCCGCTCGACCGTCGCGTCCGGAACACCCCGGACGACCCCGCCCTGGTGGACGACTGGGAAGTGCTGTCCTGGTCCGGGCTCGCGGACCAGGTGGCGCGGGCGTCGGGACGACTGCTGGAGATCGCGCCCGGCCCGCACGACCGGGTCGTCGTGCTCGGCGACAACGCCATCCCGACACTGGTGGCCCATCTGGCCGGACTGCGCGCCGGCGTGGGGACCGTGGCCGCGTCCCGGCATCTGACGTCGGGCGAACTCGTGGACCAGATCATCGACGCGGGCGCGACCGGTATCGTCTCCGGCCCCTCGGGCGCGGGCGCCGCCCTGGACGCGGCCCGGGAGCTGGGCCTGCCGCTGGTGCTGCACGGCACCCCGGCGATCGGACACGCCTTCGACTGGGACCTGTGGCTGGCGGCAGCGCGCTCCGGAGGGCCCGCTCCGACGGGCCGGCCCGCCCGGCCGCCCCTCGTCTACACCTCGGGAACCACCGGCCGGGCGCGCGGGACCGAGGTGCGCTGGGTGAGCGGGCCTGTCGCCGACAGTTCCGCCTATCTGGCCGCGATCTCCGCCCGGTCCGGGTTCCCGCCCGGTCCGCACCTGGTGTGCGGCCCGCTCCAGCACAACGCGCCCCTGACGGCACTGCGCCATCTGGCGGCGGGGCAACAGGTGGTCGTGCTCGGCAGATACGACCCGGCGATCTTCCTGAGCCGGGTCGCGAAGTGGCGGGTGACGTCCACGGTCATGGTGCCCACCCACTTCCAACGGCTGCTCGCCCTGCCGGAGGAGACACGGGCCCGGTACGACGTCTCCAGCCTCACACAGGTCTCCCACACGGGGTCCGCGTGTCCGCCGGACGTGAAGCGGGCCATGATCGACTGGTTCGGTCCGGTGCTGACCGAGTCGTACGGCGCGAGCGAGGCGGGCACCGTGGCCCGTATCAGCAGCACCGAGTGGCTGGCCCATCCGGGCTCGGTCGGGCGCGTTCATCCCCCGTTCGAGGTCCTGGTGACCGATGACGACGGCCGGCCGCTGCCGCCCGGCGAACGGGGACTGCTGGCGTTCCGGGCGCCCGAGGACCGGGGTGTGCGCTATCACGCGGACCCGGACAAGACGAAGTCCGCCTACCTCTCCCCCGGCGTCTTCACCCTCGGCGACATCGGCTACGTCGACGCCGACGGCTACATCTTCATCACCGACCGCGCCGCGGACGTCGTGGTCTCCGGCGGCGTCAACCTGTACCCGGCCGAGAGCGAGGCCGTGCTGCGGCAGCACCCGGCGGTCGCCGAGGTCGCCGTGATCGGCGTGCCCGACCCGGACTTCGGCGAGTCGCTACGGGCGCTGGTCGTGGCGGCCGTGGACGGGACACCGGCCGAGGAACTGGACCTGTTCTGCCGCGACCGGCTGGCCGCCTACAAGTGCCCGAAGTCGTACGAGTTCGTTCCCGATCTCCTGCGCAACGCGATGGGCAAGCTCGACAAACGCGCGATGCGCCGCCCGTACTGGCACTCCGAGCGGACCATCGCGGGCTGAGCCCGGCCGACACCCGCGGACGACCACGGACGACCACGGACGACCGCCGAAGACTGCCGAAGACCGCCGAAGACCGCCGACACCCCTGACGACCGCCGAGGACCGCTGACGACCGACGCCCCGTCGCCCCCTCGCCCCTCGCCCCTCGCCCCTCGCCCCTCGCCCCTCGCCCCTCGCACGAAGGATCACCCATGACCGAACTCCTCCTCGTCCGGCACGGCCTCCCCCTGGCGGGCGTGTACGACCCGGGGCTGTCGCCGGAGGGCATCGCCCAGGCGGAGCGCCTCGCCGCCTGGCTCGCGCACGAGGACGTCGACGCCCTGTACACCAGCCCGTTCCGGCGGGCCCGCGAGACGGTGGCGCCCCTGGAACGGCTCACGGGCATGACCGCGACCGTGCTGGACGACCTGCGCGAGTGGGACACGGACGTCTCGCACCCCTACACACCGCCGGAGCAGATCGGCGCGGACGATCCCCGGGCGGCGGCCCTCGCCGAGGGGCGGTACGAGGACTTCGTACCCGATCTGGACTGGGACGCCTTCCGCGCGCGTGCCGTACGGGCCGTGCACACCATCTTCGACGCCCACTCCGGCGGGCGGGTCGCGGCCGTGTGCCACGGCGGGATCACCAACACCTATCTGGCGACCGTGCTGGGCCTGCCCACGATGTTCTGGTTCCACCCGGGCTACACCTCGGTCTGCAGGGTGCGTCGGCTGCCGGGCGGCCGGATCGTTCTGCACTCGGTGAACGAGACGGCCCATCTGATCGCCGAGCGTGCCGTCGACGCGGTCGTCTGACCCGCCCTCTCTCCGTCCCTCGGGCCGACCCGCCCCACTCCCCGCAGGAGGTCCCGGCCATGCCCGGATCCGTCATCGTCGCCGGAGCGAGAACGCCCATCGGCAAACTGATGGGCGCCCTGAGCTCCGTGTCCGCCGTCGATCTCGGCGCCCATGCCATCGGCGCGGCGCTGGCCGCCGCGCCCCTGGACCCGGCCGCCGTGGAAGCCGTCGTCATGGGCCATGTCGTCCAGGCAGGAGCCGGCCCCAATCCGGCACGGCAGGCCGCGATCCGCGCCGGAATCCCGTACTCCGTCCCCGCGAGCACCGTCAACAAGCTCTGTCTGTCGGGCCTGCACGCCCTCGCCCTGGCCGACCTCATGATCGCGTCCGGCCGGCACGAGGTGGTCGTCGCGGGTGGCATGGAGTCCATGTCGGGTGCCCCGCATCTGCTGCGCGGGGCGCGCACCGGCTGGAAGTACGGTCCCGCCGCCGTCGAGGACGCCCTCGACCGGGACGCCCTGGTCTGCGCCTTCGACGGCGTCTCCATGGGCGCGGCCACCGAGCGGTACCAGCGGCCGTTCGGGCTGACCCGTGAGGAGCAGGACGAGTACAGCGCGCTGTCCCATCAACGGGCCGTCCGCGCACAGGAGTCCGGCGCGCTGGCCGACGAGATCGTCCCGTTCACGGTGACGGGACGGCACGGCGAGTCGGTCGTGGACACCGACGAGGGCGTACGGCCGGGGAGCACCGCCGAGAGCCTGGGGCGTCTGAGACCGGCGTTCTCCGACGGGGGCACGGTCACCGCGGGCAACTCCTCCCAGCTCTCCGACGGCGCCGCGGCCCTCCTCGTGATGAGCGCGGACCGTGCCCGGCGGGAGGGCATGACCCCGCTCGCCGAGATCGGCGCCTACGGCACGGTCGCGGGCCCGGATCCCTCCCTGCTGGTCCAGCCGGCCGGCGCCGTCCGCGACGCGCTGTCCCGGGACGGCCGGTTCAAGGCGGCCGATCTGGACCTGTTCGAGATCAACGAGGCGTTCGCCGGAGTGGCCCTCGCCTCCCTGCGCGAACTGGACCTCCCCCTGGAGAAGGTGAACGTCAACGGCGGCGCCATCGCCCTCGGCCACCCGGTCGGTATGACGGGCGCCCGCCTGGTGCTGACCCTCGCGGCGGAACTGCGGCGACGCGGCGGCGGCACCGGAGCGGCGGCCCTGTGCGGGGGCGGCGGCCAGGGCGACGCACTCCTGCTGCACGTACCGGCACAGGCCTGACCCCCGGAGCTGACCCACCATGAACAACCAGCCGGCCCCGGCCGAGACGATCCTCACCGTGACGACCCGCGCCCCCGCCGCAGACGGTGTCCTCACCCTCACCCTGCGCCGCCCGGACGGCGAGGCACTGCCCGCCTGGACGCCGGGCGCCCACATCGACGTACTCCTGAACGACGACGGCCCAGGCAGCACCCTGATCCGCCAGTACTCGCTGTGCGGGCACCCGGCGCAACGCGAGGCCTGGCAGATCGCCGTGCTGCGTGAGCCGGAGGGGCGCGGCGGATCCGCGTACGTCCACGACCGTCTGCGTGAAGGCAGCACCGTCCGGGTCCGTGGCCCTCGGAACAACTTCCCGCTGCGGCCCGCCGCGCGCCATCTGTTCGTCGCGGGCGGCGTCGGCATCACGCCGATCCTGCCCATGGTCGAGGCGGCCGAGGCCTCGGGGGCCGACTGGCGTCTGCTGTACGGCGGCCGCACCCGCACCTCCATGGCGTTCCTGGACCGTCTCGCCCCGTACGGGGACCGGGTGCTGATCCGCCCTCAGGACGAGTACGGCCTGCTGGACCTCGCCGCCTTCCTCGGCCCGCCCCAGCCGGACACCCTGGTGCACGCCTGCGGTCCCGAGCCCCTGCTGCGGGCCCTGCGGGAGAAGTCAGCGGACTGGCCCCCGGGCACGCTGGGCGTCGAGCGGTTCGCCCCGGCCGAGGCGGCGGGAGCCGGTCCGGCCGAGGCCTTCGAGGTGGAGCTGGCCCGCTCCGGGCTCACCCTCACCGTGCCGCCGGACCGCTCGGTGCTCGAAGCGGTGGAGGAGGCCGGTGTCGCGGTCGACTTCTCCTGCCGGGAGGGCACCTGCGGCACCTGCGAGACCGACATCATCGACGGCGATCCCGACCACCGGGACTCCCTGCTGACCGAGGACGAGCGGGCCGCCGGCGACACCCTGCTCATCTGCGTCTCCCGTTCACGCGGGCCCCGTCTCGTCCTGGATCTGTGAGCGCGGGGCCCCTCGTCCGGCCCTCTGCCGCCGATCGATAGTCGTCGCCTCTACCGACAATTTACTAGGACGTCCTACTATCTCTTCAGTAAGCGTTCCCCCCGACCCGTCAGGGAAGGCCCCCATGACCGACCTGCACCGCCCCGTGCACCCCGTCCGCCTGATCACCGCCTCCGCCCTGTTCGACGGGCACGACGCGTCGATCAACATCATGCGGCGCATCCTCCAGTCCCAGGGCGCCGAGGTCATCCACCTCGGACACAACCGGTCGGTGCGCGAGGTCGTGGACGCGGCGCTGGAGGAGGACGCCCACGGGGTGGCGGTCTCGTCCTACCAGGGCGGGCACGTGGAGTACTTCGAGTACCTGGTCGAGTCGCTGCGCGAGCAGGGCGCGGACCATGTCCGGGTGGTGGGCGGTGGTGGCGGCGTCATCGTGCCCGAGGAGATCGCCCGGCTGCGCACCGGCGGGGTGACCATCTTCTCCCCGGAGGACGGTCAGCGGATGGGGCTGGCCGGGATGGTCAACTCGGTCGTGCGGGACTGCGACTTCGACCTGTGGGACGGCAAGCCGGCCGACATCGCGGCCGTGCTGGCGGGCGACCGGTTCGCTATCGCCCGCGCCGTCACCGGAGCCGAACTCGGGAAGCTGCCGCAGGACTTCCTGGCCCAGCTGCGGGCCGCCGCCTCGGCCCGGGTCACACCGGTACTGGGCATCACCGGCACCGGCGGTTCGGGCAAGTCCTCGCTGACCGACGAGTTGGTGCGCCGCTTCCGTGTCGACCAGCAGGACAAGCTGCGGATCGCCGTGATCGCGGTCGACCCGACCCGCCGCCGGGGCGGCGGCGCCCTGCTCGGCGACCGGATCCGGATGAACTCCCTCGACGGCAACCGGGTCTTCTTCCGGAGCCTCGCCACCCGTGGCAGCCGTGAGCTGCCCGAGCACATGCCCGATGTGATCGACGTGGTCAAGGCCGCCGGGTTCGACCTGGTGATCGTGGAGACGCCGGGCATCGGACAGGGCGACGCGGCGATCGTGCCGTTCGTCGACACCTCGCTGTATGTGATGACGCCGGAGTTCGGTGCCGCCTCGCAGCTGGAGAAGATCGACATGCTCGACTTCGCCGACATCGTGGCGATCAACAAGTTCGAGCGACGGGGCGCCAAGGACGCGCTGCGTGACGTGGGCCGCCAACTGGTCCGCAACCGCGAGGCGTTCGGTATGCGGCCCGAGGACATGCCGGTGTACGGCACCTCGGCGGCCACCTTCAACGACGACGGCGTCACCGCGCTCTACCAGCACATCAGGACCGCCCTGGCCGAGAAGGGGCTGCCGCTGTCCGAGGGCTCGTTGCGGCAGGTCGACGCCAAGCACTCGTCCGGGATCCGCCAGGTCGTGCCCGCGGACCGGGTGCGCTACCTCGCCGAGATCACCGACGCCGTCCGCGGCTACCACGCCGAGACCGGCCGCCTCGCCGAGGCCGCGCGCCGGGTGCAGCGCCTGGACACGGTCAGGGGCGAACTCGTCGACGCCGGCTACGGCGCGGACGACGTACAGGCACTGCTGCAGGATGCCCGCCGGCAGCTCCCGCACGACCTCGGTGAGCAGATCGCTGCGTGGCCCGCCGTCATCGCCTCCTACTCGGGCGACGAGCAGGTGGTGAAGGTGCGGGACAAGGAGATCCACACCAAGCTGACCCGCGAATCCCTCTCCGGCAACCGGATTCCCCGCGTCGCGCTCCCCCGGTTCACCGACCACGGGGAACTCGTGAACTTCTGGCGCCGGGAGAACCTCCCCGGTCACTTCCCGTACACGGCCGGGGTGTTCCCCTTCAAACGCGACGGCGAGGACCCGGCGCGGATGTTCGCCGGCGAGGGCGACCCGTTCCGCACCAACCGTCGCTTCAAGCTGCTCTCCGAGGGCCAGCCGGCCACCCGTCTGTCCACCGCGTTCGACTCGGTCACCCTCTACGGCCGCGACCCCGACGAACGCCCCGACGTCTACGGCAAGGTCGGCACCTCGGGCGTCTCGGTGGCCACCCTCGACGACATGAAGGCCCTCTACGACGGCTTCGACCTGGTCGCGCCGACGACCTCGGTCTCCATGACGATCAACGGGCCCGCGCCGACCGTCCTGGCGTTCTTCCTCAACACCGTCGTCGACCAGCGGATCGAGGGCTTCCGCGCCGCCGAGGGCCGCGACCCGTCGCCCGAGGAGACGGCCGAGCTGCGTGCGCACGCGCTGGCGAACGTGCGCGGCACGGTGCAGGCCGACATCCTCAAGGAGGACCAGGGCCAGAACACCTGTCTGTTCTCCACCGAGTTCTCCCTGCGGATGATGGCCGACATCCAGGAGTGGTTCATCGAGCAGAAGGTCCGCAACTTCTACTCGGTGTCCATCTCCGGCTACCACATCGCCGAAGCCGGCGCGAACCCCATCAGCCAGCTGGCCTTCACCCTGGCCAACGGCTTCACCTATGTCGAGGCCTACCTCGCCCGGGGCATGCACATCGACGACTTCGCCCCGAACCTGTCGTTCTTCTTCTCCAACGGCATGGACCCGGAGTACGCGGTGCTGGGCCGGGTCGCCCGCCGTATCTGGGCGGTGGCGATGAGGGAGAAGTACGGGGCCAACGACCGGTCGCAGAAGCTGAAGTACCACGTCCAGACCTCGGGCCGCTCCCTGCACGCCCAGGAGATGGACTTCAACGACATCCGCACCACCCTGCAGGCGCTCATCGCCATCTACGACAACTGCAACAGCCTGCACACCAACGCCTACGACGAGGCGGTCACCACCCCCACCGAGGACTCCGTCCGCCGGGCCCTGGCCATCCAGCTGATCATCAACCGGGAGTGGGGCCTGGCCATGAACGAGAACCCCCTCCAGGGCTCGTTCATCATCGACGAGCTCACCGACCTGGTGGAGGAGGCGGTCCTCCAGGAGTTCGAGCGGATCAGCGAACGCGGCGGCGTGCTCGGGGCGATGGAGACCGGCTACCAGCGCGGCCGTATCCAGGACGAGTCGATGCTCTACGAGCAGCGCAAGCACGACGGCACCCTGCCCCTCATCGGCGTCAACACCTTCCGCAACCCCCACGCCGACACCGCCGAGCCCGGTGTGATCGAGCTGGCTCGCGCCACCGAACAGGAGAAGCAGTCCCAGCTGGAACGTGTGCGGCTGCATCAGGACGGCCACCGGGACGAGGCCCACGCCGCCCTGGCCGCGCTCAAGGACGCGGCGGTCAGCGGGGACAACGTCTTCGCCGTCCTCATGGACGCCGCCCGGGTCTGCTCGCTCCAGCAGATCACCGAGGCCTTCTTCGAAGTCGGCGGCCAGTACCGCCGCAATGTCTGAACCAAGCCCGACGCCTCCCGCGCGGCCACTCACCCAGATTGGACCCCAGATGGATCCCGTCACTCGTCTCGGCGTCGTCGGCTGCGGCCTCATGGGCTCCGGTATCGCCGAAGTCGCCGCCCACAGCGGCATCGACGTCCGTGTCGCCGAAGCCACCCATGACGCCGTCGAAGCCGGCCGCCGCCGTATCACCGCCTCCCTCGACCGTGGCGTACGGCGGGGCAAGCTCAGCGAGCGGCAGCGGGACCAGGCCCTCGCCCGACTGTCCTTCACCCACGACCTCAGCGACCTGGCCGACCGCCAGTTCGTCATCGAGGCCGTCGCCGAGAACCGCGACATCAAGACCGACGTCCTCCGCGCCCTGGACAAGGCCGTCGAGGACCCCATGGCGATCCTCGCCACCAACACCTCCTCGATCCCGATCGTCGACCTCGCCGTCGTCACCGAGCGGCCGGCGCAACTGATCGGCATGCACTTCTTCAACCCGGTGCCCGTGCAGCGGCTGATCGAGATCGTCCCCGCCCTGACCACCAGCGAGGAGACCGTGCGGCGCACCCGCGACTTCGCCGGGCAGCTGGGCAAGGAGGTCATCCAGGCACCCGACCGCTCCGGCTTCGTCGTCAACGCCCTGCTGGTGCCCTACCTGCTCAGCGCGGTACGGATGGTGGAGTCCGGCGCCGCACGCCCCGACGACATCGACCGGGGCATGGAGCTCGGCTGCGCCCACCCCATGGGCCCTCTGCGACTGCTCGACCTCATCGGCCTCGACACCGCCCAGGCGGTGGCCGAGTCGATGTACGAAGAGTTCAAGGAACCGCTGTACGCCCCGCCCGCCCTGCTGCGCCGCATGGTCGCCGCGGGCCATCTCGGCCGCAAGAGCGGCCGGGGCTTCCATGTCTACGAGGCCTGAGCCTGTGGATCGATCCACCCAGACCTGCCGGATATGTGGGGTTTTGCCGCTTACGGGTACCCGGGAGGCCGAGCGACGGTGAGAACACCGTCCACTGGGCGGAGGATGATTTCCATGACTCAGCATGTCAGTGACGTCATGACGAGGGACCCGGTCACCGTCGAGCCGCAGACCTCGGTGGCGGTCGTGGCCCGGATGATGCGGGACGAGGACATCGGCGCCGTTCTGGTGACCGAGGGCGACCGGTTGCGGGGGCTGGTCAGTGACCGCGATCTGGTGGTTCGCGCGATGGCCGAGGGCGGCGACCCGAGCCGCACGACCGTGGCGGACGCGTGCAGCGACGACCTCGTCACGGTGGGGCCCGACGACGAGCTGCGCCGTGCGGTGGAACTGATGCGTGAGCATTCGGTCCGCCGTATGCCGGTGGTCGACGAAGAGCGGCACGCGGTGGGCATCGTCTCCCTCGGCGACCTGGCCATCGAGCGCGACCCCGAGTCGGCCCTCGCCGACATCAGCTCCACGAAGCCCGACAAGTGACCCGTCCCGCTCACGGAGGCCGGAGGAGATGGGGCCGATTCTCCGGACTCTCCGTATCCACCGGAATCTGCGGAATCTCCGGAATCAGCGACCAGCGACTGGGCCCTGAAGGGAGCGTGCGCCATGACGACTCCTGATCCCGCCCCGCGGGGAACCCGTGGAGTCGCACCACGCGTCGGTGTGCCACCCGGGGAGACCCCGCCCGCCGAAGGGGGCACGTCCGGAATCTCCTACCCGGAGCCGCCCGCGCCGCGCAGAGGATGGGAATCGATACCGGTCGTCCTGATCATGGTCGTCGCGGTGTTGATAGCGATCGGACTGATCGGTATGGCGGTGAGCCTGATGGCGTAGACGCTTCCCGCAACGCTTCCCGCCGGCGCTCGACGGCGCCGGCGAGGTGTGCGAACACCCGGGAGTACCCGGCGGAGCCCGCCGAGGTCACGGCAGGTCGCGTGCGGGGGTGTCGGTCAGGGCGATGTGGGCGGTGATGCGTTTGCCGACCGTCTGCCGCTGGATGGCGAGGTCCTGGGTGACGGCCTTGACGATCTCCAGGCCGTGCTGTCCGACACGGTCGGGGTCGGCCGCCCGGGCCGTCGGCACGGTGGGGTCGCTGTCCCACACGGCGACGATCACCGTCGAACCGGAGACGCGCAGTTCCATCAGGACGGGGCCGGGAGCGTACTTGCGGGCGTTGGTGACCAGCTCGCTGACGACCAGCTGGGTCAAATCCAGGGCGCGCGGGGAGACGTCCAGGCCGTGCTCGTTGCGCAGGCGGGTGAGGAAGTCGGCGGCATGGTGCCGGGCCTGCGCGATGCAGCCGCCGTCGCCGGTCAGGGCGTAGCCGACCTGCATCGGGTGGGCGCGGGGCTCGGCCCAGCCCCCGTCGTCGGATCGCGGCTCCACCGGCATCGCCCTCCTGCTCCCCCGTCACACGCGTGCGGGTGCGGGTGCCCGCCGCGTGCTCATACATGCCACAGGCATCTTGTCCGCCACCGCCGGCCGGGTGCGCCCGACGACGGTGGTGCGGCACAATCGACCGCAGAGACGCCCCCAGGCAGCCTAGGCGCAGGTGAAGGGATGGTGACCGACATTCCGGGAACGAACCGGCCGCCCCGGCTGTCCATCGAGCAATCCACCGCCGACGGCATCCGTGTCGTCACCCTGAGCGGCGAGATCGACCACACCGTCAAGGACGCGCTCAGCGCCGCGCTGCTGCCCCGGGACGGTACCGAGGGCGCAGGGGCGCCGCGGATCGTGGCGGACCTCAGTGGTGTGACCTTCATGGACTCCAGCGGCATCAATGTCTTCATCGACGTCCACAAGAGCGTGAGTGCCGCCCAGGGATGGCTGCGCCTGGCCGCCGTCCGGGAACCGGTGCTGCGGATCGTCCGACTCGTCGGCCTGGACACCGTCATCGCCTGCCACGCCACCGTCGAGCAGGCCCTGACTCCCTGACCGCGTCCACCCGCCATTCGCCCCGAGGTTGACATTTCGGTCTTCCGGCGGACATCGCGGACACTGGGCAACAGGAGAAGGGAGGCCGACCGTGCTGACCGTAGTCCGTGAACATCTGGGTCAGGCCCTCTTCCGCCGTGTCGCCGGCCCCGACGGGCCCCGCACCCGCGCCCGTATCCACGACACCCCCGGCCCGCGCTGGTTCGCGCCGGACCGCCCCATCCGCACCGTCCACGGCGACGCCTCCATGTTCATCGGCGGGCTGAGCGCACTGCTGCTGCAGTCCCTGCACCCGCTCGCCATGGCGGCCGTGGCCGGGCACTCCGGCTATCGCGGCGACCCGTGGGGCCGACTGCAGCGCACCAGCACCTTCCTGGCCGTGACGACCTACGGCACGGCCGCGGACGCCCGGCTGGCGGTCGACCACGTCCGTGGCATCCACGAACGGATCTGCGGGACGACGGCCGAGGGTGTGCCGTACCACGCGGCCGATCCACACCTGCTCGGCTGGGTGCACGCCGCCGAGACGGACAGCTTCCTGCGCGCCCACGAACGCTTCGGAGCCCACCCACTGGACGCCGCCGAGTACGACGCCTACGTCGCCGACACCGCGCTGATCGCCGAGGCACTGGGGGTGACCGACCCACCTCGCGACCGCCGCGAACTGTCCGAGCGCCTGGCCGCCTACCGGCACGAACTCCGCGCCACGTCCGAGGCCCGGGCCGCCGCGCGTTTCCTGCTGTTCCGGCCTCCCCTGCCCCTCGCGGTACGCCCCTTCTACGGCGGGCTGGCCGCGAACGCCGTCGCACTGCTCCCGCCCTGGGCCCGCGGCATGTTGTGGCTGCCCCGGGTCCCGGTCGTCGAGGACCTCACCGTGCGCCCGACAGGCCAGGCCCTGACCCGGACCATCCGCTGGGCCATGACCCCGCCTCGCCGGTCGAGACCTACGGCACCCTGAACTCGATCTGCGTGATGGCCGGCCCGTCACCGGTGACCTGGCCTTCGCTGATCGCCTCCGTCCAGGAACCGTCCTGCTGAAGCTTCGCCAGAACGGCGGGGGAAAGACTGACCGTGATCTGAATGCCGCCCCCGGAAGACGGGGCGCGGTCGATACGAACGTCGTTGCTCATGCCGAGGACGCTACCTCCAACAAACCTGCCGACATGGGCCGTTGACGTTATATCCACGGTCGTGAGGGTAGTGGCCGATCCGTCCTGGCAAGAGGGATGTCACTGACAAAGCCGGCAGAGACTCACTCCGCTCCCGTTCGGGTGCGGCGCCGGAGGCGGAGGAGGAGCCGTGCGTGTCCGGCGCCGTGGTGGTCGCGGCGGCGGCCGGTGCCGGTCGTCCTCACCCTGCCGCGGGTCTTCTGCCGAGCCGACGGTGGCTGTCCCGCGACGGGCATCCCGGAGTGGCCGTAGTGGAAGGCGGCGATGCGGTCGCTGTGCTGTGTGTTGAGCTGGTGGATGAGGAGCGCCCCGAAGGCGATCACCGCGATGATCACGATCACGGTCACGAATGTCTCCACTGTTCTCACCTTCCCCTCGGCTGATGCGGCATCGCGGCGGACGTGGTTGCGGGGACAGTGGCGGGCACAGCGGTCCTGGCGGTCCTGGCGGTCGCGGTCTGGATCCGCGGACGTACGGCCGGATCGCCGGCCTCATGTCCTCCTTCGGAGTCCCAGACCGCCTCCACGGCCCGGTCGTCCTCGCGCATCTCCCGCAGACGCGCCGACGCCTCCAGCTCCATCAGCCGGCTCGGCGTCGACGTGCCCCGGGGGTCGCTCGCGGCGGCCATCAGCCGGGCGGCCGAGGCGGCGGACGTCTCCGGTGGGATCACCAGGAGGTTCCAGCGGCCCGTGCGGTACGAGAGCAACAGCAGTTCGTGCGGGTCCTGCTCGGGCAGGAACCAGCCCACCTTCACCACGTGCCCGGCGACGGGCACCTTGCGCGGAACTACCGGCCAGTGCACGGGATTCACCGTGACGCGGGTGATCCGCCCCCACAGCGGATCCAGCACGGCCGTCAGAGCGAGGAGTTCCGCCCCGAGATCGCGGGAGCGGGGCCACCAGGCGCCGTCCAGCAGAGCCGGTGCGGGACCGACGGGAGCCAGCGACAGGCGGGGAGGGGACGAGGAGAGCCGCTCATCGGCTTCGGCCGTCGGCGGGTGGGACATCGTCGCGGTCATCACGCGAACCCTGCTCCGGGCCGGCCACGACCGACCCGGCATATTCGATCGCCGAAAATGACACGAGCCTGAAAGCCGGTGCGCGAAATACCTTCGGTACTTCGAGCGTACTCCTCGGACAGACCCGGCAGACCGTACGGCCGACGGATCAGCGCCCCATGCGCCGCTGCCCGGAAGCGTCATTCCGGTGACAACGATCAGGCCATGCGGGCTGCCAGAGTAAAGTGAGAAAACCGGCCCGTCTCATACGGGGACATCGAACTCCGAGGTCGCCATGCACTCCATGGAAACGCCCTCGAACGGACACGCGGAGGTCCGCGTCGTCGCCGCCTCACCCGAGGTCGCCCGTCGGATCGCGGAGGTTCTGCGCCGTTGCTTCGACGCCACCGAGCAGCGCAGCTACCCCGCGGGCCCGGACGGCGGGACCCGCCTCGACCTCACCGTGGACACCACCCGCGCCGCAGAACCCGCTCGGTCGTGGCTGGAAACCAGCCGGTCCGAGTCGACGGCCGGTCCATGGGAGACGGCCACTGGTGGCGACGAGACGGCGTAGCCGACGTACTGGACCCGTTGCGGGGAGCCCGGCAGAGCGGGTCGCCTGACTCACGCCCGCTCGCGGCGGCCCGCGGCGGGCTAGTGAGGTCTGCCCAGGGACCAGCCGGAGACGTCCGTGAGCCGGCCGCGCCACAGGGGCAGGACGACCGTCCCGCTGGTTCCGGCGATTCCGGTGGCGTCGCGCAGATGGATCCATTGCGGCAGCCGTCGCGGGCCCTGGTACCCGTGCCGGTCGGCGACGGCTTCGTCCACCTGTTCGGGGAACTGTTCCAGCACCTGCGCGCCAGGCCCGTCGATGCCACGCAGGGTGCGTGCCCAGTCGGCCCGCCAGCTGGCGTGGGAGATCAGGTCGCCGTGGAGGAAACCGCCCCCGATGACGAGTGTGATCGGCAGGGCGGCCTCGGCATCCTGCCCGACCAGCCGTACGAGCATCTGCAGTTGGACGTCCGGCACCGGCTCGGCGACGACGGGTGCGGCGGGCTGGTGCAGTGGATCACGCTCGGCGTTCACGACGGGCGCCCCTTTCGGTGCGAGTGAGCGGGCGGGGGCGCAGGGGCGCGCGGGTTGTCAGGTGGGGAGCAGGCCCGTGCGGAGCTTGGTGAGGGTGCGGGTGAGGAGGCGGGAGATGTGCATCTGCGAGAGGTTGAGCTCGCTGCCGATCTCCGCCTGGGTCATCTCCTGGCCGAAGCGCATCTCGATGATGGCCCGCTCCCGCTCGTCGAGCCGCCGCAGCAGCGGGCCGAGCGCGTGCAGGTCCTCGAAGAGGTCGAGCGCCGGATCGACATCGCCCATGGTGTCCGTGTACGTCTGCCCGCCGTCACTGGCCTCGACGTCGCTGCCCGGGGTGTCGATGGAACCGGCGACGTAGCCGTTCGCGGCCACCAGACCGTCGATGACCTGCTCCTCGGACAGGTCCAGGTCGGCGGCGAGTTCCTTCACCGTGGGGGCACGGTTCAGCTCGGCGGCGAGCGCCTCCCGGCTCCTGGCGAGGTCGACACGGAGTTCCTGCAGACGGCGCGGGACGTGCACGGCCCAGGTGGTGTCACGGAAGAAGCGCTTGATCTCGCCGACGATGTAGGGGATCGCGAAGGAGGTGAACTCGACCTCGCGGGACAGGTCGAACCGGTCGATGGCCTTGATCAGGCCGATCGTGCCGACCTGGACGATGTCCTCCATGTCGCCGCTGCCCCGGTTACGGAAGCGGCGGGCCGCGAAGTGCACGAGGGACAGGTTCATCTCGATCAGCGTGTTGCGGGTGTACTGGTACTCGGGGGTGCCCTCCTCCAGGGCCTGCAGCCGGTCCAGGAACAGCCGGGACAGTACGCGCGCGTCCTTGGGCGCGACCTTCCCGCCGTCCTCGATCCACGGCAGGTCTCCCGCGACCTCCCGCGTTCCCGCGCCGCACGCGGATGCTTCGGGGACGTTCACGGAGGTCGTCACGGTGCCGCCTTAGGTGGAGAACAGGGTGAGCCTCTCCTGCCCGCCCCGGCCGAGCGCATGTCCGCGCGGGTCCGACCAATGCGTACGGGGCCGAAAACCGCCCGTCGTACGGAAGCGGCCCCGGAGATCATCCGGACCGTCGCCTTCTCGGCCGGCAGCGCCCACGTCCCCCTCCAGCGCCACCCCATCGGCACCGCCCAGGCCGTCATCCGGGTCTGCGTCCGCGCAGGCGGCGGCGACCTCGCCGAGGCCCAGTGGCACACCCGCGCACCCGACCTGCCCTGCCCTGCCCTGTCGCGTCCTGGTGAGTCGTCGTCACCGTGGCGTGCAAGAGCCCCGGGACCCTTCGAAGAGTCCCGGGGCCGCGTTCCGCAGAACTGACGTCGGATCAGGCGAGCGGGCCGCCGGTGCCGTAGTAGGTGCCCAGCTCGCCGCGGTAACCCTGGTCACCGAGGTGCTTGTCGCGATCGAACTCGGGAGCGTCCTTGATCTGCTGCTTGGTGCGGTCGACGAAGACCTTCCGCTCCTCCGTGTCGATGGTGACGACCGTGCTCGCCGGGAGCAGGACCTCCTTGCCGAAGATCCACACGCCGGTGTCGACCACCAGGTAGGCGTCACCGATCTCGTCGGAGTGCTTGTCGACCTTGCCGATGCTGCCGTCCGTGGCCTCGACCTTGTACCCGGTGAGGTCGGCGCCCGTCAGCCCCGCCGTCGACTTGTAACTCCACACATTTTCAGTCACGCGAAAAACAACTCCTCCGGTAAACAGAGGACAGCGGGATCTCCCACTGTTCCTCCTTTTCCGTGCGTGTGCACAGCGGCTTCCATGCCCGCCGTCGTTGCGGGTGCCCCGCGTTGAGCGCTTCACGCGCACCGTTCGGCGGGACGGGCGGCCGGCGGCGCGATCAGGCGATTCCGGTGCCGCGCAGCAGGAGCAACGCCACATCCACCACCGCCACGGCGACCGCCGCCGCGAACGCGGCCCGCTCCCGGCGGCGTCCCAGCACCGTGCCCGCCACCGCGACCACGACGGCCATCGCGAGTGCGGCCACTCCCCATCCGTCGAGTGGTCCGGCGGGCCCCAGCGCCAGCACCGCGGACGCCGCCACCAGCGGCACCGGCAACAGCAGCCGGGTGCCGTCCGGGCCCAGCCGGTGCGGCCAACCCCGTACGCCCGTCGCCAGATCCCCGCCGATGTCCGGCAGTACGTCGCCCAGATGCGCTCCGATCCCCAGCAGGGCCCCGGCGGTGACGACCCACCAGGCCGGCCACGGGTGCCCGGGCAGCCCCAGTGCGACGAACGCCGGGAGCGCGGCGAAGCCGACGGCGTACGGCGCCCAGGACCATGCTGTCGCCTTGAGCCGCAGGTCGTACGCCCACGCCGCCGCCACTCCGGTCAGATGAACGGCGCCCGCCCACAGGCCGCAGGCGAGCGACAGCGGCACGCACAGGGCCAGCGCCGTGTACGCGGCCACCCACACCTCCGTCACCCCGACCGTGCCGTCGACGACGGGTTTGCCCCGGCGGCCGGCCGCGATGTCCCGGCGCGCGTCGTACGCGTCGTTGCACCAGCCGACGGACAACTGCCCGGCCAGTACGGCGGCTCCGGTCAGAACGGAACGCCCGGCGCTCTGGCCGGCGGTGACGGCGAGCGCGGTCATCAGGGCGGTGACCGCCACCACGGGCCCGGGGTGGCACGACCCGGCGAGGCCGCCCACCCGGGCGGCCCAACTCACGGCCGGGCGGCCGGCCGTCGACTGCTCGGGAGTGCCCACCCGGCCGATCGTAGGCGCCCGGGTCCCGTCCGGCCGCGTACGCTCCCCGTGGCGAAGGACGAAGAGCGAAGAGCCAAGGGCCGGACGGGCGATTCATGGTGTCGAGGCATCCGCCCGGGGAACACGTGCAGAGCAACTCACCCCAGTCGGTAACCGGACGGGAACCACATGACGCGGATCGCCGCCGTTCACGGTGCCCTCGCATCGCACCGTCACACCCAGTCCGAGATCACCGACATGGTGGCCCGCACCTGTCTGCCCGAGGGCGCCGACCGCCGGGTCCTGGACCGCCTGCACCGCAGTGCGAAGGTCGGCTCGCGCCATATGACGCTGCCGCTCGAACGGTACGGGGAACTGGACGGGTTCGGCGCCGCCAACGACGTCTTCATCCCCGCCGCCACCGACCTGGGCGCCCGGGCCGTCCAGGACGCGCTGCGCCTGGCCGGTCTGTCCGCGGCCGACGTGGACCTGCTGATCTTCACCTCCGTCACCGGCATCGCCACCCCCTCGATCGACGCCCGGCTGGTCGGCCGCCTCGGGCTGCGGCCGGACGTCAAGCGGCTGCCCCTGTTCGGCCTGGGCTGTGCCGGCGGCGCCGCAGGTCTGGCCCGTATGCACGACCATCTGCTGGGCCGGCCCCACGACGTGGCGGTGCTGCTGTCGGTCGAACTGTGCTCGCTCACCTTCCAGCGCGACGACGCCTCCATGGCCAACCTGGTCGCCACCGCGCTGTTCGGCGACGGCGCCGCGGCGGTGGTCGCCTGCGGCGCGGAACGTCAGGGGGAGGTCTCCGGCCCGACGATCGTGGACTCCCGCAGTCATCTCTATCCGGACACCGGGCGCGTCATGGGCTGGGACATCAAGGACTCCGGCTTCCAGGTCGTCCTCGACCCACGGGTCCCCGATGTGGTGCGCCATCACCTCGCCGATGACGTCGAGGGGTTCCTCGGCGACCACGGGATCAAGGCGAAGGACGTGACCGCCTGGGTGTGCCACCCGGGCGGCCCCAAGGTCCTCGAGGCCGTCACCGAGGCCCTCGACCTGCCCGAGGGCGCCCTCGATGTGACCTGGCGTCATCTGGCCGAGGTGGGCAACCTGTCCTCGTCGTCGGTGCTCCACGTCCTGCGCGACACCCTGGCCGAACGCCGTCCGCCGCCGGGCACACCGGGTGTACTGCTGGCGATGGGCCCGGGCTTCGCCTGCGAACTCGTCCTGCTGCGCTGGTAGTTCGGACCGCAGAGGGCACGAAGAAGAACACAAGGGACCGAGGACACAGGACGCATGATCTGGTACGTACTGCTGGTGGCCACCGTCGCCGCCGAGCGCGTCGCCGAACTCGTCGTCGCCCGCCGCAACGAGCGGTGGAGCGCTGCCCGTGGCGCGCGGGTGACCGGGCAGGGCCACTATCCGGCGATGGTCGCGCTCCACACCGGCCTGTTGGTCGCGTGCCCGGCCGAGGTGTGGCTGGCCGACCGTCCCTTCGTCCCCGCTCTGGGCTGGCCGATGCTGGCCGTACTGGTGGCCGCACAGGCACTGCGGTGGTGGTGCATCCACACCCTGGGGCCCCGCTGGAACACCAAGGTGATCGTCGTACCCGGGCTGCCGCTGGTGACCGGCGGCCCCTACTGCCGGCGGTGGCTGCGGCATCCGAACTACGTGGCCGTCGTCGCCGAGGGCGTGGCGCTGCCCCTGGTCCACACCGCCTGGGTGACCGCGGTCCTGTTCACGGTGCTCAACGCCGCCCTGCTCACCGTCCGTATCCGCTGCGAGAACCGTGCGCTCGCCGACGCGACCGCACCGGCCACGCCGACCACACCCGCACGAGCATGATCGACGTACTGGTGGCCGGCGGTGGGCCGGCCGGTCTGGCGGCGGCCATCCACGCCGCGCTCGCCGGCCTGGAGGCCGTCGTCGTCGAACCCCGGACCGGGCCCGTGGACAAGGCCTGCGGCGAAGGCGTCATGCCCGGCGGAGTCGCCGCACTGCGGGCACTGGGTGTCGAGGCGACCGGCCGTGAACTGCGCGGCATCCGGTACGTGGACGGCGCTGTCCGGGCCGAAGCGTCCTTCCGGGACCGCAGCGGGCTGGGGATCCGCCGTACGACGCTGCACTCCGCGTTGCGGGCGCGCGCGCTCGGACTCGGCGTACGCATCCTGCCGGGCAAGGTCGGCGAGGTGCGCCAGAACGCGGACACGGTCACCGCCGCCGGGATCACCGCCCGTTGGCTGATCGCCGCCGACGGTCTGCACTCCCCGGTGCGCCGCCGCCTGGGGCTGGACTTGCCGGGCCGCCCCCACGGCCGCTACGGACTGCGCCGGCACTACCACGTCGCACCGTGGACGGACTTCGTGGAGGTCCACTGGTCGCGGCACGGCGAGGCCTACGTGACACCGGTCGGCGACGACCTGGTGGGCGTCGCGGTCCTCAGCCGGAGCCGTCGTGGGTACGACGAGCATCTGACCGCCTTTCCCGCTCTGACCGCGTCCCTGCGCGGCCCGGTGGCGACGGAGGTACGCGGCGCCGGGCCACTGCGGCAGCGGGTACGGCGCCGAACCGCCGGCCGCGTCCTGCTCGTGGGCGACGCGGCAGGCTACGTGGATGCCCTCACGGGAGAGGGCATCGCCCTCGCGCTGGAGACGGCCGGGGCCGCCGTCCGCTGCCTGACCGCCGGGCGCCCGGACGCGTACGAACGCGCCTGGGCCCGGCTGACCAGGCGCCACAGGCTGCTGACCGGAGCCCTGCTGGCCGCGAGCCGCCGTCCTGGCACCGCCCGCCTGATCGTCCCCGCGGCGTCCCGGATGCCCTCGGTGTTCTCGGCGGCGGTGCGCGCGCTGCAGTAGCGGCCGGTTCCAGCCGCCTCGTTCATTCGGCCGGGCCACCGCGTTCCTGTCCGGCTGGGGCAGACCCGCGCCGGGAGGCTTTGTGCCCGCGATGTGTGGCGCGGCGGCGGCGCGTGGTGCGGCGTGTGCCGCCCAGGATCAGGCCCAGCCCGAGCATGGCCGCCGCCCCGACGACGATGCCGCTGAGGAAGAGGGTGCCGGTGGAGCCGGTGACGTCGACATCGAAGACGGAGAATCCGCCGGTGAACTCGTGGGCGCTGCCACTGTTGGAAAGAACGCCGACGACCCCGATGACTACCGCGGCGATGAGGATGACGAGTCCGAGGATGATCATGGCGCTCTCCTGGATCTGCTCCCTCTCCCCACGGTAGAACCGTCCCGCCGGGCAGGCCACCGCCAGGGGCCGCGCCTACTCCTGCCTTGCGGGCAGCTGGGCCAGGCCGGTGTCGAGCATGATGCGCTCGACGGTCTCCTCCAGGGCGCTGCCCGCGCCGATGACCGTCTCGGTCCCACAGGGCAGCAGATCGCGCGGCCGGTACCAGTCACGCAGCCGGGTCTCGTCGACGACATCGGCGATCGGCTTGGTGGCGTGCCGGGTGAGCGTCTCGGCGAACGGCACGTCCAGGTAGTAGCCGTGGGTCGGGCCACGGTGGTCGGCGCGCAGCCCGGCGAGCATGTCGCCGTACCGGTCGGCGTACAGGATGCCTTCGACGACGACGTGGAACCCGGCGTCCAGTGCGTAGCGGGCCGTCAGGTCGATCAGGCCGATGTTCGGCGCCCCGGGACGGTCGTGTTCGTGGAGCACGATGCGGCGGAGATTGTCCTGGCCGACCAGGGCCAGACCACGACCGAACCTCTCGCGCAGTCCGGCCGCGACGGACGACTTCCCCGAGGCGGAGTTGCCGCGCAGCACGACCAGCCGGGTTTCCTCAGAGCCCACCATCACAGGGGTCACGCTACCGACGACCAGCGACCCCGCGCCGATCATTCCGAAACAGCCCTCACCGTCGTGGAGCCGTACCAGCGCCTGCGGCTCATGGCACGGTCTACCCGGCGTCGGGCCGGCCGCTGTCGGACGGCTCGGGGGCTTCGCAGGTGATCTCGTCGCGTGGGGTGTAGTGGGTGCGGAACGGCTCCCGCTTCACTTCCTTGCCGTCGTTGTAGAAGACCCGCTCGACGGTCACGTCGAAGCCCTCCAGAGGGGTCTGCGGCACGCACTTCTCGTCGGTGCTCACCTTCTTCTCCGGCTGCTTCACATGGGTCCTGGGGCCCTTCACCGCCTTGATGTCGTCGTAGTGCTTGGTGCCGATGAAGGTGATGGTCACCGAGGTGTCGGTGGACTCGGCCTGGATGTACATGGCTTTGCCGGAGTCGTTGGTGAACCTGAGATCGAGGCTGCCCCAGGCGACCGTCGCCTCACGGCCCTCCGGGTAGCGCTCGATGTAGAACGAGTGGGCGCCGTACTCGACGGGCTTGACCCCGGCGAAGAACATCGCGTTGAACATGGTCGTGGCGACGGCGGAGACACCACCGCCGGATGCCTTGGTGAACTGGTCGTTGAGGATCATGATGCCCTCGACGAAGCCGTTGGCCTCGGTGCGCTCCCCCACGGTCCGGTTGAAGCTCCAGGTCTTGCCGGGCATGACGACGGAGCCGTTGATGAGTTGCGCGGCCCGGCCGATGTTCTTCGTGCGGTACGCGGCCGGTTCGAAGTTGACGGTGAAGGAGGACATCTTCTCCGTCAGCCCCAGCCGCGCCGCGTTCTCGCGGGTCACCTCCGGCTGGATCCGCCGCTCGGCCAGTTCCCCGGTACGGGCGGCGCCCTCCTTGGTGAGCAGCGGCATCACGGCCTTGCTCAGCGCCTTGTCGGTGACCTGTACGCCGGTCCGGGCGTCGTCGGCCACCACGGCTCGGTCGCCGTCCAGCCGCAGTCGGGCGTTCTCGACGGTGGTGGTGAGGGCGGCCAGGGGGCGGGCCACCTCGGGGGCGGAGCGCAGGCCCTTGCCGTCCAGTTTCGGTATCAGCCGGCCGGAGCCGTCCGGCCGCATCGTCAGGTGCTCGCCCACCACGTCCTGGCTGATCGTGAACCGCGTACCGCCGCCCGCACCCCCAGTGCCGCCAGTGCCGCCGGTGGTGAGCGTGACGGGCGCCGACATGGCCGGCCGCGCGAAGTCGCGCACCGCGCGCCGCACCTCCTCCGCCGCCACCTTCGGCTCGGTCTCGCGGGCGGGCAGGGCCGTGACCGTATCCGCTTCCGTACCCGCGTCCGTGTCCGTACCCGCGTCCGTGTCCGTACCCGCGTCCGTGTCCTTCGCGCCGTGCAGGAAGGCGGTCCGCAGGGTGCCGACCGCGGCGTCCACGTCCAGTGCGTAACCGCTGTGCGGAACGACCTGCTCGACCTGGCCGTCCTCGAAGGTGACGGCCCCGTCGCGGACCTTCTGGTCGAGCGTCCGCGCCAGCTTCCCGAGAGCGGTGCGGGCCTTGCCCTCGTCGAGGCGTACGACCGGCTCGACGTCACCGCCTGAGCGGAAGAACCCGCCGATCACGCTGACGGGGTCGGAGCCCGTGCGTGCCGCCCGGTCGACGGTCCGCTCGGTGTCGAAGGTGAGCCCGGCCTGCCGGGGGTCGACGGTGCCGCCGCGGTCGCCGACCTTCACGGCCAGTTCCCGCGAGCCTGCCACCGCGAGGTGGTCGTCCAGCTTGCGGACGGCCTCCGTACGGCTGAGGCCTCCGATGTCCACCCCGCGCACCGTCGTGCCTGCCTCGATCTCACCCCCCGTGACGAGCAGCCCGGCCAGATACAGACCGCCGATGCCGACGGTCAGGGCACCGCCTGCCAGGACGAGGGACGGTACAGGGGCTATTCGGGGGCGCATCGGTCTCCCGGACGGGGGCTCAGTGGGCGAGGCACGCGACGACGCGGTGCCGTGGACGGAGCAAGCACCTCAAGCTACCCATGACAGGGGTGGGGAGCATATGTCGCAGAACACGTCTGTTTCAGATCACATCGGGCAAATCACCTCGCGTCGGCCTGGGTCTTTGACAGGTCCCCGATCCATGCTCCATCATCAATTCACTAGTCGACTAGTGAATTGGTGGTGAAGGGGTTGGAGTTCCGCATCGACAGGCGGAGCGGGGTCGCCGCCTATCAGCAGATCGTTCAGCAGACCAAGCAGGCGCTGCGGCTCGGCGTACTGGGGCCCGGGGACCAGCTGCCCACGGCCAAGGCGGTCGCCCAGACCTCCGCGGTCAACCCCAACACCACGCTCAAGGCGTACCGCGAACTGGAGCGCGAGGGCCTGGTCGAAGCGCGGGCGGGTCTGGGGACCTTCGTGCGTCAGTCGCTGGCCCGTCCGCAGGCGGGGGCGGATTCGCCGCTGCGCGGCGAGCTGGAGGACTGGATGGACCGGGCCCGCGAGGCGGGTCTCGAGCAGGACGACGTGACCGCGCTGGTCACGTCGGTGATGGAGGCGCGGTACGCCGGGACCGGGCCTGCCGCCGGGCCCGCCAGGTCCGCGGAAACAGCGGATACGGCCGATACAGCGGCGACGGCAACTGCGAGAACAGCAGCAGGACCGACAGGAACAACGGAAACAAAGGGAACCAGGGGACACGCATGATGAGCTACGAGACGGGCTACGGGGGGTCGGCGGACACGTCCGCGATAGAAGCCCGCGGGGTAGGCCGGAAGTACCGCCGGGGCTGGGCGTTGCGGGACTGTTCCTTCCGGCTGCCGGCCGGGCGGATCTGCGGTCTGGTGGGTCCCAACGGGGCCGGCAAGACCACGCTGATGGCGATCGCCGCCAACCTGCTGGAGCCGACCACCGGCTCGGTGCGGGTGTTCGGCGCGGCACCGGAGTCGGCGGAGGCCACGCGGCGGACCGCGTTCCTCGCCCAGGAGAAGCCCCTGTTCCGGCGCTTCACCGTCGCCGAGACCCTGCGTATGGGCCGCGAGCTGAACCCCGGCTGGGACCAGCGGGCCGCCGAGGACATCGTCCGCGCGGGCAATGTGCCCTTCGACGCGAAGATCGGCACCCTCTCCGGCGGCCAGCGCACCCGGGTGGCCTTCGCCGTCTCCTTCGGCAAGCGTCCCGACCTGCTGCTCCTCGACGAGCCGATGTCGGACCTCGACCCGCTGGTGCGCCACGAGCTGATGGGCACCCTGCTGGCCGAGGCCGCCGAGCGCGGCACCACCGTACTGATGTCCACCCACATGCTCGCCGAGCTGGAGAACATCTGCGACTACCTGATGGTCATCGCGGGCGGCGGGCTGCGCCTGGCCGGTGAGGTCGACGAACTCCGCACCGCCCACGCCGTGTTGACCGGGGTCCACTCCGACGGACGGATGCCCCCCGAGTTGGCGTACCACACCGTGGTCGAAACCCGTACCAGCGGACGGCAGTTCACCTCCCTGATACGCCCCGACGGTCCGGCCACCGGCCCCTGGGAGGCGAGCACCCCGAACCTGGAGGAGCTCCTGCTCGCTTATCTGCGCTCTCCCGAGGCCCCGCCCCTGATCAGCCCCAGTTCCTACGTCGACCCTCAGGCGGTGGCGGCATGAGCACGATGACCAACACCGACAGCACCGGTAACGGTAGCGCCCTCTCGGACTCTGCCCGCACCGAAGCCGGCCGTGCTCGTGGCCTGCGGCTCAGCGGTATGAACTGGCTGGTGTGGCGTCAGCACCGCGCCGCCTACTGGACGCTGCTGGCCGCCACCCTGATCACCGTGGCGGTGATCGTCTACCAGCGCCAGCAGGTGATCGCGTACCTCGACGGGTATGGCTACCCCCGGCTCAAGTCCGGCTGGGAGGAGAAGTTCGACCGGGGGCCGCTCGACTGGGCCGCCCAGATGCTCGGGCTGCTGCCCGTCCTGATCGGTGTCTTCCTCGGTGGGCCCCTGCTCGCCGGCGACCTGGAGACCGGCACCGCCAAACTGGTCAACGCGCAGTCCGCCAGCCGCGTTCGCTGGCTCGCCACCAAGCTCGGTATGACCGCACTCGTGGTCGTGGTGTGCACGGCCGCGCTCGCCGCCGCTTACACCTGGTGGTGGTCACCGGTCAAGTCGTCGTCGTACGTCCTGGAATGGGCCGACCCCGCCGCCTTCGACAGCAGCGGACCCGTGCCCGTGGCACTCTCCCTGCTCACCCTCGTCGGGGGCGTGGCGATCGGCATGCTGCTGCGCCGGACCCTGCTGTCCATGGTCGTCACCCTGGGCTTCGCCGTCGTCGTGCAGATGGTCTGGTCGCACTTCCGGATGTCCCTCGGGAACATCGTCACCGTCACCACCCACAACGGTGTCGGGGACAACACCTTCCCGCACGTGCCCGACACCGCCCACGAGATGGACCAGTCCTACCTCACCGCCTCCGGCGACCTCGTCGGCTGGGGCAGCTGCGCCGAGCAGACGTCGGAGAAGGCCACCAACGCCTGTCTGGACAAGGCGCAGGTCGTCGGCTGGTCGGTCGACTACATCCCGATGTCCCAGATGTCCTCCATGCAGTGGCTCGGCTCCTCGATCCTGCTGGCCCTGACCGCCGGTATCGCGGTGTTCGTCATCCTCTGGGGTCGCAAGCGTCTCGTCTGACATCTGTCCGAGCGCCCTCGTCCGACCCGATCTTCCTCGCAGTTCTCTCTCCGTACGCGGCCGAGCGGCCACAGTGCCGCTCCGCCGCGTCCCGATGCTGCCCCGATCCGGCGAGCGAATCGCCATGAACCATGCGAAAGGCTTGAGTTGAAGTCGCACAAGCGCAGGAAAAGAGCGATCACCACCGTCCCGTTGGCGGTCGCCCTGGCGGCGGCGCTCGGCGCCGGGCTGCTGGTGAGCACGTCCGACAGTGCCGAGGCCCAGCCCCTCACCGGAACCGGCGGCTCCGCCGCGCGGACCGTCACCCTCGTCACCGGCGACCGGGTGTCCCTCGACGCCGAGGGCAAGGTCACCGGTGTGGTGGCCGCCGAGGGCCGGGAGGGGATGTCCTTCCGCGTCCAGCAGGCCGAGGGCCACGCGTACGTCCTGCCGCGCGACGCCGAACCGCTGATCGCGAACGGGACCGCCGACCGGCGGCTGTTCGACGTGACGCAGCTGGTGAAGTCGCGCTACGACGACGCCCGCCGCGCCGACCTGCCGCTGATCGTCACCTACGACAAGGGCACGTCCCTGTCGGCGAGTACGTTCCGCGGCTCCGGCGCGACCGTCCGCCGGGATCTGCCCAGCATCAACGGCGACGCCGTGCGCGCCCGCAAGTCCGAGGGCTCCGACCTGTGGGAGACCCTCACCCGTGGCACCGGCTCCGCGAAGGTCAGGAAGATCTGGCTGGACGGCAAGGTGAGGGCGACCCTGGACAAGAGCGTGCCGCAGATCGGCGCGCCCGCGGCCCACGCGGCGGGATTCGACGGCAAGGGCGTCAAGGTCGCCGTCCTCGACACCGGCGTCGACGCCACGCACCCGGACCTCAAGGACCGCGTCGACGCGGCGAAGAACTTCTCCGCCGCCACGGACACCGTCGACCGCGCGGGGCACGGCACACACGTGGCCTCGACGATCGCGGGCTCCGGGGCCGCGTCTCCGGCGGGCACGAAGTACGAGGGCGTCGCGCCCGGCGCCCGGCTGCTGGTCGGCAAGGTGCTCGACGACTCCGGCGAGGGCGACGACTCCGGCGTCATCGCCGGTATGCAGTGGGCCGTCGCACAGGGTGCCGAGGTCGTCAACATGAGCCTGGGCGGCACCGACACCCTCGGCATCGACCCCGTCGAGCAGGCGGTCAACGACCTGTCGGCCAGTTCCGGCGCTCTGTTCGTCATAGCCGCCGGCAACGAGGGCCCGGGCGAGGGCACCATCGGCACCCCCGGCAGCGCGGCCTCCGCGCTCACCGTCGGCGCGGTCGACCGCCGGGACGCCATCGCCGAGTTCTCCAGCCGAGGCCCCACGGCCGACGGCTTCCTCAAGCCCGACGTCACCGCTCCGGGTGTGGACGTCGTCGCGGCCAAGGCCGCCGAAGGGAACATGGGCGACCCCGCCGCCGACGGCTATGTCTCCATGAGCGGTACGTCGATGGCGACCCCGCACGTGGCGGGCGCCGCGGCGATCCTGGCGCAGGAACACCCGGACTGGACGGGCCCGCAGATCAAGGCCGCCCTCACCGCCTCCGCGAAGCCGACCGCCGCGACGTCCGCGTACACGCAGGGCACCGGCCGGGTGGATGTCGCCAGGGCGACCACCCAAAAGCTCACCAGCGGCCCGACCGCGCTGGGCTTCGGGACGCAGACGTACCCCCACACCGACGACCAGCCGGTCACCAAGGACGTCACCTACCGCAACGCGGGCACCGAGCCGGTCACTGTCGACCTGGCCACCGAGGCCTACGGCAACGACGGAAAGCCCGCGGCCGAGGGCCTGTTCACGGTCTCCCCGCAGCGCCTCACCGTCCCGGCGGGAGGTGAGGCGACCGCCACCGTGACCGCCGACACCCGCGTGGGCACGGCCGACGGCAGCTTCGGCGGCTCGCTGACCGCCACCACCGCCGACGGCACCACCACCGCGCGCACCTCCCTCGGCGTGGTCCGCGAGGTCGAGTCGTACGACCTGACCCTCAAGCACCTCGACCTCAAGGGCAAGGCCGCCGGCGACGCCTCGACGAGCATCTACGGGCTGGACAACGACATCTGGACGGACGCCGCCGACGAACGGGACGGTGTGGTCACCATCCGTCTGCCGAAGGGCCGTTACGCCCTGGAAGGCGTGATCCCCACCGGCGGCACCGGAGGGTCCGTGCTGCTGCACCCGAAGTTCGCGCTGACCAAGGACACGACCCTGGTCATGGACGCGCGCAAGGCCAAGCCCGTCAAGATCACCGTGCCGGACGGCGCGGCCAAGCCCAACGGCGCGATGCTCTTCTTCCACGTCGACGTCAACGACAAGCCGTACACCTCTGTGTACGACGCCCCCTCCTTCGGCAGCATCCGTGTCGGACAGCTCGGTGCCCCGGCGCCGGCCGCCGAGGTGTCCGCGATGTACCACGGCATCTGGACCCACAAGGCCGACAACTACCGGCTGGCCTGGAACCGTACGGGTGACCTGTCCGGGTTCACCAAGAACGTCAAGCGCTCGCAGCTCACCAAGGTCAAGGTCGTCGTCGGTGCGCCGGTCAAGGGCAGGACGGCGAGCGTCTGGGCCGCGCCGCTGATGCGCGGCGGCTTCTACAACCTCTACTCGACCGAGGGCCGCCTGCCGCTGACCGGCACCGACTACGTACTGCCCAACGGAATCAAGTGGTTCTACCAGACCAGCCAGTTCGGCGCCCCCGATGCCGAGGGCGAGCCGACCTGGGAGAACACACAGGTCGGCGCGGCCAGGGCGTACGCGGCGGGCAAGGACTACACGCAGCGCTTCAACATCGGCGTCTTCGGCCCGTCCCTCCCTTCGGACCCCTTGGCGAACGGCGGCGACCGGACCGGAGCGGTCCGCGTCGGCGACACCTTCGCGGCGTACGTGCCCCTGTTCTCCGACGGCGTCGGCAACACGGGCAGCTCCACCCACACCAAGGCCAAGAGCTCGCTCTACGCCGACGGCAAGAAGATCTTCGCCGTGAACGCCCCGCTGAACGGCGACTCGTTCACGGTTCCCGCGGGCAAGCGGACGTACAAGCTCGGTGTGGACGTCTCCCGCGCTCCGGCACAGTTCGCGGTCAGCACCCGTACGACCGCCACCTGGACCTTCACCTCGGCGCACGTCTCCGGTGACAAGGCCAAGCGGCTCCCGCTGACCGTCGTCCGGTACACGCCCAGCCTCTCGACGGCCAGTACCGCGAAGGCCGGTACGACCCTCACCGTGCCCTTCAGCCTCCAGGGCGCGGCCACCAAGGTCGGCACCCTGCGCAAGCTGGCCTTCACCGTCTCCTACGACGACGGCAGGACCTGGAAGAAGACCACCGTCGTGAACGGCAAGCAGCTCAAGCTGACCAGCCCCGCCAAGCCCGGCCCGGTCTCCCTGCGCGTCACCCTCACCGACGCCGACGGCAACACCCTGAACCAGACCATCCACCGCGCCTATCGCACCACCAAGTAGGAGGACCGAGCGTGTGGTTGGCCCCTGCCGGTTGCCCGGCGGGGGCCAACCGCGTTGCCAAGAGGCCTGCCCTCGCTCGTCAGGTCGCGGTGTCGTCGGCCGGCGAAGGCACGGCGCACGGGCGCAGGACCATGAGTGAGTCCTCAAGGGCCGCCACCATGGCGAAGGGAAAGCGGTCGAGTTCGAGACAGAGTTCGACGTCATCGGGGTGAACTCCCTGGCGCACCCCCTCCGTCAGTTCGGCGGCGGCGCGTGAGGTGGCGGCGCGGCGGAGGAATGCAGCGGCATCCGTCCCGGCCTCGACGGCCCTGCCGGCGATGTACTGGGCGCACGCCAGATCTTCGTCGGCCCGCCCGTCCTCGCCCGTGACCACGAACGTGACACCGTCGCTCCCGCGTGTCCGCAGGAGCCGGGCCGTCGCCTCCGCCACCACGAAGCCGGCGCAGAGCACCAGCGACGCCTCCTTGACCGCGAGGGCGCCGACCGTCCCTGCCGTGGTCTTCTGCACCACGGTCCGTCCGGCGAGGTCGACGGACCGGAGCAGGCCCGGCGAGTTGACCATGTCGAACCCGGGCGCGGGCGGCCCGTCCTTGAGGGCCGCCCAATCCGGATGGCGAGCCTTGAGCGCCAGCGCGTCGTCCAACGACTCGGCGAGAACGATCTTTTCCGCCCCCTGGCCAAAGGCCCAGGCAGCCACGGTGAAGGCGCGCATGACGTCGACCACGACCGCCACGGACGGGGCCTCGACCAGCTCGGGGATGCCAACGAAACGAGTGTCCATTCCGATCATGATCGCGCAGACAGCGCGGGCACGCCCCGAAGCGGCCGGAGAGTGATCCACATCATGCCGACGGTCTCGTCACGCCGACGGTCTCGTCATGGCGACGGTCTCGTCATGGCGACGGTCTCGGACCGCGTCAGGCGGCCCCGTAGGGCGTACGCGGTGTCGCGTCGCTAGCCTGTGCGCGTGACACCGAACGATGACTACCGGTTCCCTGCCCCGCTCGCCGCCGCCATGGCGGTGAGCTTCGAACACGTCGGCGACGATGGCGTCGACTTCGAACCCTTCGAGGCTTTCCTGACCGCCGAAGAGACCACCGACTGGTTCCGGGCGTGGACCGGCAACGGCGAGCTGAACGGCGACGCCTTCCGTGTGTTCGGCCAGGACGGCACCGGCGGATACGCCGCGTTCTGGCTGGTCCGACCGGACCGACCGCTGGCCGAGCAACCCGTCGTCTTCCTCGGCTCCGAAGGGGAGACCGGCGTCGTCGCCCGCGATCTGGGGGCCTTCCTGTGGCTGCTGGCCGATGGCTTCGGCCCCTGGGAAGCGGCCACGTCGTACGAGCCCGACTGGGTGCCGCACCCCCACCGCGAACTGACCGCCATCGCGGAACAGTTCGCTCCCCTCCGTCGCGCGCCGGCGGGGCTCGTGATCGAGCAGGCCGCACAGGAGTTCCCCGACTTCGACGACACCATCATGGAGCTCTGCCGCTGACCCGATCGCCCGAGTGCTCGACGTGGTGCGGTCGTGCGGCTGCCGGGGCCTGGTTACGGATTTCCCAAGCCCTGGTGTCCGGTCGGTGATCGCCTCATGATGGAGCCATGACGACGGCGTCGCGAGCGATGGATCGACTGGTCGGCTGGCCGGACCTCTCGGAGGCCCGGCCCAGTTGTGGCACGGGCAGGGCGTTGCGCACATCCGACACCGAGATCGCGCACTTCCACTCCGACCGGAAGGTCGACCTGAACCTGACCGCCAGGGCGATCCGCCGTCTCGAGGGCGACCTGAGGAACTCGACCGCGATCCGTCTGGTGCCCGGCTCGCACTGGGTGACCATCCGGCTGGAGTGCGCATCCGACATCGACCTGCTCATGACTCTCGTGAGTGCGGCTCTCAAGGCCCACCAGGGATGCCCGGCCTCCGACCGCCCGTCCTCCGCGCGCTGCAACGACCAGCACAGCACGGTGCTCGCACCCGAACATGTCGGCGCGGGCTGAAGGGAGTTGGGCATGGCGGCGGAGAACATCGACGATGTCGTGGACGGGCTGGCCGGGATCGTGCGGGAGGCGATCCGCGACGGTGACCGGGTCGGGTACTTCGCGGCGCTGTACCGACAGGTGACCGTCGAGGTGCGTACGGCCATTCATGACGGGCTGTTCGACGACGGCGCCCGCATGGACCGTTTCGACACGCACTTCGGCAACCGCTACTTCGACGCCTACGACGCCTGGCGCCGTGACCGGAGCGGGCCGCGCTGCTGGCGCGAGGCGTTCGGACTGCTCGGCGACGCCGACACCGTCATCGTCCAGCACCTGCTGCTCGGCGTGAACGCGCACATCAACCTCGACCTGGCCGTCGCCGCCGCGCGGACCAGCCCGGGCCCGGACATCCACGCGCTCCAGCACGACTTTCTGCTGATCAACGACATCCTCGCGCGCGTGGTGCTGAAGGTGCAGGACTCGATCGGCGCCCTGTCACCGCTGTTGTCGCTGCTGGACCGGATCGGGGCCCGCACCGATGAGCGCGTCCTCGACTTCAGCATCCGCCAGTCCCGCGAGGAGGCCTGGTACAACGCCGTCCTGCTCGCCGGTCAGAACGAAGCGGAACGCGAGACGACCATCGAACGGCTCGACATCCGGGCCGCCGTGCTCGCCCGGCTGACAGCACGACCGGGCGGCCTCGTCCGGCCCGCCCTGCAGCTGATCCGGAGCACCGAGAGCGATGACGTACCGGCCGTCATCACCCATCTGGACAAGGCCATGCGGCGACCCTCCGCCCGGCAGGGCACGGACTGAGACCCGGCCACCGCGACAGAGCCCGGACCTGAAAACACTTCGCGCGTGCTCGCCCCCTCCGGTACGGTCGCGGGGTTGTTCTCACTGCTGGGAGCCCATGAGGTTCATGTGTGACCGCCCGGCAGTTCCCAGGCTGAGAGTAGGTTGCGTCAATGGCGTGTCGTATCAGTGAACTCGTGCTCGGTTGCCACAACCCCGAGGTGCTGGCGCGGTTCTGGTGCGAGGTCCTGGACTTCGTCGTGCTCGATCGCGAGGGCGACGAAATGCTGGAGATCGGCCCACGCGAAGGGTTCGGTGGCCCGCAGCCGACGATCATCCTCAGCCGCAGGGACGAGCCGGAGAAGGGGAAGTCCCGGCTGCACATCGACGTCAACCCCACCGACCGCGATCAGGACGCCGAGCTCGAACGCCTTCTGAAGCTCGGGGCGCGCCCGGCGGACATCGGCCAGACGGGAGAAGAGCAGTGGCATGTGCTGACCGACCCCGAAGGCAATGAGTTCTGCCTGCTCAAGCGCCGCCTCAACCCGCTCTGACGCCCGCCCGGCGCCTGCCGGGCCCCCGCTGGCGCCTGCCGGGCGCCTGCCGGGCGCCTGCCGGGCGCCTGCCGGGCGCCTGCCGGGCGCCTGCCGGGCGCCTGCCGGGCGCCTGCCGACGGG
>NZ_JBEOYO010000077.1:0-37074 GCF_040297125.1 Streptomyces sp. NPDC001868 | reverse complement strand
CCCCGTGCTCCCCGCCGTCATCGGCGTCATCCTCGGCCCCAACGCCGAGCAACAGATGGACCGCCGCCGGTCTTCGGCCTAGGTCAGGTACATCCCGGCGGCCTGGTCCACGAGTTGCCGCAGGGCCGGCAGATGGGTCTCGTCACCGCCGAGTTCGTCGAGCACGCGGTGCGTGTCGTCGCGGAACGCCGCGAGGTCCTTCTCGAAACGGCGGAGCACGGCGGGGGCGAGCAGCAGCGCGCGGAGTTCCGCGCGGGCCGGTTCGGAATCGCCCGCGGCGCGGCGGAGTTCCGTGATCCGTGCCCTCGTCCCGGGCGGATTCTCCTCCAGGGCGCAGGCGAGGAGATAGGTGGTCGTGCCGTTGCGCAGGTCCTCGTCGCGGCCGGAGAGCAGATCCTCCTGGTCGTTGAAGAGCTGCCAGAGAATGCCGAAGGCGTCGCCGAATTCCCGCCACCGTTCCGTGCGTTCGGTCGCGGCGCCGGAGAGGATCGCGGCCATCGCCGTGATCATTCCGAAAGGGACACCGGATTTCCCGTGATAGGCCGCGACGACCTCGTCCGGCGAGGCTCCGCGCACATCGCTGCGCAGATCCCGCAACTGACCTTCCACGGCGTCGATACAGCCGTTGACGATCTCACCGGTGAGTGCGTTGCGTACCGCGTCCGGGACCGGCTGGGCCTGGACGATCCTGATGGGAAGGGCCTGTCCGCCGAGGAGGGACGCCAACAGCGCCTCGTTCGTGCCGAGTCCGGCGGGGGTGTGCGTGCCGTGGCCGTCGGCGAGGTCGTCGAGATAGCACGCGGAGGTCCACCACAGGACGTGCACGGCGGCCAGGGGAAGGGCCGGTGCGAGGGTGCCCGTCTCGGCGCCGTGCACGAGGAGCGGGAGCACGGACAGCGGGTATTTCATCCGCTGATGGTCCAGCAGCCCGGATATCGAGTTCCGCACCGCTCCGGACGAGGGCCCGAGACCCTCCAGGGCGGCCGCTATCTCCGCGTCGATGTCCGGCGACACCTGTCTGTGCAGCTCTAAGTACGAATACGAAAGGGAGTTCATATGGCGTCCTCGACGTCCGTGGGGAAGGGAACCGAAACCGCCGTCGCCACCAGCCCCCGCCGGACGGTCCAGCGTCCGTCGAAGGCGTCGACACGACGACCGTCCACCACCGGTCCGGGCACGAGGAGTTCGGCGCGCAGTGCGCCGGAGAGCCCGCCGGGGTCGACGGTCACCTCGATGTCGGCCTCCGAGAAGTCCAGCCACAGCCCGGTGAGCGGGAACCATGCCTTGTAGACGGACTCCTTGGCGCTGAAGAGCAGCCGGTCCCAGTGGACCGAGGGGTGGTCGGCGGTCAGACGGCGCAGTCGGATCTCCTCCGCGGGGAGGGCGATCGCCGTCAGGACGCCCTCGGGCAGGGCGTCATGGGGTTCGGCGTCGATGCCGAGGGAGGCGAGGTCGGTGACGCGGACCAGGGCGGCGGCCGCGTACCCCTCGCAGTGGGTCATGCTGCCGGTCAGCCCGTCCGGCCAGCCGGGGGCGCCGCGTTCGCCGGGCACGATCGCCCGCGGCGGCACACCGAGCTTCTCCATGGCACGCCGGGCGCAGGCGCGGACGACGGTGAACTCGCGGCGCCGCTTGGGCACCGCGCGCGCCACGACCGCCTCCTCCTCGGGGTACAGCTCGATCCCCTCGACGGCCGCGGCCGCGTCATGGGCGTGCGCCTCCACGACCACGACCGCTCCCGGGAGCAGTTCCTCGATCACCGGCTCGGACCTCCATCGGCAGAATGCGGCGCAGCCTGCCCGGCGGTCCCGGGCGCGGCCGCCACTCGCGGGGGTAACCCACGGACACCTCTTCGAACCGGACTCCGTCCAGCCAGGTGGTCCGGGGGATGTGCAGATGGCCGTAGACCATCACCTCGACGTTGAAACGCCGGTGCCAGTCGGCGGTCAGCTCGGTGCCGCACCACATGGCGAACTCGGGGTAGTGCAGGACGTCCGTCGGATGCCGGTCCAGGGGGTAGTGGTTGACCAGCACCGTGGGCAGGTCGGGCGGCAGTTCGGCGAGCCTGCGTTCGGTCTCGGCGACCCGGGCGCGGCACCAGTCGTCGCGGCTCGCGTACGGGTCGGGGTGGAGCACGTGCTCGTCGGTGCAGACCACGCCGGTGCCGTGCGCGTACGCCAGGCCCTCGTCCTTCGTCGCGCAGCCCTTGGGCAGGAACGAGTAGTCGTACAACAGGAACAGCGGTGCGATCACCACCGGGCCGTCCGGTCCCTCCCAGCGGGGGTACGGGTCCTCCGGAGTGACGACGCCCAGCTCCCGGCAGAGGGCGACCAGATGCTCGTACCGCTCGACGCCCCGGTACGGGACGGTCTCGCTGGGGTGGGTCCACAGCTCGTGGTTGCCCGGTGCCCACACGACCTTGGCGAAGCGGCCGGCGAGTGTCTCCAGGGCCCAGCGGATGTCGGCGACGGACTCCGAGACGTCACCGGCCACGAGGAGCCAGTCGTCGTCGGTCTCGGGGCGCATCGCCTCGACCAGGGCGCGATTCTCGGGATAGCCGATGTGCAGATCACTGATGGCCAGCAGATTTCCGTGACGGCCGACCCTCGACTCCACCCGAGCTCCCTCCAGAACACCGAACATCAACACGAGAACACACGGGCGTACCGGTGGACAAGACCGACCTGCCGAGCCGTCGGACGCGCGTCCCGCCGCGCCCGCCGCACAAGGATTAACACGCGCGTGACAGAAACAGGGGTCCCAGTGGCCGTATGATCCGTCCTACACCACCGCCACACCTCTCTTTCGCGTACGGCGGTTCGGCGTACCTCCATCCCCCCTGGCCGGGCACGGCCTGCTCCGCTGTGCCCGCGAACCCTTGAAAGGCGGCCTGCATGGTCTCTCGCGTACGCGTCTGGCTCAACCGCACGTACGCGGAGAACGTCTTCTTCATGGATCAGCTGCGGCATAATCCGCACGCTCGTCCGGTGGACATCCATGCCACGCACGGTGACGCCGACTCCCCCGTACTGGCCGCCGCCGACACCGCCGACCTGGAGCCCGAGGGTCTCTCCCCCGCCGCGTACGTGGAGTACGCGCTCGACCAGTGCGCCAAGCGCGGCATCGACGTGTTCGTGCCCCGGCTGCACCAGGCGGCCCTCGCCGCGCATCGCGAGGAGTTCGCGGCCGTCGGTACGGCCCTGCTGGCGCCGCCCGCCGAGGCCATCGAGGTCTTCGAGGACAAGGTGACCGCGTACGAGGCGGTCCAGGAGCACGGGGTTCCGGTGCCGCCGTGGTTCCGGGTGACGAACGCCGACGAACTCGTCGCAGCGGTCGACGAGTTGGAGGACGCCGGGCACCGTGCGTGCTTCAAGCCGGCGGCCGGGGCGGGTGGTGTGGGCTTCCGTGTCGTCACGCGCGCCCCCTTCTCGCTCTCGCACCTCAGCGGGTTCCCGAGCCCGTATGTGCAGCTCGACATGGTCGTCGAGGCGGTGCGGGCGGCCGAGGAACCGGTCGACTGGATGGTGATGCCGCGTCTGGAGCAGCCGGAGGTGTCCGTCGACTGCCTCACCGGTCCCGACGGGCGGGTCCGGATGGCCGTGGGCCGCACCAAGAACGGCCGGCGTCGTGGCTTCAGCCAGAACCCGGCGTGGATCGAGCCCGCGCGGCGGATCGCGGAGCGGTTCGGGCTGCACTATCTGACGAACATCCAGTTCCGGATGTACGGCGACGAGCCGGTGCTCATGGATGTCAACACGCGTCCGGCGGGTGGGCTGCATCAGCTGGCGCTGTGCGGGATCAACGCGCCTTGGGCGGCTGTGCGGTTGGCGCTCGGCGAGGAGACCGGGGACGTCGTGCCCACGCGGTTGGGGGAGGACTACACCGTGGTGTCGGGGACTCGGCCGGTGCGGGGGGTGTCGTTGCCGCAGCAGGTGGCCGAGGTGGCGGTCGTGCCGGAGCCGGTTGCTCCGGAGCCGGTGGAGGCGCGTCCCTTGGCCGTCGGGCCCGCCGCGGGCTGCAAGCCTGCCGCCGACCGGCCCCTCGCGGTCTGACCCGACCGGCTTTCCTCGCCCCCGCCGCCCCTACCCGTCCCATCCCCCAGGGGCTGCGCGCCCCTTCGACCCCCGTCACAGACTCGGGGCTCCGCCCCGGACCCCGTTCGCGCAGTTCCCCGCGCCCCTAAAGAGGGGCGCGGGGAGGAGTCAGGTCGGGTAGCCCCAGGCTTCGGCCAACTCTCGTAGGCGGGGCGGGAGTTGTGAGGTGGGGTCGGCTGTGCGGGCCGGTTGGATTCGGCCGGATTTGATGGTGGTGGACCAGTCGCCGAGCTGGGGGCGGAAGGTGCCGTGGTCCTTGGTGCCGTAGTCGAGCATGCCGGGCTCCCAGTCGAGCCCCAGATGGTCACAGATGCCCCGGGTGACCTTCTCGGGCTCGGCGGTCAGCTCCTCGTAACGGATCACATGGACGGGGAGGTTCTGCCGGGCCTCTTCCAACTTCTCGCTGTAGGAGAGGACTTCGGCCCGGATCGCCTCATGGTCCGGGTCGGTGCGCCGGCTCGTGAGGGACTGGACGACCGCGCCGGGGTGACGCAGCAGCAGGATGTAGCGGGCGTTCGGCCAACATCGGTGCAGGCGCGGCCAGATGAGCGTGTTCGGCGGGGTCTTGTCGACGATGACCCGCTTGCCGCTGCGCGTCAGCTCATGGTGCAGGATGCGGTCCCACAGGATGTGCTCCAGCTCGCACTTGTCGAGTTCGAGCGCCTTCATCGCGTCCCCGGTGAAGTCCCGGGAGAGATGGACGTGGACGGTCCGCAGATGCATCTCGTGCGGCGCGCGGATCTGGCTGTGGCTGTTCAGGATGACCCGCAGCAGCGTCGAGCCGGACCGCACCGAGGACAGCACGAACACCGGCGCGTCCACCAGCCGGGCCGCGCGCGGCGCCACGTACGGGGGCTCCGCGGGCGCGATGTCGGTGCGGGGCGCGGGGACGGCGTTCAGCGGCTTGCGCGGCGGGCTCACCGCCTCGGCGATCAGTCTGCCGCGACGCCTCAGCCCCTTGCCGATCGTGGACTTGCGCGGATCACGCACGATGACACCTCACAACTTTCTGCGCACTGTCGCGTTGCCCCGTATCACAGGGGTAGTGGGCGAATTCCAGGTGTCGTGCAGGGAACGCGCAGTGGTCGCGGCGGGCGGTACACCGCCGCGACCAGCAGTTTCACGCTCCCTTAATTTTTCATGACCGCCAGCCGCAGCGTCTGCACCTCGAACGGGCGCAGTGTCACCGGGACGCCGTCGCCGTCCGTGGCCGCCTCCGACAACGGGCGTTCCAGCAGATCGGTGATCTGGGCCCCGGCGAGCGGGAAGCCGGTGCGCAGGACGCCCCGGGCCCGGCCGCCGCTCGACTCGTAGATCCGGACCACGACATCGCCGGAGGCGTCGTCGGCGAGCTTGACCGCCTCGACGGTCACGCCCTCGCCGTCCACGGAGACGACCGGCTCGGGGGCGCCCGCCGCGTCCGCGACACGCAGCGGCAGGTTGAGGGCGTAGCCCTCGGCGACCGCGTCCTCGATGGTCGCGCCGGGGAGGAGCGAGTAGGTGATGCGGTGCTTGCCCTGGTCGGCCTCGGGGTCCGGGATGCGCGGGGCGCGGACCAGGCTGAGGCGGACCGTGGTGGTCGTACCGCCGTCCTCGCGGACCGTACGGGAGATGTCGTGGCCGTAGGTGGAGTCGTTGATCACCGCGACGCCGTAGCCGGGCTCGGCCACGTGCACCCAGCGGTGGCCGGAGACCTCGAAGCGGGCCGCCTCCCAGCTGGTGTTCGTGTGGGTGGGCCGCTGGATGTGGCCGAACTGGATCTCGGCGGAGGAGTGGGCCGCGCGGACGTCGATCGGGAAGCCGGCCTTGAGGAACTTCTCGGCCTCGTGCCAGTCGATGTCCGTCTCGAAGTCGATGCGGGGGCTGCCGGCGCGGAGGGTGATCGTCTGGGTGATCCTTGATCCCTTGCCGAAGCTCCGCTCCACGCGGATCGCGCCGAGGAGGGGGTCCTCCTCGACCACGGTGATCGACTCGGCGTCCAGCAGGTCCGTGTAGCGGTTCTTGTAGTGCTTGTCGACGTCCCAGGCGTCCCAGTAGTTGGGGAGGTCGGTGTGGAGGCGGAGCAGGTTGCCCTTGTCACCGAGGACCTCGCGGTCGGCGACGAGGTCCCTTACGGACGCCAGGGTGCCGTCCTCCGCGATCTCGACACGGACCAGGCCGTTGTCGAGGACGCGGCCGGAGACGGTGACGGGGTGCGGGGAGTCGGTGGCGGCCAGGGGCGCGCTGCCGTTCGCGGGGACCGCCACATACACCGGTGCGCCCGCGGCCGTACGGACCACTTCGGCCCGGTCACGCGGACTCGTGTTGAAGACACGCGAGTCACCGCCGCCGAGCGCCGCGACCGCCTCCGTCGTCAGCTCCTCCAACTCCTTCGCCACCCTCGCGTACTCCGCCTCCGCCTCGCGGTGGACCCACGCGATCGACGAACCCGGCAGGATGTCGTGGAACTGGTGGAGGAGGACCGTCTTCCAGAGGCGGTCGAGCTTCTCGTAGGGGTACGCGTACTCGGGCGCGTGGAGCGCGGCGGTCGTCGCCCACAGTTCCGCCTCGCGGAGTTTGTGTTCGCTGCGGCGGTTGCCCTGCTTGGTGCGAGCCTGGGAGGTGTAGGTGGCGCGGTGGAGTTCGAGGTACAGCTCGCCGTTCCAGACGGGGGCGTCCTCGTACTCGGCGCGGGCCTTGGCGAAGAACTCGTCGGGGTGTTCGACGACGACCTTCGGGGAGCCTTCGAGGTCGGCGAGGCGACGTGCGCGCTCCATGATCTCGCGAGTGGGGCCGCCGCCGCCGTCGCCCCAGCCGAAGGGGGCCAGGGAGCGCGTACCGGCGCCCTTCTCCTGGTAGTTGCGGACCGCGCGGTCCATCTCCTCGCCGCTGAAGCGGGCGTTGTAGGTGTCGACCGGCGGGAAGTGGGTGAAGATGCGGGTGCCGTCGATGCCCTCCCACCAGAAGGTGTGGTGGGGGAACCTGTTGGTCTGGTTCCAGGAGATCTTCTGGGTGAGGAACCAGTCGTTGCCGGCGAGCTTGGCGAGCTGCGGGTAGGAGGCGTTGTAGCCGAAGGAGTCCGGCAGCCAGACGCCCTTGGTCTCGATGCCGAAGTGCTCGATGAAGAACCGCTTGCCGTGGACGAGCTGGCGGGCGATGGCCTCGCCGCCGGGCAGGTTGCCGTCCGACTCGACCCACATGCCGCCGACCGGTACCCACTGGCCCTTGTCGACGGCCTTCTTGATCCGCTCCCAGACCTGCGGGTAGTTGTCGCGCACCCACTCGTACTGGACGGCCTGGGAGCAGGCGAAGATGAAGTCCTCGTACTCGTCGGCCAGCGAGGTCACGTTGGAGAAGGTGCGGGAGGTCTTGCGCTTGGTCTCGCGGATGGGCCAGAGCCAGGCGGAGTCGATGTGGGCGTGGCCGACGCCGGAGATCACATGCGCGCTCGCGTGGGCGGGCTTGGCGAGGACCGGGGCAAGGATCTCGCGGACGGCCGTGGCGCTGCCGGAGACGTCGTCGAGGTCGACGGCGTCCATGGCGCGGTCCAGGGCGTGCAGGATCTCGTGGCGGCGGGGCTCGTGCTCGGCGAGGTGGACCATCAGCTCGCGCAGCACCTGGAGGTCCAGGTCGAGGTGCCAGACCTCCTCGTCGAGGATGGCCAGGTCGGCGCGCTGGAAGGTGTAGAGGGGCTTGTCGCCGGCGGTGAGGATGTCACCCATGGGCGTGATCTTGGAGAAGTTGTCGGCGAGGATGTCGGGGTTGGAGGCCGCCTCGACCAGGTAGTCGATGGTCTCGCCGCCCCGGACGGGGTTGCCGATCGGCACGTACTGGTTGAGCGGGTTGACCGCCTTCAGCGGGGTGCCGTCGGCGAGGTGGACGAGGGCCTCGGCCTGGTTGCCGGGCCAGTCGCCGACGAAGCCGAGGTCGATGACGGCCTCGACGCGGCGGCCCGCCCACTCGGCGGGGACCTGTCCGCGCATCCGGAACCAGGTGGTGCCCCACGGCGGTCCCCAGGGGGTGTCCATCGCGAACGGTGTGTACGAGGCGGCCGCGGCCTCCTCGAAGGGGACGGGCTCGCCCGGCGCCTGCCAGGCCTCGACCTCGAAGGGCACGGAGGCCGCGTAGATGGCGGGCTTGATGCGCTGGGTGTGGACGCGCTCGACGCGTTCCTCGATGCGGCGGCGTTCGTCATGCATGGCCGTACGTCTCCTAGCGGGTGCGGCTGCGGATGAGCAGGGTGAGGCTGCCCAGGGCTACTTGAGGTATCCGAGGCCCGGGTGCACGGCCGTGTAGCCGTCGACCAGTCTGCGGGCGACGTTCACCGAGTCGACCAGCGGGTGCAGGGCGAAGGCCTTCACCGCGGTGGTACGGGAACCCGCCTCGGCGGCGGACAGGACCTCGCGTTCGACGGCCTTGACCGCGCAGACCAGGCCGGTGGCGTGGTCGGGCAGGGGGGCGACGGCGACCGGGTGGGCGCCGTTGGCGTCGACCAGGCAGGGCACCTCGATGACGGCCTCGGTGTCGAGGGCGGAGAGGGTGCCCTGGTTGCGGACGTTGAGGATGAGGGTGGTGCGCTCGTCGCGGGCGATGGCCCGCATCAGGGCGAGGGCGACCTTCTCGTAGCCGCCGGACAGGTCGTCGGCGTCGCGTTCGCCGGCGCCGGCCGTCTCCCGGTTCTCCGACATGTAGGTGGCCTCGCGCTCGGCGCGGGTGCGGTCCCAGGCCTTGAGGGCGTGGGCGTCGGGGCGGCGCATCTCCTCGTAGAAGTGGGCCTGCTGGTCCTTGAGGAAGGCGCCGCGGGTCTTCTCGACCGCCTGGTAGGCGCGGACGGCCTCGCGGTTGAAGTAGTAGTAGTGCAGGTATTCGTTGGGGATCGCGCCGAGGGACTGGAGCCAGTCGACACCGAAGAGCTTGCCCTCCTCGAAGGAGCCGAGGAGGTCGCGGTCGGCGAGCAGGCGCGGGAGTTCGTCGCGGCCGGCGATGTGCAGGCCGCGGACCCAGCCGAGGTGGTTGAGGCCGACGTAGTCGATCCAGGCCTCGGCCGGGTTCGCCGCCCCGAGGACGCGGGCGATGCGGCGGCCGAGGCCGACGGGTGAGTCGCAGATGCCGATGACGCGGTCGCCGAGGTGGCGGGACATGGCCTCGGTGACCAGGCCCGCCGGGTTGGTGAAGTTGATGAGCCAGGCGTCGGGGGCGAGCCGGGCCACCCGCTGGGCGATGTCCACGGCGACCGGCACCGTGCGCAGCCCGTAGGCGATGCCGCCGGCGCCGACGGTCTCCTGGCCGAGGACGCCCTCGTCGAGGGCGACCCGCTCGTCGTTCGCGCGGCCCTCCAGACCGCCGACGCGGATCGCGGAGAAGATGAAGTCGGCGCCGCGCAGGGCCTCGTCGAGGTCGGTGGTGGCGGTCACCTCGGGGGCGTCGGGGACGTCCGCGGCCTGCTCGGCGAGGACGCGGGTGACGGCGGAGAGCCGCTCGGCGTCCAGGTCGTGCAGGACGACATGGGTGACCCGGCCCTCGGCGCGGTCCCCGAGGAGCGCCCCGTACACGAGGGGCACCCGGAATCCTCCGCCGCCCAGAATCGTCAGCTTCACGCAACTACCACCTTTGCCGATCGTGCATTCGTGCGGGCCGTCGCGACACGTGTCAGCCCTCCCGCCCCGGGGGCGGTCATACGGTGACCACTTCGACCCCCGCGTCCTCGAACGACGACCGCGTGCCCGGGTCCACAGACCCGTTGGTCACGACCACGTCGAGTTCCCCGGGACCGCAGACCCGCGCCATTCCCGTACCGGGGAACTTCGCGGAGTCGGCGAGCAGGACGACCTTGTCACCGGCCCTGATCATCGCGCGTTTCACCGGGACCTCGACGACGGTCGTGTCCATCACCTGTCCGCCGGGCCGCACTCCGCTCGTGCCGAGGAAGAGCCAGTCGGCGTGCAGTTGGCGGAGGTTGTCCTCGGTGAGGAAGCCGACGAGGGAACGGTACTCGCGGCGGACCATGCCGCCGAGCAGCACCAGTTCGATGCCCTCGTCGTCGGCCAGCTCCTCGTAGACCACCAGATTGCTGGTGATCACGGTGAGGCGGCGGCCGTGCAGTTGCCGGGCCAGTCGGTAGGCGGTGGTCCCGATGTCGAGCAGCACGGACTGGCCGTCGCGGACCATCGAGGCGGCCTGCGCCGCTATCGCGTCCTTCTCGGCCACCCGTACCTCGGCGACCTCGGCGAAGGGCTGGTCGCCCTCGTCGACGACGGCGCCGCCGTGGACACGGGTGAGCAGCCCCTCCTCCTCCAGCCGGACGAGGTCACGCCGGATGGTGGCGGGGCTCACACCGAGCTGTTCGGACAGGTCGGTGACCGCCGCGGGGCCCCCTGATCTCAGGGCCCGCAGGATGAGTTGGTGTCGTCGCTCTGCCAGCACGCGCTGAACAGTACTCGTCATCCTCAATCATTTCCATGCTCACTTCTGCTCGACTCTTGCCAAACCTCGCGGAGGCGCGCACGATCTGTGCACCGAAATTGAAGACTTTTGAAGAGTGATCCTCAGAAGTCTCGACGAGAGGGTGCACGCGTGGACGACGACCGGCCCGATGCGCTGCTGACCGGGCTGCTCTTCTACGACCTCGTGCTCACGGGGCTGGGAAGGCCGCCCACCGCCGGCGAGGAGATCTGGACCGACGGCATGGGCTGCGGTCCGGGCGGTATCGCCAACCTGGCGGTGGCCGCCGCCCGTTTCGGCCTCAGGACCTCCCTGGCCACGGTCTTCGGCGACGACTACTACGGCGCGTACTGCCGTGAGGTCCTCGCCGGACAGGAGGGCGTCGACCTCTCCCTCTCGCGCACCGCCGACGGCTGGCACACCCCCGTCACCGTCTCCCTGGCGCACGGCCACGACCGCGCCCTCGTCACCCACGGCCAGGAACCGCCGTACTCGCAGGACGTGCTGATGGGCGACCCGCCCGAGTCGCGCACGGCACTCGTGCACATCGAGTCCGAGCCGCGCGAGTGGATCGCCAAGGCCGCCGCGAACGGTACGCACATCTACGCGGACGTCGGCTGGGACCCCACCCAGCAGTGGTCCCGCGATCTGCTCGACCAGCTCGCCCTGTGCCACGCCTTCCTCCCCAACGAGACCGAGGCGATGGCGTACACGCGCACCGACAGCGCGGTCGCCGCGCTCGGCACACTGAGCGAGCTGGTGCCGGTGGCCGTGGTCACCCGCGGCGGCGAGGGCGCGATCGCGGTGGACCAGACGACCGGCGAGTACGCGGAGGTCCCGGCCCTGGACGTCGACGTGCTCGACGCGACGGGCGCCGGCGACGTGTTCGGCGCGAGCTTCGTCGCCGCCTCCCTCGGCGGCTGGCCCCTGGTGGAACGGCTGCGGTTCGCCGTACTCTCCGCCGGACTGTCCGTGGGCCACCACGGCGGAGGCCTGGCGGCGCCCGGCTGGTACGGCGTCGACCGCTGGTGGCGCTCGCTGACCGACCCCGACCTGAGGAAGGCCTACGGCTTCCTCGCCGACCGCATCCCGGCCGACGTAGGCCCACCGGTGCACCACGCCCCGGTCACCCCGCCCGCGCGACTCCCCTGATTCACCGGACCTCGCGCGCCTCTGATCCCCCCAGAAAATTGCCCCGAAGTACCACGAACAGGAACAAACAGGAGTGACCCGTGGACCTTTCTCGTAGAGGCTTCCTCCAGGCTGCCGTGTTCACCGCGGCGGCCTCCGGCCTGACCGTCGCCTGTGGCGGCGACTCGGAATCCGGCGGCACCAAGAACGGCAAGGACCTCACCATGTGGTACTGGGGCGGAGCCCTCAGCGACAAGGTGGTCGCCGAGGCCAAGACGCACTTCAAGAGCCAGATCAAGCTGACGAGTTCCTCCATCGGCGGCGACTTCAAGCAGAAGCTCACCACCACCCTCGCGGCGGGCGGCTCCTCCGTCCCGGACATCACCGGCATCAAGGGCGAGGACATCGCCTCCTTCCTGCCCAACGCCGACCGCTTCCTCGACCTGAACGACCTGGGCTTCAAGAAGATCTCCTCCCAGTACCTGGAGTGGAAGACCAAGCTCGCCCAGACCGAGGACGGCAAGCAGATCGGGTTCCCGATCGACATCGGCCCCACCGCGCTCTTCTACCGCGCGGACCAGTTCGACAAGGCGGGGCTGCCCAGCGACCCGGCCAAGGTCGCCGCCGAGGCGAAGACCTGGGAGGACTACTTCGCGCTCGGCACCGAACTGAAGAAGGCGCTGCCCGGCACCTTCCTGATCAACAACATGGGCTCGGTGTTCAGCATCGCGGTCGGCCAGGGCACCACACGGTTCATCGACAAGGACAACCACTTCATCGGCGACCAGGACCACATCCGCGCCGCCTGGGACAACGCGATCCGCGCCTACACGCTCGGCCTCGACGCCAAGATCAACGACCAGAGCTGGAACGCCGCCGTCGGCAAGAGCCTGACCACCGAGGTCGGCGCCGCCTGGCACGCGCTGGACATCGAGTCGGCCGCGCCGAACACCAAGGGCAAGTGGCGGGTCTGCGCGACCCCGGGCGGGCCGGCCAACCAGGGCGGCTCCTACCTGACGCTGCCCAAGCAGTGCCGGAACCCCGAAGAGGCTTTCAAGATCATCAGCTGGATCCTCAGCCCCGACAACAACGCCAAGAGCTTCACCGACGCCGCGATCTTCCCCGCCTCCCCGGAGACGTACGCGATGCCGGCCATGACGGGCCCCGACGCCTTCTTCGGCGGACAGAAGATCATCGAGGTCTTCGGCCCGGCCGCCGAGGCCATCCCCGTGAGCTACGAGGCCCCGGCCGACTCGGCGGTCATGGCCCCCTTCATGGCCGAGCTGACCAGCATCGAGGCCAAGGGCAAGAAGCCCGACGACGCCTGGAAGGACGCGGTCTCCCAGGCCAAGCAGATCGCCAGGCGACAGGGGGTGAACTGAGGTGTCATCACCTCCGGTCACCGGCCCCGCCACGGTGCCTGAGCACCGTGGCGGGCCGGGCCCGGCCCGCTTCCGCCCGCGGCGCACCCCGCCCGCGGGCGTCGCGCGGCCCAAGCGTCGCGGGGTGCTGTCGTACTGGCGGCAGTACCTGGCGATCTCGCCCTTCTATCTGATCTTCATCGTCTTCTCGTTCGTCCCCGTCTTCTATTCGCTGTATCTGTCCTTCCAGCGCTACGACGGCCTGGGCACCAAGCAGTTCGTGGGCCTCCAGCAGTTCGAGTTCCTCTGGAGCGACCCGGTCTTCTGGCTCTCGATCCGCAACACCCTGATCATCTGGGTCCTGTCCACCGTCCCCACGCTCTTCGGCGCCCTGGTCCTGGCGACGTTGCTGCACTCGGTGCGCCGCTTCAAGGGCTTCTACCGCATCGCCCTCTACGTCCCGAACGTGACGTCGATCGTGGCCGTGGCGATCTTCTTCGGCGCGGTGTTCAGCAATGACTTCGGCCTGGTCAACGCGATCCTGGGCATGGTCGGCATCTCCCCTGTGCCCTGGCTGAGCAACCCCTGGCTGATCAAGGTGGTCATCGCCCTGCTGATGACCTGGATGTGGACCGGCTACAACATGATCATCTACCTGGCCGGCCTCCAGGCCATCCCCACCTCGGTCTACGAGGCGGCCAGGATGGACGGCGCGGGCCCCATCCGCACCTTCTTCCAGATCACCGTCCCGATCATGCGGCCGATCATCCTGTTCACCGTCGTCATCTCGACCATCAACGGTCTGCAGAGCTTCAGCGAACCCCAGGTCCTCTTCGCCAGCAACGCCGCCAACCAGAACCTCGGCGGCCCGGGCCAGGCGGGTCTGACCACGCTGCTGTACTTCTACCAGTCGGCCTTCCTCGACAACGACTACGGCTACGGCGCGGCCATCGTGTGGGCCTTCTTCGTACTGATCATCGTGCTCGTCGTCATCAACTGGCGCATCGTGCAACGAGGGAGGAAGTCATGACGACAGCCGTCACGCCGCGGCCGGCCACGGGCACGAAGCGGTCGCGCCGCCCCAAGGGCCTGTCCGCGCACGTCTTCCTGATCCTCGCCGTCCTGATCTCGGTCTTCCCGTTCGTGTGGACGATCGTGATGGCGACCAACACCACCCGTGACATCTACAAGAGCCCACCGAAGTTGACCTTCGGCTCCCATCTCCTGGAGAACGTCCGGGGTGTGCTCGACACGGTCGACTTCTTCGGGTCGATGCTCAACACGATCGTCATCGCCTGTGTCACCACGGTCCTGGTGCTGTTCGTCGACTCCCTCGCGGCCTTCGCCTTCGCCAAGTTCGAGTTCCCCGGGCGCAAGATCCTGTTCGCCACCCTGCTGGTGTTCATGATGCTGCCGCTCCAGCTGGCCGTCCTGCCGCAGTTCATCCTGATGTCCGAGCTCGGCTGGGTCGGCATGCTCAAGGCGCTGGTCTGGCCCGCCCTCTCCAACGCCTTCGGCATCTTCTGGCTGCGCCAGTACATCGAGAACGGGGTGCCCGACGAACTGCTGGACGCGGCACGCATCGACGGCGCCGGCTTCTTCCGTCAGTACTGGAACGTCGCGCTGCCGATGATCAAGCCCGCGTTGTCCTTCCTCGCCATCTACGCCTTCGTCGGCGCCTGGAACGACTACGTCTGGCCCCTCATCGTGCTGACCAACCCCGACCACGTCACGCTCCAGGTGGAGCTGGCGCAGCTCAACGTCGGCCACAACACCAACTACAGCATGGTCATGGCCGGTGTTCTCATGGCGTCCATCCCGCTGGTCGTGGTCTTCGCGATCTTCGCGCGCGGGTTCATCGCGGGCGCCACCGAGGGCGCGGTACAGGGCAGCTGACCGCTTCCGGGAGAGGTGCGCGATGGTGGACGCGGGCGGATCGGTACGGCCGGGGCGCGGCAAGGTGCTCGTGGTGGGGATGGACGGGGTGCGTTACGACCGGCTGCCCCTCCCCCGGTCTCCGGCCGGGGCGGTCCCCGGCCCGCCGCGCCCGCCGGCCACGGCGCCCGTGCTGCACGCGCTGATGGCCTCGGGCGCCCACGGCAGCAGCCTGCTGCCTTACGGCGAGGTGGACGGCCAGGCCGAGGGCGGGCCGTCCACCAGCATGGCCTACACCGACTCCGGCCCCGGCTGGTCGAGCGTGCTGACCGGGGTGTGGCCCGACGGGCACGGGGTGACCGGCAACGACTTCACCGGCGCCGACTACGCCCGCCACCCCGACTTCCTCAGCCGGGCCGCCACCGCGCGGCCCGGTCTGCGCACGCTGGCCGCGGTGTCCTGGCCGGAACTGGTCGACCGCGGCACCCTGGGCCCCGCCATCGGTGAGCGTGTGCGGTACGACGGGGAGTCCGACGGCTACGAGGCCGCCGACCGGCTCGTCGCCGACGCCGCCGTGCGCCGGCTCACGGAGGAGGACCCGGACGCCGTGTTCGTGTACTTCGGCGCCACCGACGAGGCCGGGCACACCACGGGCCCGCTCGGTCCCGCCTACGACCGGGCCCTCCTCGCCCAGGACGCCCATCTCGGGCGGCTGCTGGACACGATCGACGCCCGGCGCCGCGACCCCGCCCGGGCGGACGAGCACTGGACGGTCCTGGTCACCACCGACCACGGCCACCTCGACGCCGGCGGCCACGGCGGCGACACGCGCGCCGAGCGGGAGGTCTTCGTCGTCCTCGCCGAGCCGGGGATGCCCGGCGGCGGACTGCTGGACACACCCCGCCTCATCGACATCGCCCCCACCGTCCTGGACCGTCTCGGCATCCCCGTCGACCCCGCCTGGGGCCTGCGGGGCCGCGTCCTGCCCCGGCCGGCCACCTCCGCCTTGTCACCCTCGTCCCTCTTGTCCCCCTCGTCACCGCCTACTTCGGAACGGTCATGACCGACGCACTCTTCGTCCTGCGCCCCTGGGAGTCACCCGAGGTGACCTCCTGGGGGCGGCTGCCCATGAACGCCGTCGACCGGCGGGACCGGGCGCTGTCGCTCGACGGCCGGTGGCGGTTCCAGCTGCTGCCGTCGCCCGAGCGGGAACCCGGCCCCGGCTGGTCCTGGGCCGAACTCCCCGGTTCCTGGGCCCTCCAGGTGGCGCAGGACCCGCCGCAGTACACCAACGTCCGGATGCCGTGGCCCCAGTTCCCGCCGGACTCTCCGCCCGAGAACCCGACCGGTGTGTACGAGCGGGAGGTCGACATACCCGCCGACTGGGCCGGCCGCCGGATCGTGCTGCACGTCGGCGCCGCCGAGAGCGTGCTGCTCGTCCATGTGGACGGGCGGCCCGCCGGTGTCTCCAAGGACTCCCATCTGGCCGCCGAGTTCGACCTCTCCGGCCTGGTCCGCCCCGGGGAGAGGGCCACCGTGCGGCTCACGGTGGTGAAGTGGTCCGACGCCGCGCACATCGAGGACCAGGACCAGTGGTGGCTCGGCGGCATCACCCGCCCGGTGCTGCTGTACGCCACCGATCCGCTGTATCTCGCGGACGTGACCGTACGGGCCCACCGGGACGGGGAGCTGCGGGTGGACTGCCGGGTGCGCTCGGCGGCGGGGACGGCGACGGGCGCGCTGCCCGCCGGGTGGTACGTCGGCGGGGAGCTGAACGGTCCGGAACTGGACGGTCTGGAGCTGGCCCAGGACCGGGAGTTCGACCGGTTCAACGCGCAGGACGAGCGGGTCTCCGACTTCCTCGGCGAGGCCCGGATGGGGACGGTCGTCCCCGGCGTACGGACCTGGAACGCCGAGACCCCCGTGCTGTACGACCTCACCGTCCGGCTGCACCGCGCCGACGGCACGGTCGCCGACACCTCGCACCACCGGGTCGGCTTCCGCGACGTCGAGATCCGGGGCCGGGATCTGCTGGTCAACGGGGAGCGCGTCTACATCCGGGGCGTGAACCGGCACGACTTCCATCCGCTGACCGGCCGGACGGTGTCGTACGAGGACATGCGCGCCGATCTGCTGACGCTGAAGCGGTTCGGCTTCAACGCGGTCCGCACCTCGCACTATCCGGGTGACCCGGCCCTGTACGACCTCACGGACGAACTCGGCTTCTACGTCGTCGACGAGGCGGACATCGAGTCGCACGACCACGCCCATGAGATCGCCGACGACCCGCGCTATCTGAACGCGTTCGTGGACCGGGTCTCGCGGATGGTGCTGCGGGACAAGAACCATCCGTCGGTGATCGTCTGGTCGCTGGGCAACGAGTCCGACTACGGGGCGAACCACGACGCGGCGGCCGGCTGGCTGCGACGGCACGACCCGACCCGGCCGGTGCAGTACGAGGGCGCGGCGAAGCTGGACTGGGCGGCCACGGACGACGCCTCCGACATCGCCTGCCCGATGTACGCGCCCATCGAGGACTGTGTGGCGCACGCGCTGTCGGGCGAGCAGACCAGGCCGCTGATCCAGTGCGAGTACTCGCACGCCATGGGCAACAGCAACGGCACCCTCGCCGACACGTGGGCCGCCATCGAGGCAACCCCGGGTCTTCAGGGCGGGTTCATCTGGGAGTTCTGGGACCACGGCATCCTCCAGCATGTGAACGACGGACGACCGGCCGGGCGCGGGGGTACCGGGCTGTACGAGAACGGCGTCGCCGGACCCGGCCTGCGCTGGGCCTACGGCGGCGACTTCGGCGAGACGATCCACGACGGCGCCTTCATCGCCGACGGGGTCGTCTTCCCCGACCGCACGCCCAAGCCGGTGATGTTCGAGCACCGGGAGATCGCCGCCCCGGTGCGGCTGTCCGTGGAGGGCGAGGGCACCTGGCGGGTGCTGCGGGTGCACAACCGGCAGCACTTCCGCGATCTGTCGTGGCTGGCCGCCGAGTGGGAGTTCACGGCGGCCGACGGCGGCACCTGGACGCTGCCGGCCCGGCTGCCCGACGTACCGCCCGGCGGCTCGGCCGTCATCGACCGGCCCGAGGTGCCGGGCGGGGCGGGCGAGGTCTGGCTGACGCTGCGGGTGACGACGGCCGCCGACGAACCCTGGGCGCCGCGCGGCACCGAGGTGTGCCTCCCCCAGGTCCAGTGGTACGAGCCGGACGAGGGCGAGCCGGTGGTGGGCGCCGAGGAGGACCTCGGGCACATCCCGCCGCCGGAGACCGACGAGGCCGGGCTGCTGCTGCACCCGCTGCTCGCCTCCCCGCCGGTGCTCAGCCTGTGGCGGGCCCCGACCGACAACGACGTCCTCGGCGGCATGGCCGAGCGCTGGCGCACGCTGGGCCTGGACCGCGCCGAGCGCGAGCTGGTCGCCATGGAGCGCAAGGGGTCGACCGTACGGGTCCGGTCCCGGTGGGCGACGGGTGCCGGGGCCGTCGAGCACGAGCAGGCGTTCACGGCGCTGGTGGACGGCCGGGTGCTCGTCGAGGAGACGGCCGTCCTGCCCGAGGAGCTGACGGACGTGGCCCGGGTGGGCACGGTGTTCGAGACCGGCGCCGGCTTCGACCGCCTCGCCTGGTACGGGCAGGGCCCCTGGGAAAGCTACCCGGACCGTGCGGCCGGTGCGCCCGTCGGTCATCACTCGGCCCCCGTGGACGGGCTGTTCACCCCTTATCTGCGACCGCAGGAGAGCGGGGGCCGGCACGGAGTACGGCACTTCACGCTCTCCGGCGACGACCATGTGCTGTCGGTACGGCTGGACGGACCCCGCCAGGTCTCGGTCACCCGTCACCGCGCGGAGGACCTCACCGCCGCCGCGCACCACGACGAACTGGCGCCCCGGCCGGGCTGCGTGGTCCACATCGACGCGGCGCACCGGGGACTGGGCACCGCCTCGTGCGGACCCGACACCTCGCCCGAGTATCTCGTCCCGCCGGGCGTCCACCGCTGGTCATGGACGCTGAGGGCCCTCTGATCCCACCCCCCTCCCCCCTTCCTCCTCTCACGGACCTTCCTACGGAGCACACGTGTGTACTTCGCATGAGCACGACCAGGGCGAGGCGGCCCCGCAGGCCGGCGCCGGCCGACGCAACTTCCTGCGGGCGACCGCGCTGATGGGTGCGGCCGCCGCCGTGCTGCCGGCTGCCGGTACCGCGCGGGCCGCCGCCGAGGGCACCGCCGCCGCGCCCACCGGCCGCCGGCGGCCCGACCGGGACAGCCGCCGGTTCACGCTCGCCGTCATGCCCGACACCCAGTACCTCTTCGACGGGCCGAGCATCGACAAGGCGCCCGTCGAGGCGTCGCTGCGCTATCTGCTGGAGGAGGAGCGGGAGGAGAACATCGTCTTCCTCTCCCACCTGGGCGACCTCACCCAGAACGGCGCCAAGGAGGAGTGCGCGGCGATCGGCGAGGCCTTCCGGATCCTCGACCGCAAGGGCGTCGGCTACAGCGTCCTCGCGGGCAACCACGACGTCCGCTCGTCCACCGACGACCAGCGGGGCTCGACCCCGTACCTCGATGTCTTCGGCCCCGCCCGGTTCAAGGGGAAGTCGTCCTTCGGGGGCGCCTCCCCGGACGGCTACAACTCCTTCCACCTCTTCGAGGCGGGCGGCCGGCAGTGGATGGTGCTCGCGCTGGACTGGCGGCTCTCCGCGAAGGGCTTCGCCTGGGCGAAGGACGTCCTGGCCCGGCACCCGAGGACACCGGTCGTCCTCACCACGCACGAGCTGGTCGACGGGGACGACTCCCTCTCGTCGTACGGGCAGACGCTCTGGGACCGGCTGATCAAGGACCACGACCAGATCTTCCTCACCCTCAACGGGCACTACTGGCCGGCGGCGCGCGCGACGCGGAAGAACACCGCCGACAACGATGTCCATCTGCACCTCACCAACTACCAGAACCGGTACTTCGGCGGCGCGGCGATGATCCGCCTGTACCGCTTCGACCTCGACCGGAACACCATCGACGTGGAGACGGTCTCCCCGTGGATCCTGGGCCGGGCAGGCAAGGGGCTCAACGAGCTGGAGCGGCAGGAGAGCGAACTCTCCGGCGACGCCGACCGGTTCACCGTCGACATCGACTTCGAGAAGCGGTTCGCCGGTTTCGCGCCGGTGCCCGCGCGGGCGGCCCGCCCCGTGTCGAAGATGCTGGTGCCCGGCACGGTCGCGTACTGGCGGTTCGACGGGCAGGAGGACGGGGCTGTCGTCAGCGGCACCGTCCGTGACCGCTCGGGGCGCGGCAACGACCTCAGCCTGGTCACGGTCGGCGGCGGCACGCTCACCTGGTCCGCCGACCACCACCCGGACCAGCCCGGCCACGGCAGCCTGGAGTTCCACGGCGGGAAGCCCCCGCTGAAGGGCGCGTATCTGCGGACGGTCGACGGGGCGCCGCTCAACTCGGCGACGTTCGAGGACGGTTACACCATCGAGGCGTTCTACCGGCTGCCCGCCGACTGGAACCCCTCGAACCACGCCTGGGCCGGCGTCCTCGGGCGGACCGGCACCGGCGGCGCGGCGGGCAAGACCGCCGACGACCCGGACGAGCCGTTGGCCACGCTGTCGCTGTCGAACGACCGCGAGCCGCAGTGGGCGGTACGCCCGCTCAACCAGCAGGGCATCGCGACCAACTGGGGCCAGGAGACCCCGTTGGAGACGTGGTGGCACCTGGCGGTCGTCAACGACGGCAAGCACACCACGCTCTACGTCCAGGGCTGCCCGGTGGTACGCAACCCGAAGGCGAACGCCGTCGGGCTGACCTCGGTGGGCCTGCCGTGGATCCTCGGTGGCTACGAGTACGCCGGAAAGATCGACCAGATCCTGCACGGGCGCCTCGGTGACGTCCGCATCGTCGAACGGGCGCTGCCCGTCAAGTCGTTCATGAACCACTGAGACGAACCGCAGAGACGAACCGCAGAGACGAACCGCTGACGCGAACCACTGAGCGCGAAGGAATCCCACAGACCATGTCCGACCTGTCCGGCACACCCGAGCAGCAGTTGCCCACCTGGGCCGATCCGTCCGTCTCCCCCACCGATCTCGACGCGCAAGGGGTGTCGCGGCGCGGCCTCCTGCGCGGCGCGGGCCTGTTCGGGGCCGCCTTCGCGATGGGCTCCGCCGGCGCCCTGGCGGCACCGGCCTCCGCGACGTCCCGTCACTACGGGGGCGAGGACCCACGTCTCGCCTATCTCGTCGGCGACCACCACATCCACACCGTCTACAGCCACGACGCCAAGTACACGTTCTCCCAACTGGCCGCCGCGGGAGCCGAGTACGGCCTCGACTGGATGGTGTTCACCGAGCACTCCAACTTCGGGCACGCCGACTTCGGGGCCGCGCTGGAACACAAGGAGATCCTGAAGGCCCGCGCCGAGAACCCTCGGCAGCTGATCTTCCAGGGCCTGGAGTGGTACATCCCGGCCGCCGAGCACTGCACGGTCTTCACCACCCCCGGCCGGCACGAGGTCGACCTCCTCACCCGCTTCGAGCGCGCCTACGACGGCAAGCTGCTGGGCTACACGGACGGTTCCGCGGGCGGCGCGGACACCGCCCGCAACGAGGCGCACGCCGTCAACGCCATCAAGTGGCTTGCCCAGCAACGCCGTTCGGGCTACGTCGACGACGTCCTCGTCCTCGCCAACCACCCCCTGCGCCTCGGCATCGACTCCCCGCACGAGATGCGGAACTGGCGGGACGCGGCCCCCGAGATCATGATCGGTATGGAGGGCGCGCCCGGTGCCCAGGGCGCGGCGATCCCCGGCTGGCGGGGGACGACCTCGATCCGGGGCGAGTACGAGAACAAGCCGTCGGCCCAGTCCTGGCCCGGCTACCCGGCGGAGGCGTACCTCACCTACGGCGGTTTCGACTGGTCGACGGCGACCGTGGGCGGCCTCTGGGACGCCATGCTGGCCGAGGGCAGACTGTTCTCGATCACCACCAACTCGGACGCCCACCGGATCGTCTTCGACACCTGGAAGAACGGCGACTGGCCGGCCGGGCAGAACTTCGACAACACCGGCAAGCTGCCCGACCCGGTGCACACCGACACCCCGCAGCCCGGCAGCGACTTCTGGCCCGGCCAGTTCAGCCGCACCCATGTCGGCGTCACCCGCTACGGCTACCGCTCGGTGATGGCCGGGCTGCGCGCGGGCCGCGTCTGGGTCGACCACGGCCATCTGCTCGACGGTCTCGACGTCCGGGTGAAGCGCGACCGCGACCACGGGCGCGGTGTCACCCTGGGCGGCCGGCTGCGGGTCCGCAAGGGCGAGAAGCTCACCCTGAACGTGACGGTGACGACCGCGTCCCGCGCCAACCCCCGGGGAATCCTGCCGGAGTTGGCGCATGTCGACGTCATCCGGGGCGCGGTGCGCGGCCCGGTGACCGACCGGGACGCCTGGCGGGCCCCCGCCACCAAGGTCGTCCACACCAAAGACGTGAGCGGCCGCAAGGGCACCTACACCCTGCGCGTCCCGGTCACGGCCGGGGACGAGTCCTTCTACCTCCGGCTGCGCGGCAGCGACGGCAACAGGAACGGCGCCGGCTACCTGGGCGCCTCCGTGGACCCGCACGGCCCGATCCCGCACGCGCCGGGTGACGGGGACCCGTGGGAGGACACCTGGTTCTACTCCAACCCGGTGTTCGTGGACGTGAGTTGAGCATCAGCGCCCTTCAGGGGCGCGGGGGAACTGCGCGACCGGCCGGATCCGGCCCGCAGTTCCCCCGCGCTCCCGGACCACTACGGCGAGGGGACCGACCCTACGGCGAGGGGGACGGACTCGGACTGAACGCCCGGTCGCAGTGCGGCCAGTTGCCGAAGTCCCGCTCCTGGCTCCACAAACGTTTCGCCGCACGGATGTTCCACTCCGGGTCGAGCGCCTTGCGGGGCGTACCGCCCAGTTCCCTCAGCCGGGCGTCGGATATCTGGAACACGCCCCAGTTCCGGGTGCCGTTGGTGTTCGGGAGGATGTGCAGCGGGTCGAGGAAGGACTGGCAGTCGGCGATCGCGACCGCCCGGTCCGGCTCCTCGGTGAACACCTCACGGATCCGCTGCCGCACCTTGTCGGGGTCCCAGGTGTCCATGCGCGCCTCGGACTCGTACAGCGCCTTCTTGGTGGTGTCGCCGACCACGCCGTTGGGCGGTTCGATCCCCGCGAACACCTGGAAGGCGGTCACACGGCGCAGGGTCTGCGGTCCGAAGTCGCCGTCCACGCCGATCACCGCGCCCTTGGTGTGCAGCAGTCGCTGCACCTCGCGGACGCAGGTGTCGTGCTGGCCCATGGCCACCACCTCCCGGCACGCCGCCGAGAAGAGCGGCCGGCTGTCCTTCTTCCGCCCTTCCCCGGCGCCTTTGCCCGCACCGCCGCCGTCCGGGGACGAGCCCGACGGCAGGGTCCAGGCGATCCCGCCGAGGAACAGCACCGACAGCCCGACGGCCACACCGACGCGGATCCGCCGAGCGCGCCACCCCACGGCACCGGAGCCGCGCGAGGGCTCCGACACTTCCGGGGAAGACTCCGAGGGCCCGACGACCGGCTCCGGTGTGGCGGCCTCCGGCTCGGTCGGCGTCGACGGCTTCGCGGACTCCGGCGCCTTGGACTCCGGCTCCTTGGACTCCGGCGCCTTGGACTCCGGCGCCGTGGGCCCCGATTCCGTGAGGGCGGCGTCCGCCACGGCCCACAGGCGGTGCAGCGTCCGTAGCTCCTCCGGGGTGGCACCGCAGGCCACCGCCAGGCGGTGGACGGTGCCGTAGTCCTGCGGGACCGAACCGCCCAGGCAGTAGCGGTGCACGCTGGATCCACTTGTTCCGGCCTTCGCGGCGAGCGCCGCATAACTGAGTCCCGATCGCTCCTTGAGAGAGCGCAGACAGGCGGCGAACCGCTCGGACTCCGTGCACGCGGACACGGGCGTCCCCCCTTTTTCACTTGCTGCCGTGCTGAACGGCGGCGCCGCGCGTGGGTCAGACGGCGGCGCGATGTGTACGGAGATGAGAGAGCGGCCCCCTGGATCCCCCGATCCCCGCACCCGAGCACACTGTGCCAGAAACAGACCGCCGAAATCCCGTCAACTTCTCTCACATCTGTAACGGATCGCTGACGACCGTCCCCATGGCGTCCCAACGCCGTCCCAGCAGAACAGCGGTGGGGCGGAGCACCTTTCGAGGTGCTCCGCCCCACGGCGTTCTCACGGCTCCACGGCCCCCGGGAGCTCTCAGGCGTAGAACCGGGACAGGCTCTGCAGCACGGCCGCCGGCTTGGGGGCGCCCTCGATCTCGATCGTGCCGTCGACGGTGATCTGCACCCCGCCCGGTACGTCCTCCACCGAGGCCAGCTTGCCGACCAGGCGGATCTTCGAGCCGACCTTCACCGGGGAGGGGAAACGCACCTTGTTCAGGCCGTAGTTGACCTTCGTCGACACACCCTCGACGTCCAGCAGCTCGGTGAACAGCGGGATGAACAGCGACAGGGTCAGATAGCCGTGGGCGATCGGCGCGCCGAAGGGGCCCTCGGCCGCCTTCACGGGGTCGACGTGGATCCACTGGTGGTCCCCGGTCGCGTCGGCGAACGTGTCGATGCGCTCCTGGGTGACCTCGATCCACTCACTGGTGCCGAGGTCGCTGCCGGCGAGCTTCTTGAGTTCGTCGATGCCGTTCACGGTGATGCTCATATGACGTTCCTTAACTGAGAGTCGGGGCCTGGGGAGTCGCGCGCTACGCGCCGGTGCCGTAGCGCTTGCGCACCCGGGCCTTGAGGAGCTTTCCGGAGGCGGTGCGCGGCAGTTCGTCCGCGATCACCACCGACTTCGGGATCTTGTACTTGGCGAGCCGCCCGGCGAGCGAGGCCAGTACCTCGTCGGCGTCCAGGGCGCAGCCCTCGCGGGGCACGACCACGGCGCGCGGCACCTCGCCCCACTTGTCGTCGGGGACGCCGATGACCGCGCACTCGACGATGTCCGGGTGGGCGAGGAGCTGGTCCTCGATCTCGGCGGGGTAGATGTTCTCGCCCCCGGAGATGATCATGTCCTTGATGCGGTCGACGATGAAGACATAGCCGTCCTCGTCGACCCGGGCGGCGTCCCCGCTGCGGAACCAGCCGTCGGCGAAGACCGCGGCCGTCTCCTCGGGCAGCCCCCAGTAGCCGGGCATGACGTGCGGTCCGCGGACCACGACCTCGCCGGGCTCGTCGATGTCGACCGGGGTCATGTCCGGCCGTACGACGCGCACATCGCTGAAGAAGTGCGGTACGCCCGCCGAACCGGCCTTGCTGACCGCGTGCTCGGCGTCGAGGAAGAGCGTGCCGGGGGCCGCCTCCGTCATGCCGTAGCCCTGGAGGAAGGTGAGCCCGCGCTCCTGGAACTTGGCGATGAGCGGGGTCGGTACCGGGGAGCCGCCGCAGGACAGCATCCGCAGCGACGACAGGTCGGCGTCGGCCCAGCGCGGATGCCGGGCCACCTGGTCGAACATGGTCGGCACGCCGAACATGAAGGTGATCCGGTGCCGTTCGATCAGGTCGAAGGTGGCCTCCGGGGCGAAGGCCTCCACCAGGACGCAGGTGCCGCCCTTGAGGAGCACGGGCAGGGTGAGCATGTTCAGCCCGGCCGTGTGGAACAACGGGGCGGAGACCAGGGCGCGTTCGTCGGTGATGACGTCCTGGTCGACGAGCACGTTGACGGCGTTCCAGATGATGTTGCCGTGCGTGAGCATCGCGCCCTTGGGGCGGCCCGTCGTCCCCGAGGTGTACATGATGATGCAGGTGTCGTCGGCGGTGACGGGCTGGTCGATGGGCTCGGCGTCGGCCCCGGCGAGCAGCGCCTCGTACTCCGGGCCGGTCTCCACGAACGTACGGACGTCGGTGTCGCCCGGCAGTCCCGCGACGAGCCCGGTGAAGGCGGGCCCGTACACCAGTGCCTTGGCCCCGGAGTCCGCCAGCTGGTAGGCGATCTCGGGGCCCGCGAGGCGGGTGTTGAGCGGGACGAAGACCGCGCCGAGGGTGCCGGCGGCGAACAGTGTCTCCAGGTACGAGGGGTGGTTGGGCCCCAGATAGGCGATGCGGTCGCCCCGGCGTACGCCGGAGGCGCGCAGGGCGTGGGCGAGGCGCGTGGTGCGCTCGTACAGCTCCCCGTAGGTGAGGCGCGTGTCGCCGTGGATCAGCGCGGTGCGCTGGGGGGTCTTGCGGGCCCGGCGGGCGGGCCACGACCCCAGTCCCTCATTGCGCATGTCTGTGCCCCTGTCCGTCATTGCACATGGGGAGGTCCATCTGCGTCCTCTACGGTTTCGTCAGGCCGAGCAGCCGGGCGGCGTTGTCCTTCAGGATCTTCGGCCTGACCTCGTCCTTGATCGGCAGCTTCTCGAAGTCGGCGAGCCAGCGGTCGGGGGTGAGGACGGGGTAGTCGGAGCCGAAGAGGACCTTGTCCTTGAGCAGGGTGTTCGCGTACTGCACGAGCTGCGGCGGGAAGTACTTCGGCGACCAGCCGGACAGATCGATGTGCACGCCCGGCTTGTGCGTGGCCACCGCGAGCGCCTCGTCCTGCCAGGGGAAGGAGGGGTGCGCCAGGATGATCTTGAGGTGCGGGAAGTCGGCCGCCACGTCGTCCACGTGCAGCGGGTTGGAGTACTTCAGGCGGATGCCACCGCCGCCGGGGACGCCCGCGCCGATGCCCGTCTGGCCGGTGTGGAAGAGGGCGATCGTGCCGGTCTCCTCGATGACCTCGTACAGGGCGTACGCCACCGCGCGGTCGTTGGGGAAGAAGCCCTGGACGCTGGGGTGGAACTTGAAGCCCTTCACCCCGTACTCCTCGACCAGGCGGCGGGCCTGCTTGACGCCGGCCCTGCCGCGGAAGGGGTCGATGGAGGCGAAGGGGATCAGCACGTCCGCGTTGGCGGCGGCGGCCTCGGCGACCTCCTCGTTGGGGACGGGCTCGGTGCCGGTCGCGGACTCGGCGTCCACCGTGAAGATCACGGCGGCCGTCTTCCGCTCCCGGTAGTAGGCGGCCGTCTCCTCCAGGGTGGGCTTCCGCTTGCCCTCGACCTTGAAGTACGCGGACGAGGCGTCGTGCAGTTCGTCGTCCAGGGACGAGGTGCCCTTCTTCGACGACACCTCGGCGTGGGTGTGGACATCGATGGCGACCAGCTCGTCCACGTTCATGACGGGAGTCGCGGGGGTTGCGGAGCTCATCACGCCTCCGGGATCTTCGGGGCGGGGACGCCCACGGTCTGCGGCTCGGCACCCAGCGAGGTCGGCCAGACGTCGGCGAGGGCCTCGGGGGTCCAGCCGCCGTTCGCGTACGCCGTCTTGATCTCCTGCGGATGCGACCAGAGTGCCACCTTGTCGCCGCCGATGCCGATGGCCTGGCCGGTGACCCCGCGCGCCGCCTCGGAGGCGAGGAAGGGGATCAGGGCCGCGCAGTCCTCGGGGGTGCCGAAGCCCTCGCCCTTGCGCAGGAACTCCGGGAACGGCTTGCCCTCGCGCAGCGCCTCCACGTACGGGGCGAAGAACGGGATGGTCTCGGTCATCGCGGTGGCGGCGACCGGGACGATCGCGTTGACCGTGATGTTCGCGCGGCCCAGCTCCATCGCCCAGGTACGGGCGAAGCCCACGATGCCGGCCTTGGCGGCGGAGTAGTTGGTCTGGCCGAAGTTGCCGCGCTGGCCGGCCGGGGAGCCGACGAGGATCAGGGAGCCGCCCTCGCCCTGCTCGCGCATCCGGATCGCGGCGGCACGGGCGCAGGTGAAGGTGCCCTTGAGGTGGGTGCCGATCACCGCGTCGAAGTCGTCGTCGGACATCTTCCACAGCACCTTGTCGCGCAGGATGCCCGCGTTGGTGACCAGGACGTCCAGCCGCCCGAACTCCTCCACCGCACGGCCCACCAGCCGGTCGGCCGCCTCGGACGTACCGACGGCGACGACCTCGGCGACGGCCTTGCCGCCCGCCTCGGTGATGGACTTCACGGCCGCCTCCGCCACGGCCTCGTCGATGTCGTTGACGACGACGGAGGCGCCGGCGGCGGCGAGGGCCTGTGCGTAGGCCAGGCCGAGGCCACGGCCACTGCCCGTGACGACGGCGACCTTGCCGGTGAGATCGATGCTGGACACGAGTGGGGTCCCTTCGAGTGGCGGTGCGGCTACGAAATCGAAGTTAAGAGCAATAGTTGTTGACGTCAATAGTTGTTGTTCCCCGGGCGTTGCGTCATGCTGGTGCGGTACGGACGCGCCGCCCCTGCTCGGGGGCCTCGACCAGGGAGCCCGCCATCGCCCGCCAGCAGACGCAGGACGCCGCCTCGATCGACGCGCACGAGCCGTGGATGCGCGGCCTGCACGCGGACACGGGCTATCTGCTGTACCGCCTGGGGCTGCGGTCCGGGCAGCTGTTCAACTCCTCCCTCCAGGAGTCGGGACTGCGGCTGCGGCACTACGCGCTGCTGCGCTTCCTCGCCACCTCCCCGGGCGCGCTCCAGCGCGAGCTGAGCGCCTCGCTCGGCTACGACCCGAGTGCGATCGTCGGTCTGGTGGACGACCTGGAGAAGCTGGGCTTCGCCGAGCGGCGCCCCTCCCCCGACGACCGCCGCAGCCGGATCATCGTCCTGACCGAGGACGGCCGGTCCTTCCTGCGCGACACCGACGAGGCCGGACAGCGCGTCACGAACGAACTGCTGGAGCCCCTGGACGCCGCCGAGCGCGACGCGCTCCACGTACTGCTGCAGAAGGTCGCCGAGGCCGGACTGGGGTGACGACGCCATGCCGATGACCACCGACGCGCTGCCGTCGCGGGAGACCGTGCCACCGGAAACCGCACCGCCCGGAACCTCATCAGCCGACACCGCGCCGCCGGGGACCGCGGCGGCGGGAGCCGCCCGCTCCGCCCCCGACCGGCTGCTCGCCGTGCTGGCCGCCTTCGACCACGACCATCCGGGGCTCTCCCTGACCGACATCAGCCGCCGGGCCGGGCTCACCCTCACCACGGCCCATCGGCTGGTGGGCGCGCTCACCGAGTGGGGCGCCCTGGAGCGGGACGCGTCCGGGATCTACCACGTCGGGCTCCGGCTCTGGGAGCTCGCGGCGCTCGCCCCGCGCGGCCTCGCACTGCGCCAGATCGCGCTGCCGTACCTGGAGGACCTGTACGAGGCCACGCACGAGAACGTGCAGCTCGCCGTACGGGACGGTGACGAGGTCGTCTACATCGAGTGGCTGTCCGGGCGTTCGGCCGTCGGCGTCCACATCCGGGTCGGCGGCCGCTGGCCCCTGCACGCCACGGGGGTGGGCCTCGCGCTCCTCGCCCACGGCGACCCCGCGTCCCAGGAGACCTACTGCCAGGGGCAGTTGGCCGCCTTCACGCCGTACACCATCGCCGACGCGCCCCGGTTGCGGCGCGTACTCGCCGAAGTCCGGCGCACGGGCGTGGCGGTGAGCAGCCGTCAGGTCACCGAGGACGCGCTGTCGGTGGCCGCCCCGGTCCGCGGTCCCGGCGGGGCCGTGGTCGCCGCCGTGTCGGTCGTAGTGCCCCAGGAGGGCGCCCAGGTACCGGTGTTGACGCCCGCCGTACGGGTGGCGGCACGCGGGATCTCCCGGGCCCTTGGCTGGCAGCCGGACGAACCCCGCCGGGGGTCGCTGATCCCGGGCCGGGGCACGTCCGCCTCCTGACGGCCTACTTCCCGGCCGACGCCTGTGCCGTGTACGTCACCGGGGCACCCGCGTGCGTGGCGGTGCCCCGGACCGTCAGCCGGCCCTGGTCTGCGTCGGCGGCCGGGGTGACCTCCCAGCGGGCGGTGAACCGGCCGCCGGGGCGGATGCGGTCCGTGGTGACCGCGCCGAGGCCCCGCACCTGCCAGCTGTTCGGCGCGGTGAGGGCGAGGCGGGCGGCGGTCCAGGGGCGGGCGGAGCCGTTGGCGAAGGCCGCGGTGACGAGGAACCTGCCGTTCCTGCGGGCCACTTGGAGGGTGACGCCGTAGGGCTCGCGCCGGTAGTCGTCCACCCAGGAGGACCGCATCAGCTTCACCAGCGCGTCGGCCTGGGCGGGCCGTGCCGCCGCGAGGTCCCGCTGCTCGCCGGGATCCCGGGCGAGGTCGTACAGCTCGACCTCCCACCGGTCGTCGGGTGCCTTCCGGTTCTGGCCGGGCGCGAACCGCACCGCCTTGAGGTCGCCGCGCCGCACGGCCTCGGCCAGCCGCCGGGCCCGGCCGCCGTCGACCCGGTCGGCGCGCGCGGTGGCCCCGCTGTGGTTGCGGTAGAAGTACAGATGGTCGTGGCGCGCGGCCTCGGCGCCGCCGGCGCGCAGCAGCGGTGCCGCCGAGAGGCCGTCGATGTCCGACGGGGCGGGCGCGCCGGCGAGTTCGGCGAGGGTCGGCAGCAGGTCGATCAGCGGGGTCGGCCGGTCGGTGGTGCCGACCGGGACGCGCTGCGGGGACCAGGCTATGAGGGGGACGCGGATGCCGCCCTCGTACAGGTTGCGTTTGTAGCCGCGCAGCGGGCCGTTGCCGTCGAAGAGGTCGGGGTCGGTGCCGCCCTCCTCGTGCGGGCCGTTGTCGCTGGTGACGAGGACGACGGTGCGCCGGTCGATGCCGTGCGCCCTGAGCCGGTCCACGAGCCTGCCGACGAGGGTGTCCAGGCCGGTGACCTGGGCCGCGTGCGCCTTGTTCGGGCGGGTCCAGGGCTCGTCGGCGTACGCGCCGAGGTCCGGGTCGAGGCTCGGGGCGTGCGGCACGGTCGGGGCGAGGAACAGCAGGAAGGGCTCGTCCTTGTGGGCGTCGACGAAGCCGAGCGCCCGGTCCTCGATCAGGTCGGGGGCGTAGACCTCGCGGGCGCCGTCCCGGTTCTCGGGGATGTCCCGCTTCTCGCCGTTGTCCCAGAGGTACGTCGGGTAGTACTCGTGCGCGTGCTTGTGGGTCAGATAGCCGTAGAACTGCTCGAAGCCACGGGAGTTGGGGTGGCTGGGCTGGTCCGGGCGCTCGGGGCCGAAGCCCCATTTGCCGATGAGGCCGGTGCGGTAGCCGAGGGCGCGCAGGGCCTCGGCGAAGGTGAAGTCCTGTTCGGTGAGCGCGCCCTGGCCGCCCGGACCCCAGGGGTTCTCACGGACGGTGGCGTGGCCGCTGTGCAGCCCGGTGAGCAGGGAGCAGCGGGAAGGGGCGCAGACCGGGGCGGCGGCGTAGGCGTCGGTGAAGCGGAGTCCCTCGGCGGCCAGGGCGTCCAGGCGCGGGGTGTCGATCAGCTTCTGGCCGTAGGAGCCGAGTTCGCCGTAGCCGAGGTCGTCGGCGAGGACGACCACGAAGTTGAGCCGCTTCGACGGGGTGCGGGCGGCGGGCACGACCGGCGCGGACGGCCGGCTCACCTCCGGGGCGGCGACCTCGCGGGCCCCGGCCCTGCGCCCCTCGGGCGCGACACAGCCGGCCGCCGCCCCGGTCGCGCCGACGACGGCGGTCCCGGCGAGAAAACGACGGCGGCTGGGCATGCGGACTCCTGGGCGATGATCGGCGACTGGTCGTGATCCGATGGTGGACGGGGCTCTCGGAGCAACACCATGCACAGGGCATGAACACCTTGTTGCGGCAGGTCGGCGGGGCCGCGGTGATCACCTGTGCGCCCCCGACCCTAGAGAGGGGGAATGCGGGGTTCTGGTTCCACCGAGAACGGTTGATCTTGCCAGAGGCCCGTGCCTCGCCTCGCACCGGCCCCGGGGTTTCCCCGGGGCCGGTGCGGTGATGGCGCCGATGCGGTGATCGTGCCCCGTGCGGCGATCGTGCCCGTGCGGTGGTGTCGCCGATCCGGCTTCGCCGTCAGGTCGTTCAGGCCGACAGGCCCTCGTAGACGGCCGCGAGGATCATGAAGCCCCGGTCGTCGCCGAGGCCCTCGTCGATCATCTGGTTCGGTACGTACGCCACGGTCATCCGGGTGTCGAGGTCGACCAGGACGATCGAGCCGCCCCAGCCGCCCCAGAAACAGGTGCGGGGGTTGGGCAGTTGGCCGCCGTTCAGGCCGTAACCCATGCCGTAGCGCATCGGGACGCGCAGGACGCTGTCCGTGCCGTCGAACTGCTCCTCGAAGACCCGCTCGCACCCCTTCTCCGACAGCAGCCGCACCCCGCGGGCCGCGCCGCCGCAGGCCAGCAGCGACTGCACGGCCGCGACCGAGCGGGCGTTGCCGTGACCGTTCGCGGCCGGGATCTCGGCGCGACGCCAGGCGGTCGTGTTCGCGGTGCCGTCCGGGATGGCGGGGTTGGGCGGCGGGCCGCCCCGGGGCGGGGAGGAGGGCGGCGGGATGATCGGCGCCACCCGGTGGTCGTGCTCGGCGGGGAGCCCGATGTGGAAGTCCGCGCCCAGCGGTCCTGTGACCTCCTCGGCGAGGAAGGTGCCCAGGCTGCGGCCGGTGACCCGGCGGACGATCTCCCCGAGCAGATACCCCTGGGTGACCGCGTGGTAGCCGGCCTCGGTGCCGGGCTCCCAGGCCGGTGCCTGCGCGGCGAGCCGGGAGGTGGCCGTCGGCCAGTCGTACAGGTCCTCCAGCGTCGTGGGCGCCTCGAAGCGGGGCAGCCCGGCCGTGTGCGCGAGCACATGCCGGACGCGTACGTCCTCCTTGCCCGCCGCCGCGAACTCGGGCCAGTACGCCGCCACGGGCGCGTCGAGGTCCAGTAGGCCACGGTCGGCGAGCATCAGCACGCACAGGGCCGTCATCGTCTTGGTGGTGGACCAGACATGGGTGAGGGTGTCCCGCTCCCACGGGGTGGTGCGGGCCTCGTCGGCGTACCCGCCCCAGAGGTCGACGACCGGCTCACCGTCCACGTACACGGCGACCGAGGCCCCCACGTCCTTGCCGTCCAGCGAGGCCGCGAGGGCCTCGCGCACCGCCGCGAACCGGTCCGCGCACGTGCCATGAGTCATCGCCATGAGGGGAAGGTAACGGGTCGCATCGGGGGGAGCCATCGAATATGCGGGGTACGGCCGAGCGGGGTACGGCCGGGCGAGCGCCCCTGGTCCGGCCTCCGCTCCCCCATCCCCTAGGCTGATGCGGCGCAGCTGCCGTCGGACAAGAGCGTGGTGGGAAATGCCGCTGAGGGACGACGATCCCACCGTCGTGGACGGGTACGTCCTGGAGGACCGGCTCGGCTCGGGCGGTATGGGCGTCGTGTATCTCGCCCGGTCCGCGTCGGGGCGGCTGGTCGCGCTCAAGCTGGTGCACGCCCAGTACTGCGACGACGAGGAGTTCCGGTCCCGGTTCCGCCAGGAGGTCGCGGCGGCGCGCCGGGTGAGCGGGGCGTTCACGACCCCCGTGGTGGACGCCGACCCGGGGGCGAACCGGCCGTGGATGGCGACGCTGTACGTGCCGGGCCCGACCCTCTTCGATCTGGTGAGCAAGGAGGGTCCGCTGGACGTGGCCCGCGTCCGCGGCCTCGCGCTCGGGCTCGTCGAGGCGCTGCGGGACATCCATCGGGCCGGTGTCGTGCACCGGGATCTGAAGCCGGCGAACGTCCTCATGGCCGAGGACGGCCCGCGCGTCATCGACTTCGGCATCTCGCGCGCCGGCGACAACCTTCCCCTCACCGTGACCGGCCGGGTGATCGGCACGCCGCCGTTCATGTCGCCGGAGCAACTGCGCTCGCCGAGGGACGTCACCGCCTCGTCGGACGTGTTCTCCCTGGGCTCGCTGCTGGTGTACGCGGCCAGCGGGCACAGCCCGTTCAAGGCGGAGAGCCCCTATCTGGCGGGCTACCAGGTCATGTTCGAGGCTCCGAAGCTGGACGCGGTGCCCGAGCCGCTGCGCGCCATCGCCGAACGCTGCCTGGACAAGGACCCGACGGCCCGCCCGGACCTCACCGAACTGCACCGCCTGTTCCTGGAGTTGCCGGCCTCCCCCGCCACCGGCCACGTCGTCGCCGGTCCGGCGCCCGCGCCGTTCGACCGGCTGACGGACCAGGGGCGAGGGGACCAAGGGCGCACGGGCCAAGGACGAACGGACCAGGGACATACGGACGCCGGACAGACGGACGCCGGGCGGGCAGGCGTCGGAGGGCCGTACGACAAGACGGCGAACGACCGACCTGCCGACGACCGACGCGTCGGCGACCGACGCGCCGACGACCACCCGGCGGACGGCCCCCGCCGCCCGAGGCGTCGCGCCACATGGCAGTTGGTCCTCGTCGGCCTCGGCGCCGCCCTCACCGTCTCCGCGCTGAGCGCGGGGCTGCTCGGGTACGCGGCGTTCGAGGACAACTCGACATCGTCCGCCGCCGACACCGGCGCCCGCTACCGTTCCTTGTCGCTCCCCGAGGGCTGGCAGCCGTGGCGTACGCCGCTGCGGAACGACGAGGGCTTCCCCGCCGAGTACGTCGCGACCGGCTACCAGGAACCGGGGTGTCTGACGGACGGAACGGACCTGTACTGCGGCGGTACGGGCTTCGTCGTCGCGAAGGTGGACGCCGCCACCGGCGCGATGGGCTGGCGGTACGGCACCCTGCCCCAGACCTCGCACCCCGTCGGTGTGCGGGACGGCCTGGTCTTCGTGTACGCGGAACCCGACACCACCACCCGGCGCCTGGTGGCCCTGGACACCGCGACCGGGAAGCAGCGCTGGGCCCGGCCCATCAGCGCCAGTGACCCGGCCTACCTCTACGACGGCGGCATCCTCGCTCTCGCGCCCGACCACCGGCGGCTGGTCGCCTACGACACGGCGGGCGCCGAACTGTGGCGGACGCCCGTGCCCGACGACGTGAGCTGTGTGCCACGGGTGCTCGGCGACGATCCGTACGAACTGTGCTGGAAGGGCCGCGAGTTCCTCGACACCAGCCCGTTCACGCTCGTGCGGCTCGATCCGGAGGACGGCACACGGCGGGAACTCGCCCCGCTGGCCAGGAAGTCGCTCCCCCTGGGCGCCGTCGACGGACGGCCGCTGTTCCTCGCCGCGGAGACCACCGAGGAGGTGTACCAGGCCGGGTACGAGCGGCCGTACAACGCGCTCCTGCGGGTGGACCCGGGCACGGGGGAGGTCACCCGGATCCCGTTGGAGCGGGCGCTGCGCGGCTCGGCGACGCTGGTGGGCGGGGTCGTGTACTTCGTGCGGACCAACGGGTCAGTCACCGCCGTGTCGGCGAGCAGCGGCAAGGAGCTGTGGGAGCGGTCCACCGACATGGAGAACCTGTCCGCTCCGGTGGTGTCGAAGGCGCGCGGCGAGATCTACTTCGCCAACCGGTTCGGCCGGCTGCTGGCCCTGGACAGCGGTGCGGGCGCCGAGTTGTGGCGTACGGACGCGCTCGACGACCCGGGGGACATCGCGGCGGAGGCCCCGCCCCGGGTGCTGCTCGTGGACGACGCGGTCGTGGCGGTGGCCGGGGACACGGCGCTCTCGGTGAGCCCGGACGATCCGGTCCGGCCTTCGGTGTCCGCCGCCGGGGACTGAGCGCCACCGCTCGGAGCCGGCCGGCCGCCGTTCCACCCGCTTGGCGGGATACCGCCCGAGAACGGCCGATCTTCACCTGGTGAACACGCCCCTCCCGTAGGGACTTTCTCCGCTTTAACTCTTGACGACCGCAGCGCCGGAGCGCACATTGACCGCACGCTCTTCTCTGAGAGCGCTCTCAGGACGGGACTCCACGGAGCGCTCCCCCCACCCGCGCACTTCACTCCGTACACCCGAAGAGGCCGCTATGAGTGAAACCTCCGGCATACCCCGCGGACGCCGTCGCCCGCTCAGGCGCGTGTTCCTCGCCATGGCCGGCGCGTTGGCGCTGGCCACCGCGTGGGCGACGACCGCGCAGGGAGCCGCCCCCACCCCGCCCGCCGGCTGGACCCAGGTCTTCGTCGACGACTTCAACGGCACCGCCGGCACCGGCGTCTCCACCTCCAACTGGCAGTACGCGACCGGGACTTCCTATCCCGGCGGCCCCGCCAACTGGGGCACCGGCGAGGTCGAGACGATGACGAACAGCACCAGCAACGTGTCGCTCGACGGCAACGGCAATCTCCGTATCACCCCGGTCCGTGACTCGGCGGGCCGGTGGACCTCGGGCCGGATCGAGACCAACCGCACCGACTTCCAGCCCCCGGCGGGCGGCAAGCTGCGGGTCGAGTCCCGTATCCAGATGCCGAACGTCACCGGGACGGCCGCCGAGGGCTACTGGCCGGCGTTCTGGATGCTGGGCGCCCCGTATCGGGGCAACTACCAGAACTGGCCGAGCGTCGGCGAGCTGGACATCATGGAGAACGTCCAGGGCCGCAACCAGGTCTGGGCCACGATGCACTGCGGCACCAACCCGGGCGGCCCGTGCAACGAGACGACCGGCATCGGCAACTCCACCGCCTGCCCCAACACCACCTGCCAGTCCGGCTTCCACACGTACACCATGGAGTGGGACCGCTCGGTGACCCCCGAGACCATCCGGTTCTCCGTCGACGGCACCCAGTTCCATTCGGTCAACGCGAACCAGGTCGACGCCACCACCTGGTCCAACGCCACCAACCACGGGTTCTTCATCATCCTGAACGTGGCGATGGGCGGCGCCTTCCCGGACGCGTTCGGCGGCGGCCTGGACGGCGACACCCGGTCCGGTGTCCCGATGGTCGTCGACTACGTCCAGGTGCTGTCGGCGGGCGGGGGCACCACCCCTCCGCCGACCGGCACCCGTGACGCGTACAGCGCCATCCAGGCCGAGTCGTACAACAGCCAGAGCGGCACCCTCACCGAGACCACGACCGACACCGGCGGCGGCCAGAACATCGGCTCCCTGGCCAACGGTGACTGGGCGCTGTTCCAGAACGTCAACTTCGGCTCCACGGCGGCCACCCAGTTCATCGCCAGGGTCGCCTCCGGCGCCAACAGCGGGGTGAGCGGTCTGGTCGAGGTCAGACTCGACAGCCGGACGAGCGCACCGGTCGCCAACTTCTCGATCGCCAACACCGGTGGCTGGCAGTCCTGGCGGACGGTGCCCATGAACATGAGCCAGGTCACCGGCACCCATGACGTCTATCTGACCTTCACCAGCGGGCAGTCGCAGGACTTCGTGAACGTGAACTGGTTCAACTTCGGCCGCTGATCGCCGACTTGACCGAGGGGCGGGGGCCCCCCCCCGGGGGGGGGGCCCCGCGGGGCGCCGGGGGGCGCCGCGCGGGGGGGGGGGGGTGAGGCCGGCCCGCGCCGGCCCCCCCCGGGGGCGCGAGGGCAGCG
>NZ_JBEOYO010000076.1:0-37695 GCF_040297125.1 Streptomyces sp. NPDC001868 | reverse complement strand
GCCACTTGTCAGCCACACCCAACTCTCCTGGGTGTCCTCACCCTACGAACGGGAGGACCAACCCGTTCAAGAAGGTAGAGCCACTTGTCACCGGGGCGAGGGCGCCGGCGGCGCAGGGAGTTGGCGTAGGTCTGCCCGAACTTGCCGCACCAGCGGCGGATGGTCTCGTAGGACACGACGATCCCGCGCTCCAGCATCAGCTCCTCGACCTCGCGGAAGCTGAGCGGGAACCGGAAGTACAGCCACACACAGTGCGAGATGACCTCGACCGGGTACCGGTGCCCCTTGTACGACGGCGACACGGCCCCCACAGACAGCCCCCTCCAGCACGATCTACCAGAAGATCATTCCACCGGTCAGCCAACGTGACAGTGCCGACGCAGCAGTTGTGCAGCGCCCACCAGTACCAGCGGGTCAAGATGGATCTCGACCTTCCAGAATTCTTGCGTCACCCGGCAGTGCACGCCCTGCCGTCGTTTGGGACGTGCGAGGTTGCGGCGTGTGACCGGCAGCGGTCAGGGAAGGTCTCTGCCTACTGCCTGCAGCACAAACAGCGCCGCACCCGCATGGTCAGGGAGGGGACATTCCCCGGTGACGAGGCCTTCCGGCGCGCGATGCGGGCGGTCAGCACGTTCGTCGACGTCAATCTGCGCGGCCTGCCGCCGCTGGTGGTCGCCGAGGTGATCTATGGCCTGCAGGAACGCATCCGGGGCGGCACCAAGACGCCGCCGTGGCATCTGCGCCCGGTGTGCGAACTTGCGCGCACACGGCAGGTATCGACCCTGAACGAGCTCGACCCGGCATCGCTGTGCCGACGCCGACAGGCGCTTCTCAACGCGCTCACTACTGCGTCACGCCGGCTCGGCATGACGCCCGAGAGCGAGCGGCACAAGGATGTGTGGGATGCGGCGGCATTCGGCCGGTCCGGAAACCTCAATTTCACTGGGGTACGCCAGCCCTGGCTGCGCGAAGCCGTCAAAGCCGCCGTATGCGACGAGTTGCCCCGGCGCCGCGGCGTTCAGGCTCGCGGCCAGATGCAGACCCACATCAACGCCTTCGTCAAACTCTCCGACAGCCTGCACCTGCAACGCGACGACCACGGCGCCCACCCCGCGCTCCTGGAACGCCAGGACATCGTCAACTTCAGCAACCGTCTGGCCTTCCTCGCCGAGCAGGGGGAGATCAGCACCTACACGTGGACCTTTGTCGCCCGCGCGGTGAGGAAGTGGCTCAGCCTGATGCGGAGCATGGGCCTGACCCGGCCAGGGCAGCCCCTGCACGGTCTGCCCGCCGACTTCATGCTGCTCACCCAGGACATCCCCGACGAGCCCGAGGACTCCGAAGCCGGCAAGGACCTGCCCGACGGGGTGATGCGTCAGCTCTGCGCCCACCTCGACGTCCTGGAAGAGAAGTCAAGCCGCGAGGTACGCGTCGCCGTCGAGCTGCTCATCGACACCGGCCGACGCCCCTTCGAGATCTGCCACCTGCCCTACGACTGCCTGACCCGGGACGCCGATGGCAAGCCCGTCCTGCTCTACGACAACCACAAGGAATTACGCCTGCGCCGTCGCCTGCCCATCCCTGAAGCCACCGCGGCGCTGATCATCACGCAGCAGGAACGGGTCCGCGCCCGCTTCCCCGCCACGGCGCCCGGCCGGCTTGTGCTGCTGCCCTCCGTCGTGTCCAACCCCGAGGGGACCAAGGCGATCTCCGATGTGCTCACCCAGCATCGTGACTGGGTCATGGCGCTGCCCGACGTGACGCTGACGATGGCCGTTCACGAGGAGGGGAAAGCCGTGGCCAAACAGCTCTGCTTCGACAAGGAGAAGATCTTCCCCTACGCCTACCGGCACACCTACGCCCAGCGGCACGCGGACGCCGGCGTACCGGTCGACGTGCTGCGCCAACTCATGGACCACCGGCAGTTGACCACCACTCAACGCTATTACCGGGTCGGCGAGCAGCGCCGCCGGGAGGCCGTCGAGAGGGTCACCGCGATGCAGTTCGACCGGCACGGCAACCGGATCTGGCGGAGGGCAAAGGCCCTGCTGGACTCCGAGCACGCCCGCCGCGCAGTCGGGGAGGTCGCGGTGCCGTACGGGGTGTGCACCGAGCCGTCGAACGTTGCGGCCGGCGGTCACGACTGCCCCGTCCGCTTCCGCTGTGTGGGCTGCGGGCACTTCCGCACCGACGTGTCCTACCTTCCCGATCTGGAGGCCTACCTCGCCGATCTACTGCGCAGCCGGGAACGGCTCGCCGCATTCAGCGCCGACACCTGGGCCAGGGACGAGGCGAGGCCATCCGATGAGGAAATCAGTCGTGTACGGCGGCTTATCCGGCGCGTCCGCACCGACCTTGACGACCTCACCGACGAGGACCGGACGCAGATCCAGCAAGCCGTCGCCGTGGTCCGCCGCAGCCGCCAGGTCGTCACCCTCGGCATGCCCCGCGTCGCTGCGTCAGTGCTCGACCCGCGTCCTGAAAGGCCCTCCGTGTGACCAGCCGATTGACTGAAGGCAGACGTTCGGACTCCGCCCGCCGCCGCGAAAGGGTCCTCAAGGCCCTCGACACGGCAGTGCGGACGGGCGGAGACATCACCGTCTCCGGTCTCGCCCGCGCTGCCCGGGTTGACCGTACCTTCCTCTACCGCCACCGTGACCTGCTAGAACGCGTCCACGCCGCTGCCGCCGCCCCGGCGGGGGAGGGAGCGATGACAGCAGTCAGCCGAGCCTCGCTGCAGACCGACCTGGCCAACGCACTGGAACGCAACAACCGCCTGGCCGCTCGTGTGCGGCAACTGGAAAAGCGGCTGTCTCAGTCGATCGGGGCGAAGGTCTGGGCGGATTCCGGGCTCGGAGCGTCGGCCGATGTTGATCACCTCCAGCGGCGGATCGCCACGCTGGAACAGCAGTTATCGAGTAAGCAGGGCGAACTTGACGAACGCACCGAAGAGCTCGAGGCAGCTCGTGCGGCCAATCGTGAGATGACCCGGTCGCTGAACCACCGCCCCGCTCGTTTGTGACCACACATGGTGTCCGTCAACGTGGCTGCAGGCAGACCACCAAACACTATGTCAGGTCCCAGGGCGGGCTGCGAGACGTGCAGGGCGAGGGCACGGTTGAAGCCGCCGGAGTCGACGGCTGCCAGGAAAAACTCCAGCTCACGCAATTTCATCAGTCCTCCCCCCTGCCCGCATGCATCACGACGGCGCCGGTCGCCGCGCGTCACGTCACGCGCATGCTCTCGCGGTCTTCGAGGGCACTGATGGCGGTGGCGGTGAGGCTGTGGGTGATGTGGCCGCGCATCAGCTGGGCGGCTTCGGCGGCGCGGCCGTCCACGATCAGGGAGACGAGTTGGTGGTGCTCCTGAAGGTCCCGGGTGCGGGGTTCGTCACCGGGCGGGAGTTCGAGGCCGAGGCGCCGGTAGCGGTCGGACTTGTCCCACAGGTCGTCAAGGAGACGGATGAGGACGTCGTTGTGCGAGGCCCGGTACAGCGCCTGGTGGAAGGCGCGGTGGGCCGTGAGTGCCTCTTCCCCCCATTGGCGGGTGACGGGGAGGAGTTTGTCGACGGCGGCCTGCATGGCGGCGATGTCGTCGTCGGTGCGTCGCTGGGCGGCGAGTTCGGCGGCGGTCGGGTCCAGGGACAGTCGGACCTCGAACAGCTGGCGGGCCTCGTTCGAGTTCATGACGGAGACCCGGACGTCGCGGTGGGTCTCGACGGTGACGAGTCCCTCGCTGCTGAGGCGGCGGATGGCCTCGCGCAGGGGCGTGATGCTCATGTTGAGGGACTCGGCGAGGTCGTACTGGGCGATTCGTGACCCGGCGGGAAGAGTGCCGGAGAGGATCCGGTCGCGGAGTTCCGCGTAGGCGAGGTCGCTCTTGCTGAAGAACAGGTTCTGCCCTGCCATGGCCCCCTGACCGTTCCTTTCCGGAGCTTCCCCGGCCCCTTGACATCCCGCAGCGGACCAGCTCACTCTAACAGGCGTTGCATCTTATAAGATATGAGAGAGGCTCCGCAGTGAAGATCACCAACGTCTACGAGGGCGTCGTTCCGATCAGCTCATCGATCCGCAACGCCTGGATCGACTTCAGCTCCATGGACTGTTCGATCGTGGCGATCGAGAGCGACGTCATCCGGGACGGCAAGCCCGTGGTGGGCTACGGCTTCAACTCCAACGGCCGCTACAGCGCCGGCGAGATCCTGCGCCGCCGGGTCCTGCCCCGCCTCCTCGAGGCCGAGCCCGGCAGCCTGCTCGACGAGCAGGGCGGCCTGGACCACGCCAAGGCGTGGGACGTGATGATGACCAACGAGAAGCCCGGCGGGCACGGCGAGCGCTCGGTCGCGGTCGGTGTGGTGGACATGGCCCTGTTCGACCTGGCCTCCAAGATCGAGGGCAAGCCGCTGTACCGGTACCTGTCCGAGCGCTACGGCGACGGACAGCCCGACGACTCCGTCTTCGTCTACGCCGCCGGCGGCTACTACGCCCCCGGCAAGACCCTCACCGACCTCCAGGACGAGATGCGCGGCTTCCTCGACCTGGGCTACGACGTCGTCAAGATGAAGATCGGCGGCGCCGACCTGGCGGAGGACCTGCGCCGTATCGAGGCCGTCATCGACGTCCTGGACGGCGACGGCTCCCGGCTGGCCGTCGACGTCAACGGCCGCTTCGACCTCAACACGGCCCTGGAGTACGGGCGGGCCATCGAGCCCTACGGGCTGTTCTGGTATGAGGAGATCGGCGACCCGCTCGACTACCACCTCAACGCCACCGTCGCCGAGCACTACACCGGCTCCATCGCCACCGGAGAGAACCTCTTCTCCCTCCAGGACGCCCGCAACCTGATCCGCTACGGCGGCCTGCGCCCCGACCGCGACACCCTCCAGGTCGACCCCGCGCTCTCCTACGGTCTGGTGGAGTACCTGCGTATCCAGGACATGCTCCGTCAGCACGGCTGGTCATCGAGGCGCTGCATCCCGCACGGCGGGCACCAGTTCTCTCTGCACATCGCAGCCGCCCTCAAGCTCGGCGGCAACGAGTCCTACCCGGGCGAGTTCCAGCCCACGGGTGGCTTCGCCGACGACGCCGTCGTCGAGAAGAGCCGCGTCGGCCTGACCGACACCCCTGGCATCGGCTTCGAGAGCAAGGCCGCCTTCTACAAGGTGCTGCGCGCCCTGCACAGCTGACCGCCACCCCGCCGCGGACGCGTCCGCCACCGGGCGGGCGCCGTCGGCCGGCGCCGCCGGATACGGGCGCCACACACGAGATCGGGGACGCCCGAGCCGTGTCGCGTCCCCCGCACCCCCACGGGACGGGGCCACACACGATCGTCGTGCAAAGGAGCACCAACGATGACAAGCACCACCACCGTCGCCGACCGCCCGCAGCGGTCACGGCTGAGCCGTCTCATACGGGAGCTGTGGTTCCAGGTCGTCCTGGCCGCCGTCCTCGGCATCGCCGTCGGCATCCTCGCGCCCGGCCTGGGTGAGGACCTGAAACCGCTCAACGACTGGTTCATCGCCCTGGTCAAGATGATCGTGATCCCGGTCGTCTTCTGCGTGGTCACCACCGGCATCGCCTCCATGGACAACCTGCGCAAGGCGGGCCGGATCGGCGTGAAGGCGATCGGCTACTTCCTGGTGCTGTCCCTGGCGTCCATGCTGATCGGGCTGGTCGTCGCCAACATCTTCCAGCCCGGCGCCAACCTGCACGTCGACCCCTCGTCACTGAACGCCGAAGATGTGCCCAAGACCGCCACCGAGCACGCCACCTTCACCGGCTTCATCTCCTCCCTCATCCCCGTCTCCCTGCTGGGCGCGATCACCGGGGACGCGATCCTGTCCGCGCTGATGGTCTCGATCGTCTTCGGCGTGGCCCTGAACATGGCCGGCGAAAAAGGGGCGCCACTGACCCGCGGCATCAAGGCACTGTCGGACGTCGTCTTCCGCATCGTGGGCTGGGTGATGCGGCTTGCGCCCTTGGGCACCTTCGGCGCCCTGGCCACCGTGGTCGCCACCTACGGCGCCGAGAGCCTCAAACCGCTCGGCTACCTCATCATCCTGTTCACCGCGACCTGCATCATCTACGTCCTGGTCGTCCTCGGCGCCATCATGCGGGCCTGCCGCCTGAGCCTGTTCGGCCTCATCCGCTTCCTCAAGGCCGAACTGCTCGTCGCCCTCACCACCTGTTCCAGCGAGGCCGTCCTGCCCCAGCTGGTACGCAAACTGGAGATCCTCGGCATCGGCCGGCCAGTGGTCGGCATCGTCATCCCCTCCGGGTTCTCCTTCAACCTGGACGGCTCCGCGGTCTACCTCACGATGGCCTCCCTCTTCCTGGCCCAGGCCATGGGCATCGACCTGTCCTGGCAGCAGCAGCTGATCATGGTCGGCGTCATGATGCTCACCAGCAAGGGCACCGCCGGGATTGCGGGCGGCGCGTTCATCGTCCTCGCCAGCACCGTCACCGCGGTCGGCCACATCCCGCTTGCCGCCCTCTCCCTGATCGTCGGCATCGACCGCATCCTCAACGAGGGCCGCGTCTTCATCAACGTCCTCGGCAACGCCGTCGCCGCCATCGTGATCGGCAAGTGGGAGAACGACTTCGACACCGAACAGGCCCGCAAGGTCCTGGACTCCCGCACCACCACGGCGCCGCAGGACGAGCTGGACACCGCCAAGGTCGGCGCCGACAAGTAGCCGGGCCCGTCGTCGAGTGCAGTCACCCCTCCACGGCATGTAGGTCACCCACCGGCGGCATCCTCCAGGCCGCCGCACACCAGGACAGATGAGGACCCTTCCCGCGAGCACGCCCAGCGTCTCCTACTCGATGGCCATCCGGCTCGAAGCCCTGCGGCAGGCAACGCGGTCTTTCGCCTGACAGCCACGATGGAGGCGCTGGGGCGGTTCAGTCACCGCCCTCGCCGTCGTCAGCCGAAGCCGACCGTCTCGAACGGTCCTTCCCTGGATTCTCGACGAAGTGCCCGGGCCCGGCACTCATCGTCCGGACGGCCACCTGGGACGCCGTCTCCGGGGCCCGGGCTTCTGCCGTCTGTCACCTCGCCTGTACCCGTTCGGAAGCCGCCCCTCGACCGCGGCGGCGTTGATGAACTCGCGCAAGGCGCCACGCATCGACACGCCCTCGCGGGCTTTGGGGCCCTCGCCGGGTTCCCGTCATCGGGCGATCTGTCCGCCAGCGCAGGCGGGGAGCCCGCGCCAGTGAATCGCGGGAGGTCGACCTTCCATCCGGTAATTGACAGGGTACGAACGTACCTCTTAACGTACCCGAATCCGGGGGCGATGCCGTCAGCTCAACGAGGAGCACCGATGCAGCACCTATACGAGATAGATGTCCAGGTTCCGATGCGTGACGGCGTGGCCCTTGCCGCCAACGTGTGGCATCCCGCCGAAGGGGAGGCTCCGGCGCTGCTCGTCCGTCTGCCGTACGGGAAGGACGCGATGGGCTTCGGTCAGTCAGCCATCCCCGACCTGCTGGCTTTGGTGGAGGCCGGCTACGCGGTGGTGGTGCAGGACTGCCGGGGCACCCACCGCTCGGAGGGCGAGTTCGTTCCCCATATGGCCGATCGGGCCGACGGCGAGGACACCGTCGCCTGGATCGCCGACCAGTCGTGGTCGGATGGCACGGTGGGCATGTACGGGCCGTCCTACCTCGGCATGGTCCAGTGGGAGACCGCCGTGACCGGCGCCCCAGCCCTCAAGGCGATCGCGCCGGCCTTCACCTCGATCGACAACTACGAGGCGCCCTGGTACTCCGCGGGCGGTGCGCTCTCACTGAGCCTGGTCACGCTGTGGAACGCCATGATGTACGCGGCCGACGCGCAGCGATCCCTGGCGGCCGGCGAGGGCTCCGTGGACCAGCTGCAGCAGCTCGGTCAGGCGGTCCTGTTCTCGGAGCCGCTCAACGAGGTGCTGCCGACGGCGGAGGTGCCGGTCCTGGCGGCGTACGGGAAGTGGTGGGACGACTGGATGGCCCACCCCTCCCACGACGGGTACTGGGACGCCATGGAGCTCACACCCGAGCTCAAGAACGTCACGGTCCCGGCGCTCAACATCGGCGGCTGGTACGACCTCTACATCGGCCAGACCATCCGCACCTACACCACCGCCCGCGAGAAGGCGGGCAGTGCGCAGGCGCGTGAGGGGCAGCGGCTGATCATCGGTCCGTGGGATCACATGGCCGTGAGCGGGGTCTATCCCGACCGCTCCTTCGGCCCGTTGGCCAGTGCGCAGATGTTGGGCCTGACCGGCCTGCATGTGAAGTTCTTCGACCGCTGGCTCCGCGGCGACACCACCGCTCTCGACGGCGTGGCCCCCGTGAAGATCTTCGTGATGGGCATCGACCAGTGGCGCGACGAGCAGGAGTGGCCGCTGCCCGACACGCGGTGGACCGACTTCCACCTGTCGAGCGCCGGTCACGCCAACACGGCGGATGGCGACGGGGTGTTGACGACCGAGCCGCCGGCCGGCGCCGGGCACGACACCTACCTCTACGACCCGCGCCGCCCGGTTCCCTCGGCCGGCGGGGCGTCGATGCCGACGACACCGGGGTTCTGCGGCCCGGTCGACCAGCGGACCGTCACCGGCCGCGAGGACGTCCTGTGCTTCGCCGGCCCGGTACTGGAGGAGCCTGTCGAGGTCACCGGTCCGGTCAGCCTGACCCTGTTCGTATCCTCCTCGGCGGTGGACACCGACTTCACCGCCAAGCTCGTCGACGTCTTCCCTGACGGCAGAGCGATCAACCTGTGCGACGGCATCCTGCGCACTCGCTATCGAGGCGGCCTCGCCACAGAAGAGCTGATGGAGCCCGGCACGGTCTACGAGATCACCGTCGACATGACCGCCACCTCGAATGTGTTCCTTCCCGGTCACCGCATCCGCGTGGACGTCTCCAGCAGCAACTTCCCCCGCTACGACCGCAACACCAACACCGGCGGAGTCATCGCCCGGGAGAGCGAGGAGCAGATGATCCCCGCCGTCAACCACATCCATCACGGCCCGCACCACCCCAGCCGCCTGGTCCTGCCGGTCATCGACCGCAAGGACCAGTCGTGAGCGCCGCCGACCGGGTCGCCGAACTGACCGCGACATTCTCGGCTTCCTCCCTCGATGTGGCCGGGCTGCTGTGCGACCAGCACCCCGCCGACCGCGTCGCGTTCACCGTCGTCGACGGCACCGGGGACGTATCCACCCTGTCCAACGGCGATCTCGCCGCCGCCTCGCACCGCTGTGCGCGGGCGCTACAGGGGCTCGGGGTCGGTCCGGGCGACAGGGTGGCGACCCTGATGGGCAAGAGCACCGACCTCGTCACCGTCATCCTCGCGATCTGGCGGCTCGGCGCGGTCTACGTCCCGCTGTTCACCGCGTTCGCGCCCCAGGCCATCGCCCTGCGCCTGGAAGGCTCCGGTGCGCACGTCGTGGTCGTCGACCCGGACCAGCGCCACAAACTCGACCCTGGCCCCGACATGCCGGACGACCCCCAGCGCCGCGTCGTCGTTACCGGAACCGACGCGCAGCACGGTGACGTGTCGCTGGCCGACCTCGTCGCGGCTGCGTCGCCGGAGCCGGTGCCCGTCGTCACCACGAACGGGGACGGACCGCTGGTGCACATGTTCACCTCCGGCACCACCGGCAAGCCCAAGGGGGTCATCCACCCCGTCTCCTACGTCGCCGGATGGCAGGTCTACCTGGAGTACGGCCTCGGCGTCACCCGGGACAGCAGCTACTGGTGCGCCGCCGACCCCGGCTGGGCGTATGGCCTGTACGCGGCCATCGTCGCCCCGATGGCCGCCGGCCTCCCCAGCCTGCTGCTGTCCGGCGGATTCTCCGCCGAGACGACCTGGCGCACCCTCGTCGACCACCAGGTCACCGACTTCACCGCCGCCCCGACCGTGTACCGGGGACTGCGCTCCTCGTCGGTCCCGGTGCCGCGGGGGCTGCGCCTGGAGCGGGCGTCCAGCGCAGGCGAGCCCCTGACCCCTGAGGTCAACGAGTGGGCCGGCGCCGCGCTCGGCCTGGCCGTGCACGACCACTTCGGCCAGACCGAGGTCGGCATGCCCCTGGCCAACCACCACCACCCCGAACTCGCCCGCCCCCTCAAGACCGGATCGATGGGCCGGCCACTACCCGGCTGGAGCCTGACCGTCCTGGCCGACGAGAAGGACGAGCCCGCCGGCCCTGGCGTGCTCGGCCGGGTCGCGATCGACGTCGCCGCCAGCCCGTTGATGACCTTCCGCGACTACCAGATCCCAGGCCAGTGTGGTGCCAAGTTCACCGCCGACGGCCGCTATTACCTCACTGGCGACGCCGGACGGGTCGACGACGACGGCGACTTCTTCTTCTCCTCCCGCGACGACGACGTCATCATCATGGCCGGCTACCGGATCGGCCCGTTCGAGATCGAGAGCGTCCTCGCCCAGCACCCCGCGGTCGCCGAGTGCAGTGTCATCGGCGCACCCGACGACGTCCGCGGCGAGGTCATCGAGGCGTACGTCGTCCTCCGCGACGGCCGCGACGCCTCGCCGGACCTGGCCACCGAACTCCAGCTGCTGGTCAAGACCCGCTACGCCGCCCACGCCTACCCGCGCACGATCCACTTCATCGACGCCCTGCCCAAGACGCCCAGCGGCAAGACCCAGCGCTACCTGCTGCGTAACCGCCGCCGCACCGAACTTTCCAGCCGAGAGGCACAGTGACCGACACGGCCCCCCTCATCGTCGAGCAACGCGGCACCGTCCGATGGCTGCTGCTCAACCGCCCCGAGCGGCGCAACGCCCTCGACATCCCCCTCATAGAAGCCCTGGACAAGCAGATCACCAGCGCCGAGGCCGACCCCGGCACTGCGGTCATCGCCGTGGCAGGCAGGGGACCGAGCTTCTGCGCCGGCGGGGACTTCCACCAATTCCTCGAACTACACGACCGAGGCGACAACCCGGTCGAATTCCTGGCCGACGTCTCCGCCTGCTTCAGCCGCATCGCGGCCAGCCCGAAACCCTGGGTCGCCGTCCTGCACGGTCACGCCGTCGCCGGCGGCCTCGAACTCGCGCTTGCCTGCGATGTCGTCGTCGCCGCCGACACCACGCTCATCGGCGACGGCCACCTCAACCGACGGCTCGTACCGGCCGCCGGGTCAAGCGTCCGGCTGCCCGGCGCGGTCGGACGCGGACTGTCTCGCTGGCTCCTGCTCACCGGCGAACTCCTGCCCGCCACCGCCTTCGCGCACACCGGCTGGATCCACGCGATCGTGCCCGAGGCCGACCTCGACGCCACCGCCACCCGCGTCTGCCACCAGTTGGCCGACGGCAACAGCCCCGCCCAGCAACGCCTCAAGACGCTGCTGCACCGGATCGACGGCATCCCCCCCGAGCACGCCCTGCGCGAGGAACTGGCCACCTTCGCCGAAAACTGGACGGCAAGCTCCGTCGCCGACGCCCTGCGGGCCTTCCTCGCTCCCCCCACCACGAAAGCAGACAACAAGTGAACCGCTACCACGGACGGGCCGTCGCCATCACCGGGGCCGCACAAGGCCTCGGCCTCGCCATGGCCACCCGCTTCGCCGCCGAGGGCGCCACCGTCGCACTGGCCGACGTCAACGAACAGGCCCTCACCGACGCCGCCGGGACCATAACCGACGCCCACGACACGAAACTCCGCACCAACAGGGTGGACGTGACCGACTCCGCCCAGGTCAACGCCTGGATCGACGGCGTCACCGCCGAACTCGGCCGCCTCGACGTACTCGTCAACAACGCCGGCATCATCCGCGACAACCGCGTCGAGGACATCACCGACGACGACTGGCACGCGGTCATCGACGTCAGCCTCACCGGCAGCTTCCACTGCGCCCGCGCCGCGTTCGGCCCCATGAAACGCCAGGGCTACGGACGCATCGTCAGCTTCTCCTCCATGTCATGGCGCGGGAACTTCGGCCAGACCAACTACGTCGCCGCCAAAGCCGGCATCGTCGGCATGACCCGCACCCTCGCACTCGAGGGCGCCCGCTACGGCATCACCGCCAACGCCATCGCCCCCGGCCTCATCGAGACCCCCATGCTCGCCTCCATGAACGGCCCCGCACGCGACAAGCTCACCAACAAGGTCCCGATGCGCCACACCGGAACGCCCGAGGACATCGCCGAAGCCGCAGCCTTCCTCGCCAGCGAAGCCGCCGGCTACATCACCGGCATCGTCCTCGACGTTGACGGCGGCATCTCCATCGGATCCTCCATCCGGTAACCGCGAGATCCGCGAACGAGTGGCCCCGTAAGAGGAAATCGTCGAGGACAGTCAAACAGCCGACCCGGTTCGCAGATGTGAAAACACACAGTGGTCACGAAACGGTCCTTGGGACCGGGAGGTACTGATGCAGGGAGTACTCGTCACCGCATTCGAGGGTCCTGATGCCCTGGTCGTGCAAGAGCTCCCGGAGCCGCAGACCCGAGAGGGCCAGGTTCTCATCGACGTCGAATGGGCGGGCGTGGTCTTCCCGGACATCCTGCAGACTCGCGGGGAGTACCAGACCCGTCCCGAACTGCCGTTCGTCCTCGGCTGGGAGGTGTCCGGAACGGCCCGCACGGACGGCGCCGGATTCCGCGCCGGTGACCGCGTGGCAGCCCTGCCGGTCACCGGTGGCTTCGCCCAGACCGTCGCTGTCGACGCAACGATGGTCTTTCCTCTCCCGGACAACGTCGACACCCGCCGTGGAGCGGCCCTGCCCCTGAACTACCTGACCGCGCATTTCGCGCTCGTCCACCGGGGTGCTCTCCGCCCCGGCGAGGTCGTCCTCGTCCACGGAGCCGCGGGCGGAGTGGGGAGCGCGGCCTGCCAACTGGCCGCAGCACACGGCGCGCGCGTCATCGCGGTCGTATCCACTGAGGAGAAGGCCGAACTGGCCAGGTCCGTAGGAGCACATGAGGTCGTACGTGTCGGCGGATTCCTCGACGCAGTCAGAGCCCTCACCGACGGCCAGGGCGTCGACCTCGTGGTCGACCCGGTCGGTGGGGATCGCTTCCCGGACTCGCTTCGCGCGCTGCGGCACGGCGGGGGGCGCCTCCTCGTCCTGGGATTCGCGGGCCGGGGCATCCCCACGGTCAAAGTGAATCGTCTGCTGCTGACCAACACCTCTGTGCTCGGAGTGGGGATGGACGAGTACTGGCGACAGGATCCGGAGGCCGCCCGTGCCTGTTGGCGCGAACTCCGGCCCTTGCTGAAGTCCGGTCGGCTGGACCCGCCCCTCTCGTCCGTCTTTCCCCTGGAACAGGCGGCGGCTGCGCTGAAGCACCTGGACCAGCGAAGGGGCCTCGGCCGCACACTGCTGCAAGTCGGTGCCTGACGACGAGTCGCTCACGCGAACATTCCCCGTGGGTACGTTAGGAGGTACGCTGGTACCCATTTGCAAGGGGTCGGCTTCCGGCCCGGACGACCACTCGCCGCTTCAGGCGAAGATCCTCATGGGAGACTGCCGCGGTGACGGCCCAAACTGACTCGCGTGACCGACGCCCACGCCGAACAGCGCGCAGGCGCGTCGTCGACACACGCCGGCGGGACGAACTGCTGCTCCAGGCCGAGGCGATCATCCTGGCCGAAGGCTTCACCGCGGTGACCATGGACGAGCTCGCCCAACGGCTCGAGTGCTCCAAGGCGACGCTGTACAGCCTCGCCTCCACGAAGGAACAGCTGGTACTGGCAGTCACCCGCGCCTTCTTCCGGGAGGCGACCGCCGAGATCGAACAGGCTGTCCAGGCCGAGCCCGACCCCCGGCAGCGCATCCGCGTCTACCTCACCGGCGTCGGCACAGCCATGCGCCGGCACTCCCACGCCTTCTACGACGACATGGTCGGCTACGAGCCGACGGCGCAGATCTACCGCAAGAACTCCGCCGCCGCGGCGCACCGGGTCCACGAACTGATCGAAGAGGGCGTGCAGACCGGCGTCTTCCGCGCCCTCAACGGCCACTTCGCCGCCCACGTCGTAGCGGTCACCATCGACGCGGTCCAGTCGGGGGTCCTCCTGGAGAGGACCGGCCTGACCGCCGGCGACGCCTTCTCCGAGCTCGGCGATCTCCTGCTGGACGGGCTCAGCTCGGGGCAGGGCGCATCCGAGCCCCTTTCCACAACTGCGCGCTCGTCCAAGGACCAGGTGTCGACGCCCAGGTAAGCCCCAGGGAAGGGGCGCACCTCTCGGATCGTCTCCGCAGGCACCACCCCCTATCCAGACGACGTGCGCTGTCATTGTCGGACGGTCCGGCTTTCACCACATGAGGGTGTACATGGGCGGTGGGACCATGTGATCGTCAACGAGCCGCATCGACCGCTGGGCCTGCGGGGACGCCGGGCATTCCCACGCGTATCAACTGTCCTTGGTGGTGCCGCCGAAGGCGTGACACGGACAGCCACGCGCAGGGCGTGACGTACCGCGCGGCCCGGACCCGGCCGGGGAGCGCGCCGTCGCGCTCGCCGACGTCACCGCCGCCGAGTCGGGCGCGGACGCCCCGTGTCGGCGTTCCTTCGGCACGCACCCCGCGGGCCGCCTGGTTTCAGTCCGACCTTCCGCCGCCGAACGCACCTGCCGCCGAGGGGCCGTTGGCGGCCATCCTTTGGTGGCCTGAAGGTGCAGGTCAGGTAGACCCGCTCTGGGGGTTTCGTCCGGAGTGCGGGGCGGTCGGATCTTCCGCCTTCGACGATTGTCGCGAGCCCGCACATCCCCCGTAGGCGCCCGCTGGTCAGACGTGGTGCGAAACCCTCCGCGATCACTCGATCAGACCACGCGACGTACCGACGACCGACCGGGAAACGGCCTGGCGGATGTGCGCCTGTGCGTGTCGTCCGAGGGGCTTGGGCTGGGGTGGCTGGACCGTTCAGGGACCTCTCCATCAGGCAGAGACCGCCGATCCATGGATAAACCTTCCTCTCCCGCTCCTGCGCGGGCGCTTCTACGGTCGAGGCCGCAGGCGCTCACCCGCCCGCCGCAACGAAGGAGCGAGCCCCCTATGGAGAAGACATCGACGACCACGAGGCCGCCGACCGGCCTGGTGGAGACGGCCTTCACCGTCAACGGCGAGGAGGTGTGCCTCGCTCTGGATCCTCGTGAGTCTCTGCTGGACGTGCTGCGGGAGCGTCTCGTGCTGACCGGGACCAAGAAGGGGTGCGATCAGGGGCAGTGCGGTGCCTGCACGGTGCACATCGACGGTCGTCGCGTCGTGTCCTGTCTGACTCCGGCGGTCCAGGTCGCAGGACAGGACGTGACGACCATCGAGGGGGTCGCGGCTCCCGACGGCACGCTGCACCCGTTGCAGCAGGCTTTCGTCGACTGCGACGCCCTGCAGTGCGGCTACTGCACACCTGGGCAGGTGATGTCCGGCCTGGCCTGCCTGGCCGAAGGCCACGCCGAGACCGACGGCGCCATCCGTGAGTACATGAGCGGCAACCTGTGCCGGTGCGGCGCGTATGTCGGCATCACCGCCGCCATCCGCCAGGTGGCCGACCAGGCCGCGCAGAGCGAGGTGTAGACGGTGCGCTCCTTCGCCTATGTGGTACCCGACAGCGTCGCCGGGGCCGTCGATGCCCTGGCCGCCGCCGAGCCGGGTACCAGGATCCTGGCCGGTGGCACGACCCTGTACGACCTGATGAAGCTCGGCATCGAGGCGCCGCCGGCCGTCATCGACATTCACCGTCTCGCCGAGCTGACCGAGATCAGCACCAGTGACGGCGAACTGTCGTTCGGTGCGGGAGCGAGAATGGCCGAGGTCGCCGACCATCCGGTCGTACGCCGTGACTATCCGGCGCTGTCGGAATCCTTGTGGCGGGCGGCGTCCCAGCAACTGCGCAACATGGCGACGGTGGGCGGGAACCTGCTGCAACGCACGCGATGCGGCTACTTCCGCGGCGGGGCGGAGTTCCCCTGCAACAAGAGGAATCCCGGCAGCGGCTGTGCGGCTCTCGAGGGACTCGACCGTACCCACGCGCTGCTGGGCACCAGTGACACCTGCATCGCCACCTACCCGGGCGACTGGGCCGTAGCCCTGATCGCGTTCGACGCCGTACTCGACGTGGTCGGCCCAGGCGGCGAGCGGACGCTGCCGCTCGGCGAGCTGCACGTCGAACCGGGAAACAACGCCCTGCTCGAACACACCCTGGCTCCCGATGAGTTGATTCTGCGGATCCGCGTTCCCGCGACGCCCGCCGGTCGCGGCTCCACGTATCACAAGATCCGTGACCGGGAGTCCTACGCCTTCGCTCTCACCTCGGCCGCCACCGCCGTGACGCTGGACGCCCAGGGAATGGTCACGGACTGCCGGATCGGTTTGGGAGGGGTCGCCACGCGCCCCTGGCGGGCGACGACAGCGGAACGCTCACTGATCGGCGAGCGACTCACCAGGGAAACCGCCCGCCGCGCGGGGGAAGTCGCCTTCGCCGGGGCCCGCCCTCCTCGCACCGGCGCGTTCCGCGTGGAGCTGGGCATCCGCACCGTTACTGACGCACTGCTCACCGCCGGGAAGAGAGCCGCCCGATGAAGCCCCCAGACCTGCGCCGCGTCGATGCCCACGAAAAGGTCACCGGCAGCGCACGCTACGGCGCCGATCGCGTCCCGGCCGACCTGGCGTATGCCATGTTCGCCGTGGCCACGATCGGCAGGGGCCGCACCGTGGCCATCGACACCGCCGCGGCCGAGGCGGTCCCCGGAGTCCGTCTGGTCCTGACCCGGTTCACCGAGGACGAACTGCGCGGTCCCGGGTTCCTGATGGGTGGAGGCTTCTCCTTCCAGAGCCTGCAGCCGCTGCTCAGCAATGTCGTCGCCTACCGGGGACAGCCGATCGCGTTGGTCGTCGCCGACACCCTGGTCGCCGCCACCGAGGCGGCGGAACTCGTCCGGGCACGCTACGAGACCGAGCCGTTCGCCGTCGGACTCGACGACGAAGGCGCCACCTCCGTCATCCAGGAAGAAGCCCTGCCCTGGTTTCCCGACATCAAGGTGGGCGACGCCGAGAGCGCCTACGCGGCGAGCCCCGTGCAGATCGACGAGACCTACCTGCACCCGGCGCAGCACCAGGTCCCGATGGAACTGACCAGCTCGGTCGTGGAATGGCAGGGCGACAGGCTCGTGGTGCACGAGGGCACCCAGAACGCCGGCGCACTGCGCCACGGAGTCGCCACGCAGCTGAACCTCGATCCGGCGGATGTCGAAGTGATCTCGCCCTACATCGGAGGCGGCTTCGGATCCCGCAACGCACTGCAGCCGCACATCGGGCCACTGGCGCTCGCCGCACGCCGGCTGATGCGTCCGGTCAAGCTGGTCATTCCGCGCCCGCAGACCTTCCACACCGGCAGCTTCCGGCCGGTCAGCCGTCACCGCATCCGGCTCGGCGCCGACCCGTCGGGACGGCTCCTGGCCGCCCTCCACGACGCGGAGCACCAGACGTCCCGCCACGACCTGTACCCCGCCATGTTCACGGAGATGACGTCGAGGCTGTACGGCGTACCCAACTTCGGGGGACGTCAGCGCCTGGTTCAGACCGATGTCCAGACGCCGGGATTCATGAGGGCTCCGATGGAGGGCCCGGCCAGCTTCGCGTTCGAGTCGGCCATCGACGCACTGGCCTACGCCACCGGCCAAGACCCCGTCGAGGTGCGGTTGGCCAACGACACCGCCACGGACCCGGTCACCGGGCTGCCCTTCTCCTCCCGCCACCTGGCGCGGTGTCTGACACGGGGTGCGGAGCGGTTCGGATGGGACAAACGCGATCCGCGGCCGGGGTCGATGCGTGCCGCTGACGGATCGTTCGTGGGCCTTGGCGTCGCTGTCGGCGCCCACCCGGTCCTGGTCGCTCCGGCCGTGGCCCGTATGTCCGCGGCGGCCGATGGCCGGGTGACCGTCGGCGTCGACGGTCACGAGATGGGGCAGGGCATCCGCTCGGCCATCGCTCTCCTGGTCGCGGAGGACCTCGGTGTGCCCGTGCGGGACGTCGTCGTGCAGGTGGGTGACACGCGCTTCGCGCCGCAGCATCTCACCGCCGGTGCGTGGGGCACCGCGACGGCATTGCCCGCGGTGCACAAGGCACTGCGCGAGCTGCGCAAGCAGCTCGGCACGGGCGACACCGGGACCGTGGATGTGGCAGCCGCGGTCCGAGCCACCGGAGGCGGGGTGACGGAGGTGGAGGTGACCTCCGTGGGACCGGGCCAGCCCCCCGAGATGCTCGACCGTTCACGGGCCGGCCTGTTCTCCGCCGCGGGTCCGGTCTTCCCGGACTTCACGGCCTTCAGCTGGGTCGCTCACTTCGTCGAGGTCCGCATCGAGGCCACGACACGGCGCATCAGTGTGCCCAGGGCGCTCTGTGTGGTCGACTGCGGCCGGGTCGCCAGCCCGGTCACCGCGGCCAGTCAGGTCCGCGGGGGCGTGACCTGGGGCATCAGCCAGGCGCTCCGGGAGTCGAGCGAGGTCGACCCGCGCTTCGGCGGATTCCTCAACACCACGCTGGAGGAGTATCCCTTCGTGGTCAACTCCGACATACAGGAGATCGACTTCGACTTCATCGACGAGCCCGATCTGCTCCTCAACGACGTCGGTGTGAAGGGCCTCGGAGAGGTCACGATGATCGGCGCGGCAGCCGCTGTCGCGAACGCGGTCTTCCACGCCACCGGACAGCGCCAGAACCGGCTGCCCATCCGGATCGAGCACGTGATGTAGGCCGTCAACCCGTCAGGAGCACTCCGGGCAGGAGTGCTCGGGTGGTGCGACCGACATCGCACCACCCACGGGATCACTGGAAGTTCGGCCTCCCCGGAAATGCACATCCGGGGCTTGCCCGGGTGTCGTTCTGCACGGCGCAGGCCCCGTTCGCCAACGCGGTCTTCGATGCCACCGGCCTGTCCGGTAACCGGTCTCCCGCCCGGCTGCCGGACCCACCAGGGTCGCCGCCGCGTATGCACTCCCCGACGGCGCGGCGGCGACCCGCCCCACGCCCCGACGGCAAACCACGGAGAAGGACTCATGCTGAACATCGCGGACACACTGCACCGCTGGTGCCGCGAGGCACGCCCCTTCGCCCTGGCCACAGTCGTCGACGTCACCGGCAGCGCGCCCCTGCCCGTCGGTACGTCGGTCGCGGTGGACGAGGACGGCAACGCCGTCGGAAGCATCTCCGGCGGCTGTGTCGAAGGCGCCGTCTACGAACTGTGCCGACAGGTGCTACAGGACCGGGGCGCCCCGCAGCGCGCATGGTTCGGCTACTCCGACGACGACGCCTTCGCCGTCGGCCTGACCTGCGGCGGCGAACTCGACGTTCTCGTCCAGCGCATCGACCCCGCGACCCGGCCGCATCTCGGCGCGGCCCTCGCCGAGGTTGCCGGGGACCGACCCGCCGCCGTGGCCCAGGTCGTCGACGGCCCCGACGCACTCATCGGCGCCACCCTGAGCGTTCTCGGCGACAGCTGGACCGCCGACGCGACGCTGGCCGCAGGGCCGACAGGCCAGGCGGTGGCGGACCGGGCCACAGCCCAACTGCGGGCGGGACGCACCGCGGCCGCCTCGTTCGGCGGGGACGCGGACACCTGCCCCGACCGGCTGTCCGTCCTCGTCCATGTGGCCGCGACCCGCCCCCGCATGCTGATCTTCGGCGCGGTCGACTTCGCCACCGCGCTCAGCCAGGCCGGCCGCTTCCTCGGCTACCGGGTCACCGTGTGCGACGCCCGCCCCGTCTTCGCCACCGCGGCCCGCTTCCCGCACGCGGACGAGGTCGTGGTCGACTGGCCGCACCGCTATCTGGAACGCACCGAGGTCGACGCCCGTACCGCCGTCTGCGTCCTCACCCACGACGCCAGGTTCGACATCCCCCTGCTGCAGTTGGCACTCGATCTGCCCGTCGGTTACGTGGGCGCGATGGGATCCCGCCGGACGCACGACGAACGCCTGCGTCTCCTGCGCGAGGCGGGCGTCGCGCAGGACCGATTGGCTCGGCTGCGTTCCCCGATCGGTCTCGACGTCGGTGCACGCACGCCTGAGGAGACGGCGGTCTCCATCACCGCGGAGATCATCGCCCACGCCAACCAGGGCACGGGCCTGTCCCTGACCCTGGGCACGGGCCCGATCCACCGGCCGGGTCCCCAGGCAGTCGACGAACATCGTGCCCTCAACCGGCTGGTGACGCCGTGACCTGGCACGCCCTCCGGGACGGCCCCTCCCACACAAGGACTGATCATGACGACCTTCGCCCTCGCCGGGGACGGCGCCTGCGCCGTCCCCGGGCCCGCATCACTGGGCGGCCGGAACGGCGGTATCCGCGGCTCTGCCAGATCTTCGGGCACGCCGACAGCTGCCGGCCGTTGTTCTCTGCCGGGTCGGACTTCCTCCGGACCGAAGGCCCCGATGTCGGATTTCCGGGATCCGGCGCTCGTGACTGGCCTCGGCTCCCCGGCAAGCCGGAACGTTGCGGCGGAAGCCAGCCGACCACAGCGCCTGGTACCTAAGGGAGAGAGTCTTTCGTGAACGTCACGACCACGGCGAACCCGCCGCAGGAGCGGCGGGTGCCCACACTCGTCATGGCCTGCGTCGGCGTGTTCGTCGCCTATCTGCCGGTGACCACCGTCTCGGCGAGCCTGCCCGCCATTCAGCGGGCGCTGGACACGTCGACCTCGCAGCTGTCCTGGGTGAGCGTCGCGTTCGTGCTGCCCATGGCCGCGCTCATCCTCACCGCGGGCGTCTTCGGTGACGTGCACGGCCGTAAGAAGGTCTTCCAGGCGGGCCTGGCCTTCAGCGGTCTGGGTGCCCTGATCGCACTGTGCGCCCAGTCGATCGAGGTCGTCTGGGCCGGACAGGCCTTCGCCGGTCTGGGCGCGGCCGCGTTGCTGCCCTCGACTCTGGCCCTGATCAGCCACGCCGTTCCCGATCCGCGAGAGCGCGGGAACTTCATCGGTGTGTGGGCGACCTCCCTCGTGGCCGCCCTCGCACTCGGCCCCGTCATCGCGGGCGTGATCCTCGAGCACTTCGCGTGGCGCTGGCTCTACCTGCTGCCCGTCCCCGCCTCGCTGCTCGCGCTGGTCGTCTCGACGAAGCTGCTCACCGACTCCCGTGCCCCAGGCACGCGCCGACTGGACGGGCCCGGCCAGATCACCGCCGCGCTGGCCATCACCGCTCTGGTCTACGGGATCATCGAGGGCGGCGCCGACTCCTTCACCGCCACCAAGGTGATGCTTGCCCTGTCCACCGCCGTTGCCGCATCGGTCGCTTTCATACGGGTGGAGCGGCGCAGCTCCAGCCCGATGCTGGACCTGACACTGTTCCGCAGCCCCTCCTTCACCGCCACCTCACTGATCGCCATGATCAGCTTCCTCGGGCTCATCGGGTTCTTCTTCGCCCTCAGCCTCTACTTCGGCATGGTCCAGCAGCTCAGCACCCTCGAATCGGCCTGGCGGCTGCTGATGGTGTGCATGGTGCCGCTGGTCCTCGGTGTCCCCATGGGACGCCTGGTGCACCGGGTCTCTCCGCGGGTGCTGATTCCCGGCGGCCTGCTGGTCGTGGCGGTCGCGCTGCTGTCGCTGACCACGATCGACGCCAACACCTCGTTCGGTTCACTGGCCTGGCGGATGGCCCTGCTCGGCCTGGGCGTGTCGTTCGTCCTGACCCCGATGACCGCCACCGCCGTCAGTTCGGTGCCGTTCCACCAGGCCGGTATGGCCGCTGCCGCCAACAACGCCTTCCGTCAACTCGGCGGCGCCCTGGGCCCCGCCGTCCTGGGCGCGCTGCTGTCCTCTCGTGCTGTGGACGCTCTGCCCGGACATCTCACCGACGCGGGGCTGGGCGGAGCGACGATCCGGCGCGTCACCGAGGCAGCGGACGCCGGCGGACTGCGTTCGGTCGGCAGGCTTCGCCTGGGCGCGGACACCCCGCGTGTCCTCGGCGCCGTGTCGCAGGCGTTCATCGACGGTCTTCAGCTCTGCCTGGTCGTCGCGGCCGTCCTGACCCTGCTGGCGGCCGTAGTGGGCTTCTTCCTGCTGCGCCGGCCACAGCAGCAGTCGGTCCTACCGGCAACAGACCCGGCTGCCTCCGTACAAGGGCCTCGCACACCCGACCTGCCCACCGCCGGCACTCAGACGGTGCCTGGCGCAGGCAGCCGCCCCTCGTGAGCCCCGGACCCGCACCGAGATGACACCAGACGTACCGGCACGGCTCAGGAGCGGACAGTCACCGCGCCGGTACCGGCGCCGACCGTGGGGACGGGCGCGGCGCCGCTCAGTGGCCCGGGATCGGACCCTTCCCGTCCCGGGCCACACAGCGCTGTCGTACGACACGACGTGAACTTCACCCGGCCGAAGCAGGAGCCATCGATGCAGTCCCCTTCACCCGACGCGCTCGATCTGAAGCTGCTGCACGCGCTCCAGGTGGACGGGCGGGCGCCGTTCAGCCGCATCGCCGAAATCCTCGGAGTGTCCGACCAGACCGTCGCCCGCCGCTTCCGCAAACTGCGCACCACCGCCGGACTCAGGATCGTCGGCATGACCGACGAGAGCCTGCTGGGCCGCCAGAGCTGGATCGTCCGGCTGCGCTGCACTCCCGACGTGGCCGAACAACTCGCCACCGCGCTGGCCCGGCGTCCCGACACCTCACACGTCGATCTCATCTCCGGCGGCACCGAAGTGCTGTGCGCCATGGGAGCCCGCAGCCGACAGGACCGCGACGAACTACTCTTCGACCGCCTGCAACGCACGCCTCAGGTCATTTCGGTCAGCGCCCACTGCCTGCTGCACACCTTCTACGGCGGCCCGCTCGGCTGGCTCGACAAGACTCAAGCGCTCGAACCCGACCAGGAGGCGGCACTGCGTCTCCCGTACAGCGAGCCGGTAGCCGCCCGCATCGCTCTCGACGGAGAGGACGAGGCGCTGCTCGCCGTGCTGCGGCGCGACGGCCGGGCGACCTTCAGTGAATTGCAGACCAGCACCGGCCAGTCGGAGTTCGCTGTCAAGCGGCGCCTGGAGCGTCTGCGCTCCACGGGCATCCTCTACTTCAAGGTGCAGCATGACCGCGAGTCCCTCGGACACGGCATCAGCGCGATGCTCTGGCTCACCGTCGCCCCCTCCGCACTCGACACCGCCGGACGGAAACTGGCCGAACACCACGAGGTCCGCTTCGCCGGCGCCACCACCGGCCAGGCCAACCTCCTCGCGACCGTCGCCACCTCGAGCACCGGCGAGCTCTACACATACCTCAGCAAGAAGATCGGCGGCCTCGACGGAGTGCAGGCCGTGGAAACCGCCCTGACCCTGCGGCACGTCAAGCAACTCACCTACGAGCCGAGCCGCTGACCGCCGAGCGCCGCCCCCTTGTGTCGCACTCACCTTCAATTGGACGGAGAACAAGATCATGCGCATCGTTGCTCTAGAGGAACATGTCCTTTTCACTGATCTGGCGCAAAGGATTTCCGCCGCGGACGTTGCTGCATCCGGATGGGTGCCGGCCGGATGGGCGCCCTCTGATGCAGACGAGCCGGCGAGTGCGCTCGACCGGGCCCTGGACGATACAGAGCAGGAACGCATCGCCTCGATGGACGAAGCCGGAATCACCATGCAGGTGCTGTCGGCCGTGGGCCCGGGCGCCGAGATGCTGGCCGGTGAGGAGGGTGTGAGCCTTGCGCGCGACTATAACGACCGACTGGCCCAGGCCGTCGAACGGCAACCGGATCGGTTCGCGGCGTTCGCGCACCTCCCCATGAAGGATCCCGAGGCGGCCGCGGACGAACTGGAGCGGTGCGTGACCCGATTGGGCTTCCGCGGCGCCTCGATCAACGGGACCACCGACGGACTGTTCCTCGACGACCCGCGCTTCGCTCCGATCCTGTCGCGTGCCGAGGCCATCGGCGCCCCCCTCTATATCCATCCCGGACCCGCGCCACGTGCGGTGCGCGACATCTACTTCCAGGGGCTGCCGGACTTTACCGCGTTCATCTTGTCCAATGCCGGTTTCGGCTGGCATGCGGAAACAGGACTTCACATTCTGCGCCTGGCCGTGTCGGGCGCACTCGACCGAAATCCGGATCTGAAGCTGATCATCGGCCACATGGGCGAGCTGCTGCCGATGATGCTTCAGCGCGTCGATGCGATGTTCGGACCGGGAAAGGAAATCGGGCTGCAGCGAGACGTATCGCAGACCATCTTGGATCAGGTGTGGATCACGACCAGTGGCTTCTTCGACCAATCCGCGTTCCTCGCCGCCCTGACCGCTTTCGGCGCGGATCGCATCCTCTTCTCGGTCGATTATCCGTACAGCCCCAATGACGAGGCCACGGCGTTCCTCAACAACTTGCCGGTTTCTCCCGCCGATCGGGCGCGGATCGCCCATGGCAACGCCGACGCGCTCCTTGGCTTGTCAGGAGCCTGATCGTTCGCGCTCTCTCACACTCTCAAGGACTCCGGAGAGAACCTGCTGAACTTGATCGGGTGATGTCGGGGCGTTCTCCTGACGCCTCTGCGATGGTCAGGTAGCTGTGGGCTTGTGAGATGTGCGCAGGGCGGCGAGCTGACCGACGCTGGGAGGGCGGCGCGGGAGCGGGTCCGACTGCAGGCCGTGGACCGCTTCGAGCGCGGGGAGAAGAACCGGGAGGTCGCCGCCGCGCTGCGAGTGAGTGAGCGGTCCGTGGAGCGGTGGCGCCGGCCCTGGCGCGAACACGGTGCGGCCGGTGGCGCCTCCGTGGGATCACCCGGACGACCCCAGCTCAGCAATGCTCAATTGTCCCGGCTTGAAAGCGAGTTGCAGCGTGGGCCGTTGGCACACGGCTGGGCAGATCAGCGGTGGACACTGGCCCGGGTGAAGACGCTCATCGGTCTTATGCTCCACGTCTCGTACACGCTCCAAGGCACGTGGCGGCTCCTGAGACGGCACGGCTGATCGTGGCAGCAGCCCGCCCGCCGGGCCATCGAACGCGACGACGCGGCGGTCGAGTTGTGGAAGAAGGACGTCTGGCTGCGGGTAAAAGCACCGCGGCGGCTCTCGGTGCCTGGATCGTCTTCCAGGACGAGGCCGGGCAGTCGCTGACGCCGCCGCGCTCCAGGACCTGGGGCCGCAGGGGCTGCACGCCGTGGTGCGGGTACGCGGGCGAGGATCGGGCCGGGTGTCGATGGCAGGGATGGTCTGCTACCAGCCGGGCCGCCGCTCGCGGATGTTCTACGCGGTACGCGAGTACCGGTGCCGCCTGGGCCAGCCGAAGGGTTTCGGCTGGCGAGACCTGCGCGACCTGGTCGTGCGGGCCCGCATCCAGCTCGGCGGGCTCATCGTGCTCGTCTGGGACAACGTGCGCCTCCATCTCACCGCGGGGATGGGGGAGTTCATCGCTGCGAACGCCACCTGGCTCACCGTCTTCCAACAGGCTGTGATCCTGGCCCCCGGGTTCTCCTACCGGTGGCTCGCTACGCCCGCTCTGGAGGCGCTGACCGGGCAGGAGCGTCGTCTGCGGCTCAGCCAGGGAGCGCCGGTCCATGGATAAGCCGTCCTCTCCCGCCGCTGCGCGGGCGCTCCTACGGTCGAGGCTGCGGGCGCCCACCGGCCCGCCGTACCGAAGGAGCAAGTCCCCCATGAAGATGACCGGCAACACGATCCTGATCACCGGCGGAACCTCGGGCATCGGCCTCGGTCTGGCTCTGCGTCTGCACGAGGCCGGCAACAAGGTGGTCGTCGCCGGCCGGCGCAAGGAACTCCTCGACGAGATCACGGCCGAGCACCCCGGCATCGACGCCCTCGTTCTCGATGTCGCGGACCCCGACTCGATCGCCCGGGCCCGTGAGACCGTGGCGGCGAGCCACCCCGGGCTGAACGTCCTCGTCAACAACGCCGGCATCATGCAGCGGGAGAACCTCCTCGACCCGGCCGGACTCCAGGTCTCCGAGGATCACATCGCGACCAATCTGCTCGGCACGATCCGGATGACGTACGCCTTCCTGCCGCTGCTGGTGGGCAAGGACGACGCGGTCGTCATGAACGTCACCTCAGCGCTGGCGTTCGTCCCCTATCAGAGCACCCCGACCTACAGTGCGACCAAGGCCGCGCTGCACTCCTTCTCCGAAAGCCTGCGCATCCAGCTCGCCGGCGCTGACACCGGTGTCCAGGTGATCGAGATGGTCCCGCCGGGCGTGCAAACCAACCTGTTCGGCCAGCAGGACAGCGAACACGCCATGCCGCTGGACGACTTCCTCACCGAAGCCCTCGACCTGCTGCGCGAGAAGCCCGACGCGAAGGAGATTGTCGTCGAGCGTGCCAGGTTCATCCGCGACGCAGTGGCCACCGGCTCCTACGACGACGTCCTCGCCATGATCGCCGGCAGTTGACCGACCTGTTGTTTCCGACGGGAAACAACAGCACGCGAGAGCCGTCACGCGACGAACCTCGTCCCATCAGCCGGGCCGGGCGACGAGGCCCGGGGCCGGTCAAAGCGTTGGGTGTCCTCGACGGGGGACCATCGCGGCGGGCCGTCTTCCAGACCGACGGCCTGCGGCGTACCGCCGACGGATGGTGAATCTCCCAGCGGATCAGGCAGGGGCAGGTGATCATCGGGTCGTCTCGCTGCGAGCGCCCTCGGTGTCGGCCGTGTGAGCGGCTTCGCGCGGCTGGGAGAGGAGTGGCTCAGCCATGGATCGGCGGTCTCTGGATAGCCGGGCGGGATGGGGCGAGGATGGACGGCATGGACAAGAAGGAACTGGCGGAATTCCTGCGCCATCGGCGTGAGGCGCTGCGGCCCCGCGACGTCGGGCTGGTCGAGGGGGCGCGCCGGCGTACGCAGGGGCTGCGCCGCGAGGAGGTCGCCCAGCTCGTCGGCATGTCCACCGACTACTACGCCCGGCTGGAACAGCAGCGCGCCCCGCAGCCCTCCGTCCAGATCACCACGGCTCTCGCCCGGGCACTACGGCTGACCCTGGACGAACGCGACCATCTCTTCGCGCTCATCGGCCACAACGCACCGGCCCGCTTTCACCGCTCCGAGCATGTCAGCCCGACCCTGCTGCGGGTCCTGGACCGCCTGGACGACTCCCCGGCCCTGGTGCAGACCGACCTGCTCGACACCCTCGCGATGAACCCGTTGGCCATCGCGCTGCTCGGCGACCAGACCCGCCACACCGGTCTGGCCAGTAGCGGCTACTACCGCTGGTTCATGGACCCGGCCGAACGTCTGGTGTATCCCGAGGAGGTCCACGAACACCACGGCCGCGCCCATGCGGCGCGCCTGCGGGCCGCGCTGACCGCCGGCAGCGACACCCCCCGAGCCGCCCGGATCCTCGCCGAACTCCAGGAACACAGCCCCGAGTTCGTCCGCATGTGGGAACTGCAGGAAGTCGCACAGAGCTACGACGACTGCAAGACCCTCCTCCATCCCGAACTCGGCCGCATCGATGTCGACGCCCAGCTCCTGTTCACCGAGAACCGCGCCCAGACCCTGGTGGTGCTGACCACCCGCCCCGGCACGGAGAGCCACAGCAAGCTTGAACTGCTCTCCGTCATCGGGCACCAGCAGCTCACCCCCTGACGTCCTGGACTGGGGGGACCGGGCCGGGCTCGGCGCGGGAGGGGCCGAACAAGCTGGAGACCTGTGTGCCGAATCCGGCCAGGGGCGCTGGTGATGCATGCGGGTCACGGTCCAGGACGCCGGAAGTCGTCGGGTCCGGCGGCGCGGCACCCCGCGCACCCACTTCCGCACGGCTCTTGTCCTGCGCGCTGCGGCCAGACAGGTGGGCCCCTGGGCTGTCCGGACTCCGTGGTCGGGCCGCCGGTTTGACCGGATGCAGCCTCCGTTTTACTCTCGCAGATAGGCGGAGGCGGCATCCGTTTTGATGCGGCCGCAGGATCACGGCAGGCAGGAGGGTGCATGAGCGCCGGTGAACAGCGGGGACGTAAGCCCCGCGCGGTCGTCCAGCGCAACCGCGCTGCCCTCCTGAGCGCATCCGGGGCGTTCCGGCCGGGACGCCCGGCAGCCTCGCCAGCTCCGTCACCGGCGACTTTGAGGAGGCGCGGCGTGTGGCCATGCGGCTCGTGGACGACACCGGCTACGACGCCGGCATGCTGGCCGACTCCTGGCGCCAGCAGCCGAACAGCCCCGCCTACTGCACCGAACTGCCCCTCGACGAGCTTCCCGCGGCCGACCGCGGCAAGGGCGCGGCCATCCGCGACAGCCTCCCGGAACGCTTCGCCGCCCTCCCGGCCAACCCCACCGTCGATGACGTCGTCGAGATGAACCGCGCCGCCCACCGCTGAGTCGCCCGACGCGACTCTCGCGGACGCGACGGCACGAGGGCGGCAATGCCGGCACACCACGAACACACACGACGAGCACGAAGAGCGGCGCTCACTTCGGCAAGGTCGCCATCACCCACTGACACCACCGCGTCCGCGATCGGCCGCAGCCCCGGTCGCGCCGCAGGGACCAAGCCCGGGAACCCCGGTCACCGAAACCGGGGTTCCGTTCCGGACAAGGAGTTTCACCATGAAGATCGGCATTCTCGGCACCGGGAACATCGGCAAGACGTTGACCAGGCGGTTGAGCGCGGCCGGGCACGAGGTGAAGGCGGCCAATTCGCGCGGCCCGGAGACGATCGAGGCGGACGTACTGGCCTCGGGCGGACGAGCGGTGACAGCGGCGGAAGCTGTAGCGGACGTCGACGCCGTGGTCCTCTCGATTCCCTTCGCCCGCATTTCGCAGGTCGCACCACTGATCGCCAAGGTTCCGGCTGACACGGTGGTCATCGACACGTCGAACTACTTCCCGCATCGGGACAACGGAATCGCGGCGATCGAGGCCGGCCAGGCCGAGAGCGTGTGGGTTGCAAAGCTGCTGGGCCGGCCCATCGTCAAGGCGTGGAACTCGATCGGAGCTGAGTCGTTCGCGCACAGGAACAAGCCGGTGGGAAGTGCGGACCGCATCTCGCTCCCCGTCGCGGCCGACAGTCCGCGCGAGCGTGACCTGGCCATGGCACTCGTGGAGGACACCGGGTTCGACGCCTTTGATGCGGGGCCGCTCGCGGAATCGTGGCGGCAGCAGCCCGGCACACCCGCCTACTGCACGGATCTCACCCGTCAAGAGCTGCCGGACGCACTGGCGACGGCCGACGCGGCGCGATCACCGAAGCGGCGTGACCTCGGGCTCGCCGTGATCCGGGAACGCTTCGGGGCCGGCGTGCAACCGGACGCGGAATACCTTGTCCGCCTGAACCGCGCAATTTCCATGTGAGGAGGTACGGGGGCCGACGCGGTGACCCGTGAGAGGCCCTCGTGTCTCGCCCCTGTCTCCAACTGCTCCGCGACGAACCCCGCCACCCCCGGCGGCACGTCGGCCGGCGCCGACAAGAAGGTGCCGGCATCCGTACAGTGCCCCACTGCACCGCGGCCCAGCCGGTTGTGAGACCGGCGCTTGGCCCGGGTCTGTTCCAAGGCCACCACGTCCAGCCGGAGAACCCCTCCGGCTCCTGAATGGAGGGCTCGTCGGCGAACCGCGCGTACCGGCCTTCTGCTCTCCTGAAAGCCAGTCAACTGCCACAGGTGGTGACGCCAGGCAACAGACACCTCACTGGAAGCCGGCATCGGTGCGTCGCAGGTCGTCGGCGTGGACGACGCTGGCGACACCGCCGCCCTCCCGCGCTCCTCATCCGATCCAAACCCCCGGGCGGTTCAGGGTGGAGTCCGGACGGCTGTTCACGATCACCGTGCCGCGCTGGGTCATGGTGACCCGGTCGTAGTGCCGCCGCAGTCCCGGGCAGGCGGGGAAGTAGGAGTCGTTGTGACGGCTGCCACCTGCGTCGTCCCAGAAGTGCAGCGGCATGGACGGCATCGGTCGGATGATCACCAGCTCGGCGGTCTGCCCACGGACCGGCCCGCCCGCCGGACCCCACGCCTCCAGCGTGACTCCCAGGGACGGACCGGACAGCTCGCCGGGTCGGACCGGCAGGATCGGTGCGCCGCCGACGAGCGCGGTCGCCACGCCCGTCCCACCGCTCGCGGACTGCACCTCGACGTGTTCCCCGACCGGGGTGCGGATCCACTCGTCCGCGGATGCCGGCAGGTGTGATCTGGCTGAGACGTCGTCAGGCGCCATTTATGTTGGCCTCGGTGTGCCGGCTTTCGAGGTCGCCGTTCAGGGACCGCGCGAGTTCTGGCATCGGATGGTTTGGACGTCATGTGGTCGTGTGGTGCTTTTTGGTCAGGGGGTGGAGGTGGGGTAGAAGGCGTTGATCTCGGCCAGGACGCGGTCGGGTGCTTCGTGGGCGAGGAAGTGTCCGGCGCCGGGGACGACGGCGGAGGTGGCGTGGGGGGCGGCGTCATGGATGGGCGGCAGGAACACGTCGGCGAGGGCGGCCTGGGTGATCATGTGGACCGGGATGGTCAGCGGGGTGTCCTGGAGTGTGGTGTTGTCGGCCTCGTCCTGGGTCAGGGTCCGGTAGAGCTCGAAGCCGGCGTGCAGGACTTGGGGGCGGGAGAACACCCGGACGAACTCGGCGAGTTCGTCGTCGGAGACGTTCTCGCCGGCGGTCTTCACACTCTGGAAGAAGTGGGTGAGGAAGGTTTCGACCCGGCCGGTTACCAGTTCCTCGGCGAGCGGATTCTGCAAGAAGAAGGAGAAGTGCCAAGATACCGATGCGAGGGTGGCGAACCTCAGGTTCTTGCCGACGAGGCCGCCGTCCATGAGGAACAGGCCCGCCACCTGGTCGCGGTGCTGGGCGGCCAGTGGGTAGGCGACGTTGAGGCCGAAGTCGTGGCCGACGACCTGTACGTTCTCGTGGTGGCCCAGGTGGTTGAGCAGCTTGTGGACGTACGTGGCCAGGACCGTCTTGGTCATGGAGGGCGGGTTTCCGGTCGAGTCGCCCATGCCCGGCAGGTCGATGGCGATGACGGTGCGGCCGGGCAGCAGTGAGGGCATGATCGGGCGGTACTCGTACCAGCTCTGCGGCCAGCCGTGCAGCAGCACCATGACCTGCGGGCCGTCGCCGCCGATGACGTAGTGCATCTGTACGTCGTCGATGGTGGTGAAGCCGTGCCGGAAGTACTTGTTGAACTCGGCGTCGTCCTTGGTCGCTGCGTCGTAGCCGGGGCTGAGCGGCTCCTCCGACCCGACGGCTACGGCGGTGGTGAAAGCGTTCATGGCGGTGTTACGTCCTTTTTTAGGGCTTCTTGCAGAAAGATCGTGTTGTGGCACGGTGGAGATGTGCGTAATCCCGTGTTTTCTGTGGGGTGTGACCATGGCGCGGCGGAAGCCGTGGGAGGTCAGTGACGGGTTGTGGGCGGTGATTGAGCCGCTGTTGCCGAAGCATGAGCGGAGGTTCCGGTATCCGGGGCGTAAGCGGATCGATGACCGCAAGACGCTCCAGGGGGTGCTGTTCGTCCTGTACACCGGTGTCCAGTGGGAGTTTCTGCCGCAGGAGTTGGGGTTCGGTTCCGGTCCTACCTGCTGGCGGCGGCTGGCCGAGTGGCAGGGGGCCGGGGTGTGGGAGGAGCTCCAGCGGGTGCTGCTGGACGGGTTGCGGGCGGCGGACCGTCTCGACTTCTCCCGCGCCACCATCGACGCCTCTCATGTGCAGGCCAGGCGGGGCGAAGCAGCCCGAAAGTCGGTCCGAGCCCGGTTGACCGCGGGCGGCCGGGCTCGAAGCATCACGTGCTGACCGATGCCCGCGGCACTCCGCTGTGGGTGTCGCTGACCGGCGGTCACCGCCACGATGTCACCCGGCTTCTGCCGCTGATCGACAGCCTTGGGCCGGTGCGGGGGAAGCGGGGCCGCCCCCGGCGCAAACCCAGGATGCTGTATGCCGACCGCGGCTACGACTACGACCTCTATCGCCGCCGACTGCGCGAGCGCGGCATCACACCGACGATCGCTCGACGGGGCCGGCCGCACGGCTCGGGCCTGGGCAAGGTCCGCTGGGACGCCGAGTCCGCCATCGCCTGGCTCCATGGCCCTCGATGCCTGCGGATCCGGTGGGAAGTACGCGACGACATGCACGACGCCTTCCTGCAACCGCCCACTGCATGACACCTGCCCGCAAGCACCCGGCTTTTGAAAGCACCCCTAGAAGTGATGTGGCCACGTGAGATGGATGACCCGCCGGGAGATGCGCCAGCCGTCATCGGTGCGTCGCAGGTCGTCGGCGTAGACGACGCTGGCGACGCCGCCGCCCTCCAGCAGGCTCAGACCTTTGGATCGGGCCCGCACCTCGTCGCCCGGGCCTTCCGACACGACGATGTTCGTCGTGTGGTGGGCCTTCGCGTGTCCGGGGGCGTTCATGAAGGCCGCGATCGCGTCCAGCCCGACGACCGGGTCACCGCCGAAGACGCTGCCGTCCCACACCGCGTCTTCGGTGAGGCATTCGCCGAGACGGTCCAGTTCGTGGTCGTCCATGATGTGCGCCCACAGCGCCACGACCCTGCTGATTTCGACGGTGTCTTCATTCGTGGGTTTCACGTTCGGCTCTCCATTTTGTGCGTTGCTGGATCAGGCCTTGGCGCCGCTCAGCAGGGCCAGCACCTGGTCGTAGGCGCCGTTGACCTCGGCGATACTCTCCTTCGCCGCAGGGGCCGGGCGCGCCCGGCAGTCTCGACTATGGGGGTGTATCGGCGAGGGCGGGAGAGGATCACATATCCATGGACCGACGATCCTCCCCAGCCGGCCACCGTCGAGTCGCCAGGACTTGGGGCGGGCGAAGGCGTGTTCGCCTGGAGCGCGGAGACGGGCGTGGTCGCGGTTGTACTGCTGGTAGTGCTCCGGAAGTTCACGGTGGCCGTAATAAGGGGTGCGGACGGTGGCGCAGGCGCTGTAGTAACGCGCGATCGGGCGTGGATGAGCCACGAGACGTGCTCAACCAGCTCGTACGGGACGTCGAGCATGGGCTGCAACAGGGAGCACAGCCGGGTACCGGGATGCTTCGCGGCGTCCAGCGTCTGGTCCAGGGTCGGCAGCGGCGCCCCGGCGGGTGCCTCCTCGCAGTCGACGGCATGGACGACGCCTCGGCCGGGACCGTAGCCGCCGTCCAGCTTCTGCAGGCCCCAGCCCGACGGCCGGCGTGCGCTTCACGAGGCAGAGACCGCCGATCCATGGATGAACCGTCCTCTCCCGCCCCTGCGCGGGCGCTCCTACGGTCGAGGCTGCGGGCGCTCACCGGCCCGCCGTACCGAAGGAGCAAGTCCCCCATGAAGATGACCGGCAACACGATCCTGATCACCGGCGGAACCTCGGGCATCGGCCTCGGTCTGGCTCTGCGTCTGCACGAGGCCGGCAACAAGGTGGTCGTCGCCGGCCGGCGCAAGGAACTCCTCGACGAGATCACGGCCGAGCACCCCGGCATCGACGCGCTCGTCCTCGATGTCGCGGACCCCGACTCGATCGCCCGGGCCCGTGAGACCGTGGCGGCGAGCCACCCGGGGCTGAACGTCCTCGTCAACAACGCCGGCATTCAGCTGCTGGAGAGCGTCCTCGACCCGGCCGGACTCCAGGCCGCCGAGGATCAGATCGCGACCAATCTGCTCGGCACGATCCGGATGACATACGCCTTCCTGCCCCTCCTGGTGGGCAAGGCCGACGCGGTCGTCGTGAACGTCACCTCCGCGCTGGCGTTCGTACCGCTCCCGTTCACCCCGACCTACAGCGCGACCAAGGCCGCGCTGCACTCCTTCTCCGAGAGTCTCCGCATCCAGCTCGCCGGTGCCGACGCCGGCGTCCAGGTGATCGAGGTCATCCCGCCGGCTGTGCGCACGACCCTGATGGGTCAGGAGGACAACGAACAATCCATGCCGCTGGACGACTTCCTCACCGAGACCCTCGACCTGCTGCGCGAAAAGCCCGACGCGAAGGAACTGGCCGGCGAGCGCGCCAGGTTCCTCCGCGATGCGCAGGCCAACGGCTCCTACAACGACGTCCTCACCATGATCAGCGGCAGCTGACCGACCTGTGGCAGACGCGGAACAACAGCACGCGGGCGGGTCCTGTTGGGCCACCTCATGGACGAACGCGAGCAGGACCCGCCTCGGGGAGGCCCTCACCGAAGACGCGGAACGGTAAGGAAGCGCCTTCGGCTTCGCCCCGGTCGTCGCACCGGAGGCGACGGGATCCGTCCTGAGCGCCGAGGGGCACGCGAGCGCCCGGCTGACACGGCGAACCCCGTCGTGTCGGCCGGGCCGGGCGACGAGGCAGGGGGCCCGGGGCCCGACCAGCGTCAGGCGTCCTCGACGGAGACCGTCGCCGCAGGCCGCCTTCCATGCCGACGACCTGCGGCGTACCGCCGACCATCGTTGAATTTCCCAGCGGGTCACGCAGGTCAGGTGATCATCGGGTCGTCTCGCTGCGAGCGCCCTCGGCGTCGGCCGTACGAGCGGCTTCGCGCGGGTGGGAGGGGAGGGCGCAGCCATGGATCGGCGGTCTCTGGATAGCCGGGCGGGATGCGGCGAGGATGGACGGCATGGACAAGAAGGAACTGGCGGAATTCCTGCGCCATCGGCGTGAGGCGCTGCGGCCCCGTGACGTCGGGCTGGTCGAGGGGCCGCGCAGGCGTACGCAGGGGCTGCGCCGCGAGGAGGTCGCGCAGCTCGCCGGCATGTCCACCGACTACTACGCCCGGCTGGAACAGCAGCGTGCTCCGCAGCCCTCCGTCCAGATCACCGCGGCTCTCGCCCGGGCGCTGCGGCTGACGCTGGACGAATGCGACCATCTCTTCGTCCTCATCGGGCACAACGCCCCGGCCCGTTTCCTGCGTTCGGAGCATGTCAGCCCGACGCTGCTACGGGTCCTGGACCGCCTGGACGACTCCCCTGCCCTGGTAACGACCGACCTGTCCGACACCCTCGCGATGAACCCGTTGGCCATCGCGCTGCTCGGCGACCAGACCCGCCACACCGGTCTGGCCAGTAGCGGCTACTACCGCTGGTTCATGGACCCGGCCGAACGTCTGGTGTATCCCGAGGAGACCCACGAAAGCCACGGCCGCGCCCAGGCGGCACGCCTGCGGGCCGCGCTGACCGCCGGCAGCGACACCCCCCGAGCCGCCCGGATCCTCGCCGAACTCCAAGAACACAGCCCCGAGTTCGTCCGCATGTGGGAACTCCAGGAGGTCGCCCGCTACGGCGACTGCAAGACCCTCCTCCATCCCGAACTCGGCCGCATCGACGTCGACGCCCAGCTCCTGTACACCGAGAACCGCGCCCAGACCCTGGTGGTGCTGACCACCCGCCCCGGCACGGAGAGCCACAGCAAACTCGAACTGCTCTCCGTCATCGGACACCAACAGCTCACTCCCTGACGTCCTGGACCGAGGACCGGGCTCCGCGCTGGAGAGGCCGGACAAGGGCCGCCTGGAATGGTGCAGCCCGCACGGCTCCCGCGCTCTACGGCTGCTCAATGTGTCGGCCCCCTGCGGTGTCCGGGCTCCGCGCTCAGGCCGCCCATTTGACCGGAGCCTACCTCCGTTTTACTCTCGACCAAGTACGGAGGCAGCATCCGTTTTGATGCGGCCGCAGGATCACGGCAGGCAGGAGGGCGCATGAGCGCCGGTGCACAGCGGGAACGCAAGCCCCGCGCGGACGTTCAGCGCAACCGCGCGGCCCTTCTGGAGACCGCGCAGCGTCACTTCCTGCAGGACGGGGTCGGTACCTCCCTCGAGGCGGTGGCCAAGGAGGCGGGCGTCGGGCCCGGCACCCTGTACCGGCACTTCCCCACCCGGGAGGCACTGCTGGCGGCCGTGCTGCAGACCCGCTCCGAGGAACTCGTGGCCCGCCAGGCGGACATCGAGCAACTCGACGACCCGGCCGAGGCGCTGGAGCAGTGGCTGCGGGCGATGGAGGAGTACTTCAGCGCCTTCAGCGGGCTGCCCGACCCGCTCATGGCCGCGGCCCGGGCGCAGGAGCCGGACAACCCCCTCACCATTCCCTGCGACATCCTCATCACCGCCACCGATCAGTACGTGCGGGCCGCGCAGCTCGCGGGGCGCGTGCGCGCGTCGGTGCGGGGGCACGACCTGTTCCTCGCGGCCTGTTCCGTTGCCTGGATCAAGGGCACCGGTACCAAGGAGGAGTCACTCGACCGGCTCCGCACGCTCATCGCGAGCGGCTACCGCCAGCAGGACTCCCAGGCGTAAATCGCCGGGCACCCCGCTCCGCCCCGCAACGCCAGGCGGCACCACCACCCATCCATCACATCGTGCTGCCCCCAGGGGCGGCACAACCTCATAAGGAACAAATCATGAAAATTACTGTCATAGGCGCTGGCGCCATCGGCGGGAACCTCGCTGCCAAGCTCAGCACGGCCGGTCACGACGTCCAGGTGGCCGGCGCCCGCGGCCCCGAGGCGGTCCGGGCGGAGGTGCTGGAGTCCGGGGCCCGCGCGGTGGAGCTCGCCGACGCCGCCGTCCAGGGCCGGGACGTCATCGTCCTGTCGATCCCGTTCGGGGTGGCGGGCCGGCTGGCGGACCTGTTCGCGTCGGTGCCCGACGAGACGGTGGTCATCGACACCTCGAACTACTACCCCGGCATGCTCAGCGAGCCGATCGAGGCGGTGGACAACGGCCAGGTGGAGAGCGTGTACACCGCCGAGCTGCTCGGGCGCCCCGTGGTCAAGGCGTGGAACGCAGCCCTGGCCGGAACACAGCAGACCCGGGGCGTCCCGGCCGGAACGCCCGGCCGCCTCGCCATCCCCGTCGCCGGCGACTCCGACGAGGCGCGGCGCGTGGCCATGCAGCTTGTGGACGACACCGGCTTCGACCCCTACGACGCGGGCACACTGGCCGACTCCTGGCGCCAGCAGCCCAACAGCCCCGCCTACTGCACCGAACTGACCCTCGACGAACTGCCGGCGGCCCTGGCCGCGGCCGACCGCGCCAAGGACGCAGCCATCCGCGACAGCCTCCCGGAACGCATCGCCGCCCGCGGTGCCAATCCCACTCTCGACGACATCGTCGAGATGAACCGCGCCGCCCACCGCTGAGTCACCCGACGCGGCACTCGTGCACGCAACGGCACGAGAGCGGCAGCAGCGGCACGCCACGAACGCACAAAGACGAACACGAAGAGCGCACCGTCCCCCCACACTGCAGCCTCGGCACCCCGCTGCCTGCGAACATCCGCAAGCCTGCAGATAGCCGCAAGAGCGCATCTCGCATCCGGCCCTCACGTCGACTGCCGCCTCGTGCGGCCTGCCGTACTGCGCTGTGCCGCGGCCACCGTGGCGGAGACTGCGCGCCACGGAGAGGAACCGCCTTGCCCGGCACCGCATCACCCTTCACCGACATCGCACGCTCCCGCCGCTCCCCCCGGCAGTTCCTGCCCACAGCCCTGTCGCCTGCGGACATCCGCGGTGTGCTGGAAGACGCGCAGACCGCCCCCTCGAACAGCAACACCCAGCCGTGGACGGTGCACGTCGTCTCAGGTGCGGCGCGGGACGCCCTGGGCAAAGAGCTGCTCCGGGCCGAGGAGGAGGGGCGGACCTCTCCGGATTTCACCGATGGCTACGGCGAGGAGAACATCTACCTCGAGCGGTCGCATGCCCTGGGCGCGAGTGTCTACCGGGTCCGGGGTGTCGAGCGCTCGGACCGAGACGGCAGGAGGGCTGCGGTCCGCGAGAACCTGGAGTTCTACGGCGCTCCCCATGCCGCTTTCCTGTTCATGCCGGCACTCGGCGACGGGGTACGGACGGCCGGCGACATCGGCATGTACGCGCAGAACTTCCTGCTCTCGCTGGCGGCCCGGGG